>JBBQGJ010000363.1:0-6988 GCA_038322925.1 Mycobacteriales bacterium
CTGTGGGTAGAACCGGCTTCGCGGGCTCGAAAACTCTATCACTGCCGCTGTTCTGGTTTGGCCGCCGTCCAGACTGCGTCGGGCCGCTAGTACCGCTGATCGCGCCACCCGTGCACCGGGAGCTTGAACTTGCGCACCAACCGATCGGTGAACACCTGGTCGGTCAGCCGGACCAGGGTGACCGGCTTCTGGCCCTTGCGAACGTGCACTCGGGAACCAGGCGGGATCTCGTGGATCCGCCGCCCGTCACAGGCCAGCACGGCGTTCTGACCGGCTGGGTCGATGTGCACGGTGACGGTGCATTCCGGCGCCACCACCAGGGACCGGGCGAACAACGCGTGCGCGTTGGACGGCGCCACCAGCAACGCGTCCACGCCGGGCCAGAGCACGGGGCCGCCCGCGGAGAAGGTGTACGCCGTCGAACCGGTGGGGGTGGCGATCAGCACACCGTCGCATCCGTACGCGGAAACCCCGTGCCCGTCGACCTCGACCACGACATCGAGAATTCTTTCCCGGGTGCCCTTTTCGACGCTGATCTCGTTCAGCGCCCAGCCGGTCGCGATCAGCCTGCCCTCGTGCTCGACGGTGACCTCGACCGTCATTCGGGAGGACATCCGGTAGCGGTGATCGATGACGGCGTCCAGCGTGTCGTCCAGCTGGTCGACGTCCGCCTCGGCAAGGAACCCGACCCGACCGAGGTTGATGCCCAGCACCGGAACGGACAGTGGCCTGGCGTGTTCCGCGGCCCGCAGCAGCGTGCCGTCGCCGCCCAGGGCCAGCACGATCTCGATCGGTGCGTCGGAATGGTCGTGCGGGTCGAAGACCGCCAGGTCCAACTCGCTGCTCTCGCCGGCCGGCGAGACGAGTTCGATCCCGGCGTCGCCCAGCCGCTTGCAGGCCGCCGCGGCCGTTCTGGCGACCTCAGGGCGACCGGTATGCGCGACCAGCAGCACCCGTCGATCTGTCATGCCGGTCCCTCCTTCACCGCGACGTCGATCATCCGCCTCGATCGTTCGGCACCGCGATCGTCAACCGGGGCGTCACGACGCAGGTGCACGAAGAACTCCACGTTGCCGCTGGGTCCGGGGAGCGGCGAGGCGATCACACCCGCCAGACCCCAGCCAAGTAGACCAGCAGCGGTGACGACACCCAGCACCGCCTCGGCCCGCAGCGCGGGGTCGCGCACCACCCCGCCGGCACCGAGCCGGTCCCGACCCACCTCGAACTGCGGCTTCACCATCGGAACGATGTCCGCCCCGGCGGCGGCGCAACCGATCAACGCGGGCAGCACCAGGCCCAGCGAGATGAAGGACAGATCCGCGACGATCAGGTCGACCTTGCCGCCGATGATCCCCGGCGTCAGCGTCCGCACGTTGGTGCGGTCGTGGGTATCAACGCGTGGATCCGTTCGGAGCCGCCAGTCCAGCTGGCCGTAGCCGACGTCGACGGCGACGACCCGCGAAGCGCCGCGGCGCAGCAACACGTCGGTGAACCCCCCGGTGGAGGCACCCGCATCCAGGCACCGGCGCCCGTCGACGGTGATCTCGGTGAACGCGTCCAGTGCGCCGATGAGTTTGTGCGCGCCGCGCGACGCCCAGTGTTCGTCGGCGACGTCCTCTTTGACCAGCACAGGCTCGCCCGGGCCGATGGCGGTGGCGGCCTTGGTGGCGACGCGCCCGCCGAAACTCACCCGGCCGGCGGAGATCAGCTCGGCTGCCTGCTCGCGGGAGCGGGCCAGTCCGCGGCGCACCAATTCGGCATCCAGCCGCGCACGGCGCACGTCAGCGTTCCGGCTCGGGCCCGGAGTCGGCGGTGCGGGCCAATGCGTCGGTCAGTGCGGTGTGCATGCGCCCGTACACGGCAACGTGCTCACCGACGTCGAGATCGTCGAGTGACTCCAGGTCCTCCAGCACGCCGTCCAGGCCGGCGCTCGCCTCGTCGGCCGACGGCCGGGCAGCAGGCGCGATGGGAGCGCCGACGGTTGGCGGGGTGGTGCGGTCCTCGGAGTCCTGCATCGCTTCCCTCCCTGACGTCCTGGCTCCCCGTATTCCCGCTGAAGCTGCTGACGAACCTGAAGCTGCTGACGAACACGGCGGTCTGGCAGCCGGTTGACCCGCGCCGACGATGAATCGCCGGAGGATTCGACGACCTTCACGCTAGCCGAGCCACCCAGTTGACCATCGACGACCGGCCGACGGGGCGTCCGGAGATGCTCAGGTCGTCCCGGCCAGCTTGCACCGCCACAGCGCCGCCGCCGCGGCCTGGTCCTGCGCGTGCACGGCCGTCACGCCGGACGCCCAGGCCGTTGCGGCCAGCATCGCCAGCGCCCGCAGCGCCCCGGCGTCCGAAACAGCTTGCGGCACATCGGCTCCCTGCTGGCTGGAGGCCAGTACCAGACGGCTTGTCTTGTTGTCGACCGACCACTCCACGCTGCGCGCGCCGTCGGCCACGCCGACGGGGATGCGCGCCGACCGGTCCTCGTCCACCAGTCCGCGAAGGTCGAACGCCAGGAACGTGGGCCGCAGCGCGGGCGGGGCGGCCAGCAAATCAGCGGCACTGGAGACGCCGGTGAAGACCATCAGGCTGGGCACGTCCGCGGCGTGCGCGCATGCGATGTCGGTGTCCAGTCGGTCGCCGACGACTAACGGCCTGCGGGAGTTCACCCGGTGAACGGCGGCGTCCAGCAGTGGACGCTCCGGCTTGCCGGCGACCCGCGGCTTCAAGCCGGTGGCCGCCACCAGCGCCGCCACCATCGCGCCGTTGCCCGGCAACAGCCCGCGGTCGGTGGGCAGCGTCGTGTCGACGTTGCACGCCACCCAGTCGGCGCCGGCCCGCAGCGCGATGCATGCCTCGGCCAACTCCCGCCAGCCGTTGTCCGGTGAGTGTCCCTGGACCACGGCCACCGGTTCATCGGTCGCCAACCGCACCGGCGTGAGGCCGACCTGGCTGACCGATTCGACCAGCCACGGCGCACCCACGACCAGCACCTTCGATCCCGCCGGGTGGCGGTCGATCAGCATGTCCGCGGCCGCCTCGGGTGAGGTCAGCACGTCCGCTGGCGACGCCGGCACGCCCATCGCGGTCAGCGACTCGGCGACCTCGGCCGGCGGCCGTGAGGCGTTGTTCGTGACGAACACCGAGCGTGCGCCTTGCTGCGCCGCCCTGGCCAGCGCGGGTCCGACATGGTCGATCGGCTGACCGCCCAGGTACACGGTGCCGTCCAGGTCCAGGAGCAAGGCATCGTGGGTTTCGGCCAAGGTGCTCATCGGTCTCCTGCCAACGGATCGTCGGAGAACAGCGGCGGGACGAACAGCGGGTCCGCGGACGGACTCGCATCGCCGGCACCGGGGGTGGGGTCGATCATGACTGTCGACGTACCAGTCGTGCTGTCCGTGTCAGTGTCGGGGACATTCGCGTCCGCCGCACCGGCAAGGCCCTGGTCATCCGACTCACCGGCCGGTGGCCCATCCGGCGCCGATCGCGTCCCGGCGTCGGTGACGGTGACGTCGTCGGTGACGGTGACGTCGTCGGTGACGGTGACGTCGTCTGTTCTAGTGGCGATGTCGACGGTTCCGGTGTCGATGTCGGCGGTTCCGTTGACGTCGGCGCAGAAAGTCGTTTCCGGGTCATCCGTATTGATGTACCCGATGTCGGAGCTCTCGGCGGTGACGCCCCCGGAGGCGATGGTCGCGGCCTCCACGTCCGCACCAACCGTTTCGAAACCAGCTGTGCCGACGGCGGTGTCGGACTCCTGGGGCTCTTTGGTGTCGCTGTCGCCGCCGGCTTCGGCACCGCGCCCCGACCGTGCCGCCGGCCCGGTGGCCGAGCGCGTATCGCTGAGATCCGCGGCAGGCTGCATGTCGACGCTCGAGATCGCCCCGTCGACCGGCGGGAAGCCCGCCGAGCCAACGTCCGTGGAAACCAGGTCGTCGGATCCCGAACCTGCGGCGGTGAAACTGGTTTCGCCCAGGGTGGCACTCAACTCGGCGAGCCGATCCCCGGCGTCGGTCTCCTCGTCGGTGTCGGCGTCGGCCGCCCGGACGAACCAGGTGAGCGCCTCCTGCCTCCGGCCGGCCTGCAGCAGCAGGTCGGCGTAGGCGTAGGCGATGCGGGGGTTTGGCGCCTCCTCGCGCCAGCCGATCCGCTCCAGGTGCGCGAGCGCCGCGTCGATCTGCCCGAGGTCGGCTCGCGCCCCGGCGACGACGATGGCCAACTCGATCGCCGCGTCCTCGTCGAGATCGTCGGCCTCGGCGGACCGCGATAGTTCGATGGCGCGTTCGGGATGCCCGAGGGCGCGTTCGGAGTCGGCCATCACCGCGAGGTGTCCAGGGCCGCCGCCCATCCGGCGAGCAGCGCGCAGCTCGCCGATCGCATCGGCCCATTCCCCCGCGCGATAAGCGACCAGCCCGACGGTCTCCCGGACCACCGCGATGCGGCCGCCCCTGGCCCGCGCCGCCCGCGCGTGCAGCCAGGCGAGTTCGGGCTCCTCGTCGGCGAGTGAGCCCGCCGCGACGAGATGCCCGGCGACGAACTCCGCTCCGTCCTTGCTCAGGCCGCGGAGGTCGCGCAGCACGTCGGCGTCGAGCTCGTCGGGAGTCGCCCATTCCGGCAGGTCCGGCCAGCTCTCGCCGATGTCTTCCTCACGACGCCGCGAACCACGCTCCGGCCCTCGCGGCGTGCCGTCCGACGCCTCGGCGCGTCGGCGATCACTCGGCGGTCGGCGGTCGGCCGAGCGCGGACCCGTCGACTGGCGCGTTCCGCGGTCGCGCTCGGTCTCCGGCTTGTGACGTGCGGCGTCCCAGTCGCGCTTCTCCCGCGGGTGTTCCGCCGGTGCGGACGGCGTCTCACGGAAGCCGGCGCTCAGGTCCGCGCCGAGACCGACGACCTTTCGCGGGCCGGCTGCCCGGTCGTGGCCGGGATGATCGGTACGGCCGGTGCCGCGGTCGTCCCGGCGCGGCCGGTCGTGCCCGCGGTCGTCCCGGCGCGGCCGGTCGTGCCCGCGGTCGTCGCGCCGCGGCCGGTCACTCGCCGTGCGCCAGGCACGATCGTCGTTCGCACCGCCGCGGTCTGCGCGCGGGGCATCGCGTTCGTCGGACCTGTCACGCGGGCGATTCTGGTGCGGGCGGTCCGGGTACTGGCGATCCTGGTACTGGCGATCCTGGGGCGGACGGTCGGCGCCGCCCGCCGATCCGTACCGGCGATCCTGGCTACCGCCCGGTGCATCCTTGTCGTCGCGCCGCGGGCGATCCTCCCGGTGCTCCCACGGTGGGCGGCGCTCCGGTCGGTCCGAGGATCGCGAACCTTGATCTGCCCGATCCCGGCCGGCTCGCGGTGCTCGCTCGCCGGATGTCCAGCTGCTACCGGATCGCTCCGGCCATTCGCCCTGCGGGCGACCGCGATACGGGAGATCGCTACGTTCGCCGCGGGCGGAAGCTCGACCGCCGGACGAACCACCAGTTGGCGGCCGGTCACGATACGCGACTTCGCCGCCCGGACGTTCCCCATCGGCAGGATTGCGATCTGAGCGGGCACGGTCTGGACGATCACGATCTGGACGATCACGATCTGCACGATCACGATCTGGGCGTGCGCGATCGTGATGAGACGGCCCAGCCTGCGGGCGATCTCGCTCGTCACGACGTTTGTCGTATGACGGACGATCGCGATGAGAGCCTGCTCCGCGCGCGCGGTCGCCATCGAATCGGCCGCCGCGATCTGCGCCGTCATCGGGGCGGCGGTCGCGCTCGGAGTCGTCGCCACGCGGGCGCTGCCGATCGGGGGGTGAGCCCCCGCGGTACGGACCTTCGCCGCGCGTACCGCTCCAGCCGCCACGATCGGAATCGCGACGAGCCGGGTACGAACCCTCACCACGCGGGCGATCACGATCCGACGCCGACCCACCTCGGTACGAGCCCCCGGGGCGATCACGATCCGACGCCGACCCACCACGGTACGAGCCCTCACCACGCGGACGATCGCGATCCGACGCCGCGCCAACACGGTACGAGCCCTCACCACGCGAACCGGTCCAGCCGGCACGATCGGCAGCGGTACGGCCCCGGTACGGGCCCTCACCACGCGGACGATCCCGTTCCGAGCCTGATCCGCCCCGGTACGAGCCGCTGTCGCGCGAGCCCCATTCGCGCCGATCACCGTCGGGGCGATCACCGTCGGGGCGATCATGGTCCTGGCCCTTGGCGCGTGGACGGTCACCATAGGGCCGGTCGCCGCGGTCCGGACCGGTCGCCCGGTAGGGCCCGTCCCGGCGCTCCGACCCGTCGCGGTCGGTGCGGGACCGATTCGACCGATCATCGCCACGGCGATCGGTCGTTCTCCGATCCTCGCCACGCGAGCGGTCGGCACTGCGCGGCCGGTCGGAATCCCTCGCGGTCCGATCGTCTGTGGGATAACGCCCGCGAGCGGGCTGCGACGCACGCCGCTGGAAGGACTTGCCTGGTTTGTCCGAGCGGCCGGTCGTGGACGATGCCCGCGACTGCCGGTCGGTGCGGCCGCCCTCGGCCGATCCACTGGAACCACGGCCGCCATCGGTGCGCTCGTAGGGGCCATCCTGCTGACCGGAGCGATCGACTCGATCCGGTCGGTCGCCACTTGCCCGGCTGTCGGCCCGGCTCTTGTCGTTTCCTGCTGGGCGATCGCCGGCCCCCGACGAACCGTCACCGCTTTCACCGGCCGCTTTCGCCGTACGTTCGGGGCGGTCGCCGTCGGAAGAATCGGTCATGACGTGCGGCCTGTGGTCGGCATATTAATACTTTCCCGTTTGTTGGAGATACAAAAGCCGAGGGAGGTCACTCGCATTGAATGCGTGTGACCTCCCTCGGGAATGTACGTCCGGCGGTGTCCTACTCTCCCACACCGTGGCCGGTGCAGTACCATCGGCGCTGAAGGGCTTAGCTTCCGGGTTCGGGATGGGACCGGGCGTTTCCCCTTCGCTATGACCGCCGTAACTCTGTGGAATTGACAAACACCT
>JBBQGJ010000364.1:0-6966 GCA_038322925.1 Mycobacteriales bacterium
TTCGGTGGGACCGGCGGGACAGGTGGATTCGGCGGCGCGGGCGGAGTCGGTGGATTCGGCGGCGGAGCGGGACGGGGGACCGGTGGGAACTGACGCGGACGACCGGATCGGCAGCAGCGACGCGCGCGCCCAGGCGACTGACAGACCATCGCCGGTGTGGGGCGCCGCCCCGCGCGCGCCCCACGAAACGGAGCCGGAGGGCGTAGTTCCACGAGTCGCGGGCACGCCTACCGGGTCCGCCGCGGCGGCCGACGACACACCCCCAGGGATCGACCCCGGTTCGACGCACGCCCGGCCTGCACCTACCGCTGGGCACGACACGGCCGCCTGGGAGGCGTCCCCCGATCCGGACACCGAGATCGGCCCGCAGCCATACGTGCCGGACGGCGCCCTGCCCGGACCGATCTGGGGCGATACGGCTGACACCGACATCGAACCCGTCCCGGTGATCGAGCTCGCGGACGTCACCAAGATCTACCGCACCGGGTCGCTGGACGTGGCGGCGCTGCGCGGCGTCGACCTGCGGATCGACGCCGGCGAATACGTCGCTGTGATGGGTCCGTCCGGATCGGGGAAGTCCACTCTGATGCACATCATCGGCTGCCTGGATGTGGCGACCGAAGGCACTTTCCGGCTGGCCGGCGAGAACGTCGGCGAGATGGACGAGGTGGATCTGGCCGAGATCCGCAACCGTCGGATCGGGTTCGTGTTCCAGCAGTTCAACCTGCTGCCCTCGCTGACGGCATGGCGGAACGTCGAGCTGCCGCTCACCTACGCCCGGGTGCCAAGGGACGTCCGCAGGGCTCAGGCGTTGGAGGCACTGGATCGGGTGGGGTTGGCGGATCGGGTTGACCACCGACCGGGCGAACTGTCCGGTGGCCAGCAGCAGCGAGTCGCGGTGGCCAGGGCGTTGGTCACCGATCCGGCACTGATCCTTGCTGACGAGCCCACCGGGAATCTCGATTCGGTCGCCACCGCGGATGTGCTCGCACTGTTCGACGAGTTGCACGAGCAGCGGCGCACCATCGTGCTGATCACGCATGAGATGGAGGTCGCGCAGCGCGCACACCGGATCATCCGGGTCCGTGACGGCATGATCGTTTCGGAGGGTTCGCACCCGGAAGCCGTTGAGGTCGGGGCTGGGGCCCACGCAGCCGAGGCCCGCGCGGGCATCGGTGTCGTTCCGGCGGTGAGCGGATGACCTGGTGGGAGACCATCCGCACCGGCTGGGACGCCATCCGCGGGCACCGGCTGCGTTCCGGGCTGACCATGCTGGGCATCCTGATCGGCATTGCGGCCGTCGTGCTGACCGTTGGTCTCGGACTTGGCAGCCAGCAGGAGGTCGGTGCACGGATCAGCTCGCTGGGCAGCAACCTGCTGAGCGTCACGCCCGGCAGTTCGACGACCACGGCGGGGGTGCGCGGCGGGTTCGGCACCGCATCGACGCTGACGACCGACGACGCTGACGCGCTCGCGTCGCCGGTCTCGGCCCCGGACATCGCCGCCGTCGCCCCGATCAAGTCGAGTTCGCAGGCGTTGACCGCCGGATCGGCGAACTGGACGACGTCTGTGGTGGGCACCGATTCCTCGTGGCTCGATGTCCGGGCCAGGAGCCTGTCGGACGGCCGGTTCATCGGCACCGCCGACGTCGCGGACAGCGCGGCCGTCACCGTGCTCGGTTCGGAGACGGCGACCGAGTTGTTCGGCTCCCCGGACGCGGTCGGCCGGGTCGTGACGATCAACAACGTTGAGTTCACCGTCGTCGGTGTGCTGGCTTCGGCGGGTTCGGACGCATCCACGAACCTCGATGACCAGGCCATCGTGCCGATCTCGACCGCGTCCAACCGGCTCGTAGGCGGGGCCACTCGGAACGCGGTGTCGACGATCTACATCCAGGCGGCGTCAGCCGATGTGTTGTCGGCGGCCTACCAGGAGGCCGACTCGCTGCTGCTCAACCTGCACCACATCGCGACGCCCACCTCCGCCGACTTCACCATCAGCAGCCAGCAGACGCTGCTGGCGACCGCGACCTCCGTGAGCCGGACGTTGACCATCCTGCTCACCGGTATCGCCGCACTGTCGTTGCTGGTCGGCGGCATCGGCGTGATGAACATCATGCTGGTGTCCGTCACCGAACGGACCAGGGAGATCGGGCTGCGCAAGGCCATGGGGGCACCACCGGCGGCGATCCGCCGGCAGTTCCTGGTCGAAGCCACCGTGCTCGGCCTGGCCGGCGGTGTGCTGGGCGCCGTGCTGGGCATTGGCTGCGCCCTGCTGCTGCCCGGTCTGCTCGGCACCACCATCGTCGTCTCACCTGCCGCGGTGATCGGTTCGATCGCCATCGCCATGGCCATCGGCGTGATCTTCGGCGTCTACCCGGCCACCCGGGCCGCCCGAATGGCCCCCATCGACGCGCTGCGCAGCGAATGAACGCCGCCGTGTCCACCAAAAGGCTCGCCGTCCGCCGCGCGGACGGAGCCGTCCCGTCGAAATCCGCTTTGTCGAATCCCTACGTCACCCACTCGAAGGGCACGTCATGAGCTCAGTCCCGCATTCTGCATCCCGCCTGATCAACCGGGGCCGGTGGGCGCGGTCGATCGCCGTGGCAGGGCTGACGGTGTCGTTGGCGGCCGGTGCGGTTGCCTGCGGCGGTTCGTCGGTCGCCGGAGCTCCCGTTGCCCAAACCGGCGCGACCGCCGCCAGCGGCGCGCCTACCAGCGGTCAGGGGAGCGCGGGCCGTGGAGCCCGCGGCGGTACAGGCGCCGGCGGGATACGGCCTGCTGCGTTCGGCGCCATCGCCGCGGCGTCCCCGGGGACGATCGAGGTGCAGAGCACCACCAGCCAGACGACGGTCACCTACACCGGAACGACCACCATCAGCCAGACCAAGACAGCTGACATCAGCGCGGTGACGGTCGGCTCTTGCGTGCTGGCCACGGCCGGCGGAGCGCCGGGTGCCGGCGGCTCCGGCCAGGCGTCAGCCTCCGCCAGCGCGGCACCGACGACCGCCGCCCCGACCACCGCCGCCCCCAGTTCGTCCGACACGTCGTCGGGCCTGACGGCCACCTCCGTGCGGATCAGCGCTCCGGTCAACGGCGCCTGCACCGGGCTGTTCGGCGCCGGCTTCGGCGGCGCCGGTGCGAACGGCGCGGCATCGGGTCAACCCACACCGGCCACGCAGGCACCGACCAGTGGTCAGGGACAGGGCGGCACCGGAGGTTTCGGCGGCCGGGTCGCCGCCGGAACGGTGACGTCGGTGGGATCCGGGACCATCCTGATCACCCCGACCGCGCTGCCGAACGGTGGGGCCGCAAGTAGCTCCAGCGCCGCCACCTCCGCGGCACCGTCTGGCACGCCGGTGACCGTCACGGTGACCGCCGACACCGTGTACAGCCAAACGGGCACGACCGACGCGACCGCCATCCAGGTCGGATTGTGCGCATCGGTCACCGGCACCGCGGACACCACCGGCGCCGTGGCCGCGACCGCGATCGCCTTGAGCACGGCCGGGGCCCAGGGCTGCACGACCGGGTTCGGTCGGCGCGGTCCGGCAGGACAGTCCGGCCAGGGCAGCGCTGGCGGAACGGCCACCAGCAATGGGTGAGCACTCGGCCGATCCGCCGACCACGCCGATCCAACCGGTGCAGACCGTCGGTTCGGGGACCGCGGCCAGGACGCGGCGCCGGCGGCGGCAACGTCGCCGGGTGATCGTGGGAATCGCCGCGATCGCCGCCCTCGCCATCGCCGGAACCGGGATCGCCATGGCCAGGACCGGGGACACCACGGCCACCTACCGGACGGCGACCGCCGCAAACGGCTCGGTCGAGCAGATCGTCCGCTCGGTCGGCACCGTCAGCTCCGCCGCCAAGGTCGCGGCATCCTTCCCCGTCGCGGGGACAGTCGCCGCCGTGCCGGTGAAGATCGGCGACCAGGTGACCGCCGGGCAAACCCTGGCGACCCTGGACCCCACCGCCCTGAACAACGCCGTAGACTCCGCCAGCAGCCAGATCACCACGGCGCAGGACACCCTCGCCAAGGACCAGGCCAGCCAGACAGCGACCTCTATGTCGTCCTCCTCGAGTTCCACGTCGACGTCGGACACTGCCGGTGCCACCGTGAGTACCAGCAGTTTCACCGCCTCCGGCCTGCGCTCCGGAGCAGCGGCAATGACGGTTCGATTGATCTCGGCGGCAGCACCGTCGGGCGGCGGCGACACCGCGTCGCTGCTCGCCGCGGTCACCAGCGCCCAGCAGAATGTGCTCGCCCAGCAGCAGAAAGTCGACACCGACATCGGCACCACTGACGCCGACATCGAGGCCGAAAAGACAGTATGCGGCGCGATTCTCACCTCCGGCGGCGACGGATCGGCCGCGGGCGGCACCGTGACACAGACAAAGACCGACACGTCGACCGAGACCCAGACCGCCACGGAGACGCAGACCGCAACCGAGACGCAGACGGAAACGGCGACGACCACCGTCACCGCCCCACCGCCCGATACCACCGCGGCGACCGCTGCCGCGGACGCGACGAAAACCATGACCAACGCGGGCTTCAGCCAGCACGCGATCGCCACCTCCGCCGCGATCGTGCAGGCCGCGTTCCAGCTGGCCGATGATGCACTGCCTCCGGCGACGAGCGCCCCCAGCTCCAACGCCGACGCCCTCGCCACCTGCCAGGTTGCGATCGGCCGGGTGATCGACGACCAAACCTTGGTCTCCCAGGACCAGTCCGATCTGCAGAAACTCGAATCGGCGCTGGACGACGCTGTCACCACACTGCAGACCGCCGACCAGGGAGCCCAGAGTGGCGCCGGGTCGGGGGGCAGCGGCGGCGGCTCCACCGGAAGCGGCAGCTCCGCCGGCTCGGCCGGCAGCGCCAGCTCCAGTGGCAGCGCCAACTCCAGTGGCAGCGCCGGTTCCGGCAGCACCGGCGTTGCCGGGGGAACAGCGGGTGGCCGGACCGGCTCGGCGTCCGGATCGGGGACGAGCTCCGGATCGGCAGCCGCGGCGGGTTCCGGGTCCGGCTCGGCGACCGGGTCCGGTTCGGGCAGCGGAACAGGCGCCACCGGTTCGACCGGAGGATCGGGCAGCGGCTCCGCATCTGGAACCGGGTCGAGTTCGGGCTCGGGGACCGGCACGGGAGGAACTGGGGGCGGCTCGTCCGCCACGCCGGCCACCGCCGAGCAGCTTTCCGCGGATCAGGCGCAGATCGACGCGGCGCAGGCGGCGCTCGCGGTCGCCCAGGCCAACGTCGGCCAGGCGACACTGACCAGCCCACTGGTCGGCACCGTGGCCGCCGTCGCCATCTCCGCCGGCCAGGCGGTCAGCGCATCCTCGACCTCGGAAACGATCACCGTCATCGGCCCGGGGAACTACCAGATCTCGACGACCGCGGCCCTGTCGATCGTGGACAAGATCAAGGTCGGGCAGCCCGCCACCGTCGCGGTCGACGGCGTGAGCGCCCCGCTGACCGGAACGGTCGCGGTCATCGGCGCGCTGAAGAGCTCGACCAGCACCAGCACCAACCCGGTCTACCCGGTGCTGATCACCCTTGACCAGACCGACGCCACCTTGTTCAACGGCGCGGGCGCCTCGGTGTCGATCACGGTCGGTCAGGTCGACGGCGTGCTCACCCTGCCGAGCTCGGCGATCAAGACCGTGGGCTCGCAGAGCAGCGTGCAGGTGCTGACCAACGGAGTGCCCACCACCACGGTGGTCACCGTCGGCGCCGTCGGCAACGATCTGACGCAGATCCTGTCCGGGATCACCGCCGGCCAGCAGGTGGTGATCGCCGATCTCAGCGCCGCGCTGCCGACCGCAACAACCACTGCCGCCGCGGGAGCGGGCGGGGTCATCGCCGGCCTGGGCGGCGCGGGCGCGGGCGGCGCGGGCGCGGGCGGCGCGGGCGCGGGCGCGGGCCGAGCAAACGGAACGGGTGGCGGATCGCGGTCCGGCGGCTGAGCGCCGGCCTGGCCGGCGGCGCTCTTCTGGCCTGCCGGTCCGGGCACCATGCCCGCTCCGAAATGCGGCTGGCATCGCGGGGCCGGGATCGACCGTCCGCGGCGAGGGGCGAGCACATTGTTCCGCTCCACCATCCTGGTGTACCCGGATGGTGGCCGACCGCGCGGTACACGGCCACGGAGCACCCAGCAGGCGCCGCTCGCGTCGTGCGTTGTCCAGCGATTCGCCGACCATCGTGGTCGGGGACCTGGTCGTGGACGAGAGGACTCCGGCGGATCGCGGCGGGGGCGACGTGATCGCGCTGACGGCGGCCGAGCGCGAGCTGCTGCGTTCCTGATGCGCAACCCCAAGCGGGTCATGTCCAAGGCGCAGATCCTGGATCGGGTGCGGAGCTTCGGGCGGCCAGGCGAACATCGTCGAGCCCTGCATCCTGCGGAAGAAGACCGACACCGGACGGGAACCGATGATCCACACCCTCCGGAAGGTGCGGGCACGCTCGGTCAGTACCCGTGTGGGCCGTTCGCCGGACTGGCAGCAGGCCGTGCACAGCGAACTGATCGAGGTGCTCGGCGACCGACCACCCATCGGCACCGACGTCCCCGCCTTGCAATGGACCGGCCGGGTGACCCGGGAGGCGATGCGGCTCTACCCGCCCGCACACGCAATCGGCCGCCGGGCTCGGCTCGACGACACCCTGTGCGGCTACCGAATCCCGGCCGGAGCGACGGTCGTCATCTCGCCGTGGGCGGTGCATCGATCACCCAATATCTGGCCGGACCCGGAAACGTTCGACCCGCGCCGTTTCGACGTGCCCGACGGGGAGTTCCCCGGCGGCCACCGGTATGCGTGGTTCCCCTTCGGTGCGGGGCCGCACACCTGCGTCGGCATGCAACTGGCGCTGCTGGAGGCACCCATCGTGCTGGCCACGATCATGCAGGCGTTTCGTGTGACAACTCAGGTGTCCTCCATCCCGTTGCAGGCGGCGGTGACCCTTCGCCCCGCC
>JBBQGJ010000365.1:0-6942 GCA_038322925.1 Mycobacteriales bacterium
GCAATCCACATCCCGCGCAGCCGCACATGGACAGGGATTTGCCGCCACGATCAACTGAAAACGAGCCGGATACCGCACCACCCCCGACGCCCGCGCCAGCAACACCCCACCGGACTCCATCGGCTGCCGCAACGCATCCAACACCGTCGGCTTGAACTCCGGCGCCTCGTCGGGCAACCAGAAGTACAGTATCGACCAGAGGACCAGATCCTGTGACAGAACTTCGCGCGCAACACGGAGAAGTTATGCGCTCCAACAGTTCTGCACCATCAGCGGTACCACAATCGGTAGCTCACCTTAGCGGGATCGGGCCCGCCGGCACCTTGGCGGTGGCGGTCGCCGACTTCCAGGCATCAGCCATGGCCGCGAACACGGGCCTCGCGTACCGGTCCGACTGGCGGCAGTTCGAGCGTTGGTGCCGGCTTTGTGACGTCGCGTCGATGCCGGCCGCGCCCGCCACGGTGGCCGCCTACCTCGCGTCGCAGGCCGGGTTGAACGAACCGAACGGGCAGTGGTCATTCGCGGCGAGCACCCTGGGCCGCCGCCTGGCGGTCATCACCAAGGCGCATGAATTGGCCGGGATGCTGTCCCCGTGCCGCAGCGCCGAGGTGACCACCACGATGTCCGGGATCCGCCGGCAACGGAAGCGGCCCCCGCGTCGCGCTGCTCCCTTGCTGCTGGGCGAGCTCCGTACGGTGCTCGAGCGGATCGAGACCCGGCAGTTCCCCGCCGCTGTCATCGGCCGGCGGGACGCCGCCCTGCTGCTGATCGGATTCGCGGGTGCGTTCCGCCGCTCCGAACTGGTGGACCTGACCGTCGAGGATCTGCAGCTGCATCCGCAGGACGGCCTGCATGTGCGGCTTCAGCACTCCAAAACCGACCAGGAAGGCGCCGGGGCGGTGAAGGCGCTGCCGTATGGCGTGCACGTCGACACCTGCCCGCCGTGCGCCTACCTGGGTTGGCGGGAGGTGCTGGACGCCGCCGAGACGGGCGGCCGGGCAGCGGTCATCGCGGTGTTGCGACGCGTGGGAATGACAACCCCATTTGGCCCCACTGTGCCGGCTTGAGTTCCAGCGATCGTTGCAACACCGGAAGATTTTCGGGAGTTGCAGATGGACGAAAACGCGACACGGCAGGGACGTCCGGGTCCGGAACCGCTGACGGCGGAGCGGGAGCTCTACCGTCGGTTGATGGCACAGGGGATGGGTAACTCACAGGCGTGCCGGGAGATTGGGATCAACCGTAGGACCGGCACGCGATGGCGGTATGGGCGGACCACTGATGAACGAGATGGTCGGGCGCCGAGGTTCTACCCGCCGATCACCCGGCCGGCCGCGGCGGTGATCTCGGCGCGTTTCCTGTCCGTGGACGAGCGGATCAAGATCGCCGATCTGCACCGAGCCGGATGGACGTTGCGGTCGATCGGCGCCGAGCTGGGCCGGTCGCCCGGGACTATCAGCCGGGAACTTCACCGCAACCGCGACACCGCCAGCGGCGAGTACCGGCCGCACGGTGCGCAGCAGAAGGCACAAGCGCGGCGACCACGGCCGAAGCGCGGGAAGCTGGCCAAGGACTCGGTCCTGCGTGAGTACGTGCAAACGTGCCTGGAGAAGCGCTGGAGCCCGGAGCAGATCAGTCACCAGTTGCCGGGACGATTCCCAGGCCAGCCGGAGAGGCATGTGGTGCACGAAACCATCTACCAGGCCTTGTATGTGCAGGGACGCGGTGAACTGCGCCGCGAGCTGACCAAAGCATTGCGGACGGGACGGGCCAGGCGAAAGCCACACCGCAACGCCGACTCCCGCCGAGTCGACGGCTTCACGCACTCGATGGTGATGATCACCGACCGCCCCGCTGAGGCGAACGACCGGGCGGTCGCCGGCCACTGGGAGGGGGATTTGATCACCGGCGAATACAACGGATCCGCGATCGGCACCCTGGTGGAACGGACCACGCGATTCCTGATGTTGCTGCATCTGCCCGGCGCTCACACGGCCGACGCGGTGCGGGATGCGCTGGTCGCCACGATCGGCACCCTGCCCGCGCAGATCCGCCGTTCGCTGACCTGGGATCAGGGCGAGGAAATGGCGCGTCACCTTCAGTTCACCACCGCGACCGATATGCCGGTGTTCTTCTGCGATCCGCACAGCCCGTGGCAACGCGGGTCCAACGAAAACACCAACGGTCTTCTGCGGCAGTATTTTCCGAAGAGCACGGACCTGACCGTGTACTCCGCGGCGGACCTGATCGCGGTCGCTGCGGAACTCAACGCCAGGCCGCGGAAGACCCTCGCCTGGGACACCCCGGCCCACCGGCTCGCTACACTTCTCGCGTCAACAAACTGACCACCGTGTTGCAACCACCGCTGGAATTCGCCCCCGGATCTCGGCCAAATCGCGGGGGTCGTACCGGACGGTCACCGGCTCCCCCACGTAGGCGGCGAGGGTGATCGAGAAGTACCGCAACCCGTGGCAGTGGATGCCGTCGCGCTGGACTTTCCTTGGTGTGGTGACGGTCAACAGCAACAGGTCCAACACCTCCGCCGACTCGGGCATCCTGGGTAGCCAGTCCCCCGCCGCCCATCGTGCGGCAGGCGACTGCCCGGTCTCCTTGTGGACCCGCTGGTGATAGGTGTCCACGATGTACCGGCCCACCGCGGAGTCCAGCTGGGACAGCGTCAATCCCGGCGCGGTCACGGGTTTGCCGTGGTTGCCCGGCGGGATGTGCCCGGGCAGCGTCGGCAGCAACTCGGTCGTCAATGTGCCGAACACCCGTTCGACCTTCCCCCGGCCGCGGGGTTCGCCCGGCGAACTGTGGATCAACTGCACCTTCACGTCCGCGCACACCGTCGCGATATGATCGCTGGTGAAATCACCGCCGTGGTCGCTGTACAGGGTCGCCGGCAGCCCGCACACCCGCCATGCCGGGTCCTCCTTCCGCCAGATGGCCTGCCGCAACGCCAACGCCGTCTGTACCGCGGTCGGTTCGCCGAGGAACACGGTGTACCCGGCGATCGCCCGGGAGTGGTCATCCAGGATGACCGTCAACCAGGGCCGGGCCGGTGACCCTTTTTCGTTTACCACCATGACGTCGAGTTGGGTGTGGTCGGCCTGCCAGATGTCGTTGGGATGCACCGATTCTCTCCGCAACACCAGCTCGTAACGGTCGCGATAGGCGTCCGGGCCGTGATGCGCCAACGCCAACAGGCCGCGGTCCAGACCCGCGATGACCCGCCGAACGACCGTGTAGGACGGCGCGCGCCACCCGCGCTCGTCGGCGATCCTGCCGACCGCCCGATACACCTCCGCGACGCGGGGCGGCGGCCGACGCAACGCCATGCCCTCGATCAATTCCCGCAACTCCCCCGGCATCCGCCGGCCACCGCGATCAGCGCGCCCCGACCGGCTCAATCCCCGGGCGCCGGTTGATTTGTAGGCCGCGAGCCACCGCCTCGCGGTCCGCAACGGCACACCGGCCCGGCGCGCGGCCACCGTCAAAGGGACCCCGTCATGCAAGTGCGGATCCAGCACCGTCATCCGATCCTGAGGACCCGGCACGTGCATCACCGCCCCTCCGCTACCCGGCCGGGCGATCACCCCGGCGGCATCAAGCCTGGCAGGAAACCGCCGAAGGTGCCAGATAATTCGATCAATCAGTGCCCAACTACCGCGATCAACGACAGCCGACGGGCACCCCGGTTGAAATGGAGACACGGGCGGCGTTCAGCGCGGCCTCCAGGGTGTGGTGCGCGCGCTGTATTTCGAGGTTCCATGCTACGAGGCGTTCGCGGTTCATCATCTGACTGTTCCTAGCTCGAGACGGTCATGACGTGACCGGCTAGCGCGTCATCGCCGGCGGCTGCGAGCATCGCGGTCGCGAGGTCCGCGCGGCTGATCTTCTTCGCGCCCTTGAGGTGGGAATCGATTGCGGTGCGGAACGTGCCGCTCGGCTGGTCGTCGGTGAGCAGCGGCGGGCGGATGACGGTCCACGCAAGGTCGGTGGTGTCGCGCAGGGTTTTCTCCATGACGCGGAGGTCGGTGTAGCTGGGGCCGAAAAACCGCCACAGGATCGGGTGCAGGAGGTACCTCTCGAAGAGGTTCTTCTCATGAGGCAAAGAGGCCGGAACAGCGCTGATTGTCACCAGACGATTCACGTCGGCGCGGCGCATCTCAGCGGTGACGGTGGCCAGTCCCCGGGAGTAGACCTCGGCGGGCTTCTTGCCGTTGTGTGGCCCGACGGCGACGATCACGGCATCGGCACCATTGAGCAGGCCCTCGAGCGAGGCGGGCTCGAGGATGTCAGCTCGATGAACTTCGACTCCGTCGGCGGGTGGTTGGTATCTCGTGGTGGCGCGCACCAGCGCGGTGACATGGTGGTGTGCCTGCGCGGCCTGCGCGACGATGTGGGCTCCGGTGCGTCCGGCGGCCCCGATCACGACGATCTGCATGCGCGTGTCCTTCCGGGTTCGGGTTACGCCGGTGGGTTGCCCGCAGGTACAGCGGCATCTGCTGACGCCGGGCCTGCTGGGCCGCGTGTCGCGGCGAGTTCAGCGAGCAGTTGTTCGTGCCACTGCACTTCGGTTCGTAGTCGGTTCAGGACGTGGCGGAACGTGATCGTGTCCAACCCTTCGAGATAGGGCCGTGCGGACGCGTAAGCCTGTTCGTGTAGCCAGAGGCGTTGCAGGAGGGCCGTATGCCGTGCCGTGATGATCTCGACGAGTGTGTCGGTCGGCAGGTCTGAGACGTAGCGAAGGGCCAGGTCCAGCGGATCGGTCGCGACCACCACGCGCTGCAATGCTTCATCGCGCTGCACCACGAGCGCTTGCCTGCCCGCCGAAGTGATGCGGTAGATCGTTCGTTGCGGGGAGTTGTCAGGTGTTTCGGTGCGGTCGACCTCGACCAGGCCCTCGTCGGCCATGCGATGAAGTGCGTTGTAGAGCGACCCGGGTTTGACGTCGGTCCACCACTCGGTTTGGTCGCGCAGCGCGTTTTGGCGGATCTGGTAGCCGTACGTTGGCCCGCCGGTCGCTAAGGCGCCCAAGATGAACAACCGAACCGGCTTCATCAAGCTAGTCTAACGCGACTAGGGTGCTAGTCAATGTTGATCAAATACTGACCCGTAAGAGGAACCTCAACCGGCAACGCCGCGGCGAGAGGCGGCGGGCGAATTCCGGCCATCGGTGCTCGGTCCGAAGGTCATCGGCCTGGCCGGGTGAGCTTCTCCCATGCCGAGCTCAGGCACGGGCCCTGCCGGACGTCGTACGGCACCCGGTCGATCGAGACGACCAGTTCGTCCAACGCCGCCGGGGTGCTGAGCGTCCCGCTCTTGGTGACAAAGGTGATGCCGGCGAAGTCCGCCACGTCGATGTTCTCCACAGCGGGGTTCACGATGCCCCGAACGGTGTGCTCGAGGTCCGGCTCAGGCTGCGGTGATCGTGCCGGGCTGGTCGGCGACGCCGCAGTCCTTGGGCGCGGCGTGTGAGCCCCGGTCGGGGCAGGCGCCAGTGGACATCCGATGGGGCTAGCTTCCTGATATCCGTTATCACTATCACGGAGACTCAAGGGAGAAGATGAGAAACATTCAACGAACGGCGGCGGCTGCTGTTGCGCTCGCGGTGGGTGCCGTGCTGGTGGCGTGCAGTTCCGGGGGGTCGACGGCGCTGACCACGTCGTCGTCGGCGGGGGCAATGTCAACGGGCGCCTCGACAGGTGGGTCAGCCGCTGACGGTGCTACGGGCACGCCGATTTCGGTGGTGGCGTCGACGAATGTGTGGGGCGATGTGGTGCAGCAGGTCGGCGGCCAATATGTCGACGTGGTGTCGATCATTTCCGATCCCAGCGCCGACCCGCATTCCTATGAGGCGAACGCGCAGACCCAGTTGGCGCTGTCGAAGGCCGCTCTGGTCGTCGAGAACGGCGGTGGGTACGACGATTTCATGGAGACCATGCTGAAGGGGACCACCTCGTCGGCGCCGGTGATCAACGCCGTGGAGGTGTCCGGCAAACACGCCGCCGCGGGCGGCGAATTGAACGAGCACGTCTGGTACGACTTCCCGACGGTGGACAAGGTCGCCCAGCAGATCGCCACCGAGCTCACCAAACTGGACCCGGCGAACGCGGCCGAGTTCACCTCCAACGCCAAGACGTTCTCCGGTTCGTTGGCGGAGCTGACCACCCAGGTGCAGGCGGTGAAGGCGGCCCATGCCGGCACCGGGGTGGCGATCACCGAACCGGTTCCGCTGTACCTGCTGGACGCGGCGGGTCTTCAGAACGTAATACCGCCGGAGTTCAGCAAAGCCGTCGAACAGGACACCGACGTCCCGCCCGCCGTGTTGCAGGAAACCGTCACATTGTTCACCGACAAGAAGGCGAAGGCCTTGTTCTACAACGAGCAGACCACCGGCCCGCAGACCGAGACCGTGCTGGCGGCGGCGAAGACGAATGCCATCGCCGTCGTCCCGGTCCGTGAGACCCTGCCGGACGGGATGGACTACCTGCAATGGATGAAGGCCAACGTGCAGTCCATGGCGCAGGCGATAGGCGATAGGCGATAGGCGGGTGACGACTCGGCCGGTCGGACCGATGGTTGTCTAGAGGAGATCCCTAGAGGTCGAACAGCGGGACGGTTTCGGTGCCTACGGTGGCTGCCCATGCCGGGGTCAGGGGTGGGACGGTGAACAGGTCGGCGGGGAAGTCATCGACCGCCGTGAGCGGAACGTGTCGGGGTTCTTCGAACAGCGGCAGCACGTCGACCATGGGGAAGCCTGCGGCGATGACCCCGGCCAGGACCTGCGCCAACCCCGCTGGCGAGGTGGGTGCGCCCAGGATCGCCGTGTGGATGGCGTCCTGGATGGCGCGGGACGCTCCGACCGGCCCGCGAACGTCCACCATTCCCGGTTTGCGTCCCCGGGAATGCCCACGGGCGACGGCTTGCCGCACATTT
>JBBQGJ010000366.1:0-6933 GCA_038322925.1 Mycobacteriales bacterium
AGTGGAGCCCTCGTGCTGATGTTCGCCAGCCTGGCCATGGTGGTGTACTTCGCCGACCACCTGGCCCACTCCATCCAGGTCGACGCGATCGGCAAACGTGTCGAACACGACACCCTCGCCGTGGTCCACGGCCGGATGGGCATCGTCGAGGACACCGCGCCCACCCCACCACCATGGTCGGTCCCATTGACGGCGGCCAAGTCCGGGTACCTGCAGACCGTGCAGCCGGAGTTGCTGCTCCCGCTGGCTACCGAACACCACGTCCACCTCCGGCTCCGCATCCGGGTCGGCGAACACATCGTCGCCGGCACCACCCTGGGCTGGGTGTGGACCCCCACCCCGGACGACCCCGTCCCCGACCCAACGGTGTTCCGTCATGCACTGGACGCATCGGTCCGCGTCGGCTTCGAACGCACCCAGGAACAGGACGCGGCGTTCGGCATCCGGCAACTCGTGGACATGGCCTGCAAGGGCCTGTCCCCGGCGGTGAACGACCCCTACACCGCCGTCCAGGCCGTCGACCACCTCTCGGTGATCTTCTGCGCGCTGGCCGTCCGCCCACTGGGCGACTATGTCGCCAGTGATCCCACCGGGACGGGGGTGGTCATCGTTCCCGCCAGGCGGTTCGGCGACTACCTGGCCACCATGTGCGGGTTGATCCGCCGCTACGGCTCGAGCGAACCCACCCTGTCGGTAGCCTTGCTCCGGTTGCTGGCCAATTGCGCCGCTGTCCTGCCCGACGACCCCGCCCGATGGGCCGCGCTCGGCGAACAAGCCGACCTGATCCTGGACGACGCCATGCGGGAGACCGCCCAACCCGCGGACACCCTCGCGGTGCAGGCCGCCACCCGGGACCTGCAGGCCACCATCACCGCGCACCGACCCACTTGCCGGGACTGAGCAGTCCCAGGTCTCTGCGATTCCGATCAGCGGCGCCGGATTTGATTCCCCTATCGGGATCGTCAGGCGTTCCCGCACAAGGAATCGGGGAACCAGGCGCGGTCGTCGGTCGACCAGTCGCGTGGAGTTGTAACCCGCCTGCAGCTGCCGGTCAGGCGCTCGTGGGGGACTTTACCCCGAGATCTCCGGGAGGCCCGGGTTCTCGCGCGGGCGCCGGTCAGTGGAGGTCGATCGGATAACTCGTCACATAGATCTCGAGCTGCTGGAACCGCTCGAGCAGGTGGGACTTGAAGTGGGCAATCCATGCGCGGTGCTCGGCGGTGTCCTCAACGTCGATCCTCAGCAGGAACAGACGATCGTCGTACCGCATGCCGGCCGCGGTCCAGCTACCCAGGGCGACGTCCGGGCGGAAGGTGAACGCACCGAAGGTGTCGGAGACCTCCGACAATGAATCCGGGATACACAGCGGACAGGCGTCGGCGACCAGCCGCCCGTCGTTGAACTCCGCTGGCAGAAGGATCTCGTAGCGGCGCTTGGGCATGACGGGAGTCATCCGGCCTCATGGTTTCAGATGTTGTCGGGCGGGTCGGTCACCGGGCGCCGAAAGTCCCGGAAGGCCTCGAGCAGGCCGGCCTGCGCTTCGGTGGACAGGTTGTCCGAGCTGACATCGCCGAGCGTAGCGACAGTTTCGCGGATCTGTTCCACGTACCGCGCGCAACCGGGGCACAGGTCGAGGTGCGCTTCGAGAGCGGTCGATGTGTCGGCGTCCAGGTCGCCTTCGAGGTAGTCGGTGACCAGTTCGACGATCTCGCGGCAGCTGAGCGTATGCAGTGCGGTCACCGGTCACTCCCTCCCTCAGTCGCTGCGATCGGGATGCATTCGGCAGGATGGTTGCCCTGTTGGACCGTGGTATTGGTGCGTCTTACAAGCGGCTGCGACGTTACAAGATCGCGGTGACACCCCGCGGAGCGTGCTCGGTCAGGCACGGTAGTACTCCTCCAGCGCGGCGCGTAGGGCGCCGCGGCCACGGTGCAGCAGGATGCGTTGATTGCCCGGCGAAAGACCGAGCAAGTCGCACACTTCGTCGGCGCTGAACCCCTGCACGTCCCGCATCGTGACGACGAGTCGCTGCCGGGCGGGCAGGTCCCCCAGTGCCTGCTCGATGAGCCCGACGGTTTCCTGCGCGACCGCCCGCTTTTCGGGTTGATGCCACGACTGCGGCACACCCTCCGGGGTCCACCCGCCCGGGTACCGGCCGTCCGGCCCCTGGAAGCGTTCCGGATCGACCGTCGGCCGGCCGTTACCGTCGTCCTCGGCCACCCGCAGATCGACCACTGTTCGGCTCTCCCGGACACCGCGGGACTTCGCCCGGTTGACCAGGATCGAGAACGTCCAGGCGCGCAGGGAGGCGCGCCCCTCGAAGCGATCCAACCCGTTCAGCATGCCCAGCCAGGCGTCCTGCACCGCATCCTCGGCCGACTGGCTGGTCAACACGAAGTTCCGGGCCAGTCGGAGCATCGCCGGTGACCACGCTCGGACGAGCTGAGCGAAGGTCGCCTGATCGCCCGCGCGGAGGCTCTCGATGAGGTCCCGATCCGTGCCGGCCTGAACGGTGGCACCCGGTGGTGGCGCGTCCATCGATCCCCCCCTTTCGCGGTTGGCCGTCATAGCGTCCCGCATCAGGGGTAACTCTCGCCCGCCCAACGACACACCCGTTCACGTGCCAGGCCCGCCGGCGCGACATCCCGGGGGGTGGTGCCGGTCCCTGCCGATCAGGTCTGCGGCATGGGTTCATTCCCGGCCGTATCACCGGTGGCGACGTTTCGGCCCTCCAGGAAGAACTCCAGGATCGCTTGTGGTGACGTTAGTTCGGACAGCGGGCGGGCGGCGCCGAAGGGTTGGTTCCAGAAGGCGCCGGTGGGCACCTGCCATGGGCCGACGTAGGCGTAGGGTTCGCCGATCACTGCGTCACCGGGCGACACACCGTAGTTGACCTCCGCCACGGAGATGCCGATGTCGAAATGCTCGGGCCACAGGATCGGCACCTGTCCGGGATCCAGCGACCGCAACGCGGTGTCGCCATCGGTGAAGGCCCGCAGCAGCACCTCGGCCGCCGACGCGGTGACCTCGGTGGGTTCGTCGAGGGAGAAGTCGGGGCCGCCGGTGTAGACGTCGCGCAGTGCCCGCGGGGTGATCCCGACCCGCCGCGCAAGATCGTTCACGCTGCCGCCCAACGGGAACCGGCCGGTCGGGGTGATGAGGTCGGTGCCGGACACCGCGCTGGGTGTGGGTCCGACGCAGCCGCCGAAGCCACCCGGTCGGGCGGCGAGCCTGATGTCGCCGACCGCTGCGTACTGGGGACCCGCGATCAGCAGCTCCGCGACGGCGTGCAGGGCCCTGCGGGTGGTGGACAGTTCCGGTGACATGCTCATGATGTCGTGCTCCTTCATGGGTAAGTGCCTGTGTCGGACAACTGGGCGAGGTACCGGTGGACCGATCCGATGACGACCGACCCTCTCCCGTACTGGACGCGACCGCTCGGCCAGTTGGGTGCAGGTCAGGTGGCCGCTTGGCGGCGCCGTGACGAACGTCGCCGACCGCGTACACACCTGGCGCGGCGGTCCGGAAGAGGCCGCGAGCCGCCCCCGACCCGGCGTCGACACTGGTCATCACGTGTCCCCCACGATCCCGCCGGATTTCGGCGGGCATCCAGTCGGTCGATGGCTCGGCACCGACCATGATGAACACTGCGACGGCGGGTAGGTGATCCGGCGCCGCGGTCGAGGTGTCGCGGATCTTCAGCCGCTGCAGGCGCCGCTCCCCCGATGCGCCGACAACTTCTGCGTGATAACGGATATCGATGTTCGGTGTCTGTCGCAGGGTGCGGATCAGATAGTCCGACATGCTGTCGGCGAGGGAGCCGCCGCGGACCAGGTGGACCCAGGTGTCGCCCGATCGGACACACGGGACACAGTCCGCGGTGAGCGCGGTGTCCACCCGGATCATGCCGAGGTGACCGCAGCGATGACTGTCGCCTCTGCGACCACGTTGCATCGCGAATTTCAGGTTCTCAACCGGTCCCATCACATGCCCCCGGGGGTCCGGCCCGGAAGGCCGGAATGGCGTGGTGTTGTTGGCACAGCCGTTGCGGGACAGACGGGATCAGAGCAGTTCGGCGTCCTGGTCGACGCAGAGCAGGGCCGGCCCTTCGACGGCGAACAGTTCCTTCATCGCCGCATCCAGATCTTCCGCGGCGCTGACCCGGATCCCGGTCGCGCCGCATTGCCGGGCGAACTCCGCCCAATCCGGGTTGCGCAGCGAGGTGTGCCACACGGGGTAGTCGCCGGCGATCTGCTCTTTCGAGATCTTGCCCAGGTTCTTGTTGTCCAGCAGGACATGTTTGATGCCGAAACCGTACTTGACGGCCGTGGTCACCTCCATGGCGTACTGGCCGAACCCGCCGTCCCCGGTGACGGCGACCACCGGGCGGCCGGGGTCGGCCACCCACGCCCCGAGCGCGGCGGGATACCCGAAGCCGATGGAGCCCAGGTACCCGGACATCAGCACCGGTTGACCGGCGGACTCCAGGTAGCGACCCAGCGAGTACGCATGGTTGCCGACGTCAACGGTGATGACGGCGTCGGGGGGCAGGTGCCGGGACAACGCATCGAAGACCGCCGCCGCCGAGACGCCCTGGCCTCGGTCATCCGCGACCCGACGGGCCTTCTCCGCGCGCCAGATCACCCACCGTTCGGCGACATCGGCTCGTTGGTCGACCGCCGCGGTGACACCGGCCGCGGCGTCCAGCGCCACCACGGTGCTAGCGGCGTCGCCGACCAGGCCGATGCCCACCGGGTCGAAACGGCCGATGGCGGCCGGGTTGTCGTCGATCTGGATGATCGGTTTGTAGGTCGCGATGCCGGTGTGGTTGGAGAACGAAGCCCCGATCGCCAGGACCAGGTCCGACTCGTTCATCAGCCAGCTCGCCACCGGGGTTCCGCTGCGGCCGAGCACGCCCGCCCCCAACGGGTGGGAGTCCGGGACCAGGCCCTTGGCCTTGAACGTCGTCAGCACCGGCGCGCCCAGCCGCTCAGCGAACGCGACTACCTGATCCCGGGCGCTGCGGGCGCCGTGGCCGACCACGACAACCGGGCGACGGGCGACCCGGAGCAGTTCCGCGGCCGCGGCCAGCTCAGCCGGCGGCGGCGTACCGGCCCGCCCGGCCAGCCGACCATCGGGGGTGGCGGCGGCGTGGTCGGACGGCAGGATCTGCACCTCGTCCGGCAGCACCAGGTGGGTCACCCCGCGCCCGTCGACGGCATGCTTCACGGCCAACGCGGCCAGCTCCGCGGCGTCGCTGCCGGCCTGCAGGGTCACCGACGAGATTGCCACGTCCTTGAACACCGCGGACAGGTCGAGATCCTGAAAAGCGCCGCGCCCCAGCACTTTGGACGGCACCTGACCGGAGATCGCGATGACCGGCGCCTGGTCCAGTTTCGCGTCGTACAGACCGGTGAGCAGATTGGTGGAACCGGGGCCGGCGATCGCCAGACACGCCGCCGGCCGGCCGGTGAGTTTGCCGTAGGCGGACGCGGCGAAGGAGGCGGCCCCTTCGTGGCGGATGCCGATGTAGGTGATCTCGCCGCGCTCCTCGGCCCGGCGCAGGGCATCAACGAATCCGAGATTGAAATGCCCGACCATGCCGAACACGTGCCGGACGCCGAACGCGACCAGGGTTTCCACCAGCACGTCGGCGACCGTGCGGATCGGCACCGGCGCCTCGGGCAGCGCCACATACACCCCGTCCGGCCGTTCCTCGACCGGGTAACCCGGCACGGCGTCGGCGAAACCCTCCGGCGGTAGACCGGTCAGCGGGTCATAGTCGTAACCATGCCAGGGGCAGCGCAACAATCCCTGCTCGATCGATCCCTCCCCCAACGGCCCGCCCTGATGCGGGCACCGGTTCTCCAGCGCACCCAGCAGGCCCCCGCACCGTGACATCGCGATGCTGCGACCATCGACGACGACGCTGCGGACCCGCCCCTCTGCCGGCACGTCCGCCTCGGGAACCCGGCGCCACCGCTGCACATCGGTCATCACACACATCTCCTTGATGTCGGGGGTCGACCCGATGGTGAGTACCGGCATCCGGCCCGATCGTTACGCCGTTCCCCGGCACCCGACGTCGCGGCGGGCGGCATCGGCCGCGGCGTTCCGGGTGTCCGGCCGCCATTGGACAAACGGCGCGGGCCCAGGCCGCACGGCGGCGGAGGTGACTGTGACGTGGTGGCACCGAACCAGTTGGCCAGACATGCCTCTCCAGCGAGCGGGTGTCATCCCACGCACACTGGACCTTCGTACTCCAAGGTCCCACGGTTGGCGGTGGAGAGCGATCCGCGGCCCGGACAAGCCCCTGGCTCCTGTGGGTTTGCCTGTTCCACCGACGATGGTCTGGGGATCCACGATGGACCCGTCCGGCAGGGTGGTGAACACTCCCGCGTTCTTGACGATGAGGGTGCCGCGCTTCCCCTTGACGGCACCCGTGATGGTCGAGTCGGAGGTGAGGTCAGCACGGAGGTGGTCGGCGTATCGGCCGTCGGCGTGACGGAGTTGGCGCTCCCGCTGAGAGAACCCGAAATGTCCCCACGGTAGGTGCCGGCGATGCACAATCCCACCGGCGACCGGCATTCGGGGGCCGCTGACGGCGTGTTCGGTGTACCGGCCGCTGATCGTGAACTCCCTTCAACCCGCGCCTGGGGCCCAGCGGGACGGCCGCGGCGGCGCGCTCGGTGCATTCTCACGGCACACGAAACGTTTGCGTCGAAGGCGAGACACACCGCAATGCGCCCGGTCCGACGCTCCCGGCAAGCGACGCACGCGGCGACGGCCGACCATCGAATGTGAGGACGACGATGACTGAACCTAAATGCACCGCGTAGCCGCAAGTTGATCTTGGTATCCGGTAGTTGATCTTGAGGGGGTGGTGGCCGATGCGGGGTAGCCGGTATCGCCCGATCCTGTGATCGGGGTGTC
>JBBQGJ010000367.1:0-6889 GCA_038322925.1 Mycobacteriales bacterium
GGTGAGCCAGCCGCGGCCGACCTCGCCGGGGTGCAGGGACCGCGGTGTCCGGGTGTAGGTGACCCAGCGGGCGTGTTTCAGCTCGCCCATCAGCCGCTGCCGGAGCTCCCGCCGCCACACCGCCGGGCGCAGCGGCCAACCCTCCGGGACGGTGGTGATGGGTTCGCACAGCACCGGGTCGACCCCGGCCACGGCCTCCGCCCAGGTCGGTGACCGCCGGTTCCCCTGCCGGTACCGGGTGATCGACAGCACCATCTGCCGGCCCAGCGCCGCGACCCGGTCGCCGGTCAACCACAGCCCGGCGGCGCGCCGGACCTGTTCCCCGGCCTCCGCCCGCACCGCCGCCTGCTCGTTCACCGCCGGCTCGTTCACCGCCGGCTCAGGGGGCCCGGTTCCGGTCGGCATCGTCGGCGGCGTCATGGCCCGATCATGCCCAACAACCCGCCGACGCCTCGGGAGGGCGCGGTGCGCGCGCCCGGTCGGCAGGGCCTGCCGCCACCGCGACCAGGCCATCCGCGGGTCCCCGAACCGCGCCGCCCGGACCGGACCAGTGAAGGCTCCGTCGCCCCGGTGCGGCGTCCCGCGGAACCCGCAGCCAACCGATCACCGGGTCGCCGTCGGGGTGCTACCCGCCGAACAGCGGCAACGACTCGACCGGGCCGCGCCGCCCAGCCCGCACCAGCACCCCGCCCGGAGCCCCGGCACCCGGGAACGCCGCCACCCCGGACACCGATGCGGTGTGCTGGTCGGGCAGGTCGAACAGCGGGTGCAGATCCCGCAGCGGATCACCCTCGGCGATCACCGCCGCCAGCACCGCGGCCAACGCGGCGGGGGAGCGGCCGGTCGCGTCCCGTAACGCGGCCTGGATCGCCCGGGACGCCCCGACCTTGCCGCGGACGTCGACCCGCCCCGGGTGCGGGCCGACCGCCCGGCCCCGGGCCACCGCTTGGCGCATGTTCTCGCTCTGCGTGCCGACCCGCAGATGCCCCGGCTCGGCGCGGCAACACAACCGGACCTCGCAGTCATGCAACACGGTCGCGCCGGCCGGGATCGGCCCGTACCCGAGCCGCGCCCCGACCTGGTGCGGGGTCAACGTCCGCGCACCGTCCTCCGCGTTGCGGACCGCGATCCGCCCGTACCCGTCGGAGCCGACCGCGCCCATCAACACGTGACACGTCCCGGTCACCAACAGCTGCGCCCGCCACCTGACGATGTCGCCGTGCGAAAGCCGCAACGGCCGACCCTGGGACTGACTCACCCGACCCGCACTCCTCTCCCGCGCGGCATCCGCCGGGCGCGTCCGGCCGCGCATGACACCGCCGCGGCGCCGCCCCGGTGCCCCTGGATCTCCCGAAGCCTGCCGCCGGCCTGGGGTACCTCGAGCCCGGCGGGTGCCCGGTCCGGCGGCGACCGGTCAACAACAGCAGCCGGCCGGGGGAGTTCAGGCTTTGCCCAGGATCCGGTTCATCCTGGTGCCACACACCGGGCAGGTTCCCTTGGCCATCCGGCGCCCGTTGGTTTCCGCGACGTCCCCGTCGAAGTCACGCTTGTCCTTGCATTTCACGCAATACCCGTTGTAACTCTCGGCCATTGTTGATTCCTTTCGTCACGACCAGGCGGCGGCTCACAGGTAACGGTCCACGCTCCCGCTGTTCCGAGGCGGTCGTTGCGGTGAAACCGTACCCGGTACGGCACGCCGCGTGAAGTCGAACATTCGTCCCGTAGGTGTCCCGCAGTTCGAGATAATCCGTGCGACCACCCGACGCCGTACATCAACCGGTTCGGTTGGCACCCCCTATAACGGTTCATCGATGATGATTCGCTCGGGGTCGGGCGACGCATCGCCGGCGCAGCCGGCGAGGCCGGTGTTCCATCCGACGTGGCTCGACACCGAAGAATTTCGGGACCCCAAGAAGCGGGCTAGTTTTCCGGTGGCCGGTGGCCGAGGTCGCGGTCGCGGAGTTCACGACGCGGGTTGCATCGGCCGGTAGGAAACCCAACCGCTGCATCCCGGCCGCCACGGTCATCCCCGTGCTGATCTACCCCGACGTCCGCGCGGCCGTCGCCTGGCTGTCCGCGGCGTTCGGCTTCGCCGCACGAGTGCGGATCGGCGAGAACCACCGCGCCCAGTTCCGGTTCGGTGCCCGCGGCGCTACGGATCGTCGCAGCCGTCGCGTCGGCGGGCGGCGTCGCGCGCGGCCAGTGTCTGAGCGAGACCGCGCCGCCGCAGAGCGGAACTCGGGCCCCGGGGTCGCCACCACCGGCGCGGTACCCCGCTCGATAGCCACCCGAGCAACTCGTCGCGAGCGGCGGCGCGCCCGGCCAGGCGCAACCGGGCAAGCTCGAGGTGCACCACACCGACGTAGGGATGAGCGAGCAGATCCGCCTCGTGATCAGCGGCACGCAACAACTCCCGCGGCACCTCTCCCGCGGCCAGTAGACGTCGGACGCGTCGGGTCGGACCACGGCTCACGACATCCAGCATGCCTTCGCGACGTCGGGCGGGGCCGGCCACGCCGCCGGATCGATCGGCAACGGCCTGGGCACTGGTACATGCCAGCTGGCCAACCCGGCCGCCAGCGGCGGCTGGCCGGACCTTCTGACGAGAGCGGAAACCCCACGCCGGGACTACGTCCTCGCCAACGCCCGCACCGACAGGCCCTCCACCCGGGAATCCCGCCGGATCTGCTTGAAACAGCATCACCATGGACCACCTCACGTCTCCCCCTGACAGTCGTCGCATCCGACGACCATCCAGGTGGGGTCACTCAAACCCGCCAGAAACTGCCCGGTGAATCGGCGGGTGGAGCCACTCAAACTTGCGATTCCTGCCTCAGGTGGCCATCCAAACCTGACAGAAGAAGAACAACCAACCCGCCGGCTGACGTCCCCCGCCGAGAATCCCAGATCCACAGCCGCAGCCCTGACTGTCCGTTGCCATTGAAGTCGGCCAAGGTGCGCTTCAATTCGGCCCGTCGGTGGTTTGTGCCACTACAGTTGCCCCGCATTGAACGGCCATCGGGCGTGAGCTGCGGCTTTGGACCCGCCCGACCCACGGTTGGGAGAAGATTCATTGGCACAAATCCGCATCGGTGGAAGCGAGAAATGCCTGGCTCGAACGTGCACCCGTGCCAATCAAACATATCCGCCCAGGTCAGCGGGCTGCGTCCGGGCAATCTTCGACGTCAACGGACACTGACCACGCAGCCCTGACTATCGGATCGATGAATCGATCACGGCCCACTCGGCGCCGGGCTCGGTCGGTGGCGTTGACCGGATCTCTGAGCGGGTCATCGACCAGCGACCCGGACGTGCTGGCCGCCCTCGCCGGGCCCGGCGCGACCCTCCAAATTGGTGGACGATCGGGACAGTTCGACCAGCCGGTGGTCCGCAGCCTGGGCATGCGGGCCGAACAGATCGCGCGCAACGTCACCCGGTTCAAGCGTCATGTGGGCGGCTCGCGCAGGTGTTTGGCGGCGAACAGCGCCGCCTGGGTGCGACGTTGCAGTCCCAGCTTGGCCAGCAGGCTGGACACATAGTTCTTCACAGTTTTCTCGGCCAGGAACATGGATTCGGCGATCTGCCGGTTCGTCATCCCCTGCCCGATCAGCGAGAGCACCCGCCGTTCCTGGTTGGTGAGCGGGGCCAGCGCCGGATTCAGGTCGGGGCCCCGCCGGACTCGTTCGAGCACCCGAGCGGTGACCGCGGGATCGAGCAGCGACTGACCGGCGGCCACCCGCCGGACGGAGCCGATGAGATCCGAACCGCGGATCTGCTTGAGCACGTACCCGGCGGCGCCGGCCATGATCGCCGCGAACAAAGCCTCGTCGTCATCGAACGAGGTCAGGATCAGCACGGCGATGTTGGGGTCGCGGCACCGGATCTCCCGGCAGATGTCGATGCCGGAGCCGTCCGGAAGCCTGCCGTCCAGCACCGCGACCTGGGGGTGCAGGGCCAGGATCTGCGCCTGCGCGTGGGCGACCGACCCGGACTCACCGATGACCTGGATGTCGCCCTCGCTCTCGAGCAGGTCCTTCAGGCCGAGCCGGACGATCTCGTGATCGTCCAGGAGGTAGACGGTGATCGTCTGGGTCGGCGCCTGGGCCGGCGGAGGATTCACCGTCGCCGTCGTTGTCACCGCCGGATCGCCGAGTCCGGCGTCCCTTCCGGACGCCTGCGTGTCCGTCCAGCCGGCGTTCCCGTTCGCGGGCCGCAATGCCGTCGATCCGGTCCACAGCATCTCGCTGTTGATCATGACTCTCACCGGCTGTCACACGTCGCGGGGCGGTCGTGTCGCTACCTGTGCCGCAGGACTGAACCTGGGCGTGGTGGAGGGTGATGGAACTCCCGATCACACCATCGTCAACCGCGACAGGGTGACACACACGGGCCAAAGGACCCCGCCTCGGCGGGTCCGACGTCACTTCATGTTGGCCACCGGAGATCGGACCCTCTGGCCCGTGCGTGTTGAACCCCACGCCGAATACCGTTGACCGCGCGGGCGGCGCCGCCACCGCCGATGCCGATGCCCCCGGGCGGTTCGTCGGCGTCATCACTACGACGTTCAGCGGGAATCTCCCATGCCGATAGGTCGCAGGGACCGGAGAACACCAGCCGGGTGCCGATCCCTATCCGGTCGGCAACGTCGTGACGGCGAGCGGTGAGAGCTGGCGTCCCGCCACACAAGACTGGCCTGACGTCGGCCGTAGTAGGCAATGCTGGCTGGCATGGACGGAGACCAGTTTCGTGATGGTGGTGTCGCCCCAAGGTGGCCGAGTTAACCGCCGCTGGCGGGGGCGACCTGCCCTCCCGCGGTGTCGCGGTCCACGACGACCCGGACCAATGAACGAGTGACCGGGGTGGTCGGCCCACGGGACCGTAACACCTGAGCCAGATTTCGATACACCCGACAGATGCGGAAAGGGACTGCTCTCGCCGGTGCTGCTCAGATGCACGGCCCGACGCAGGGCCATTGCGGCACGGCCCGAGCCCGGGTCGTCTCACTACGTTCACATCGGGGAAGGTCACCACCAGCGACCCAGCACCCGGCAATGACTCAACCGATCACCTGCCGCGCCCGTTGCGCACCGTGCGCCCTCCTGCAGGGCCGGCGGGCAGGGGGTGTGGTTCCCTCCTCTCGGTGACGGACCGCCGCGGCTCACGCCGTGGCTGCATCCGTCAACGGCAGGAGCGTGTCCGTTCCATCTGTCCGCACCCCGACCGCGGTGAACCGGGGTGACGGGCCAGGACGGAACGGAGAGCTCACGGGGTGGTCCCGGCGCGGACCGAGGAGGTGCGACACCGGAGACCACTCCTACCCGCTGCGCGGCCCACCGCGCGGCGCGGCACTCCCTTGTATACCGCGGCGGGGGCGGAGCACCGCCGGGTTCATGACCACCACCACAGACCCGGAACCCATCCCGACCGCAGTCCGGGCGTGGCACACGGTTCCATGACGGTCGGGTTAGAGATCGTTCCGATCGTTCCGCGCAGGCTTGACGGTCCGGGCGTTCTGGCGATCGCCCTAACGCAAGATCAACTGCGTACCCCACGCGAAACCCGGCCGGGAGGACGGTTCGGGAGTGAGGCCGGGCCTGGGCGGAGCCCAGGTCGTGGTTGTCGATCTTGACTGGCGGTCCCGAAGGGCGACCGCTCCGCGGGGTCGTGGCGATCGTGGTTGGGGGTGCTTTGGCAGGCGGTGGCGATACTGAGTCGGGGCAAGGTAGAGCGCTGCGCGCATATGTAGCCCGGGTGGTGATCTTGACCGCCATCGGGGCCGGGGCCGGCGTCGCGCGACAGGACGAACGGCGATCGGTTGCACCGGACGGCGGAGTGGGGGACTGTCCTGGGGTGGTGAGGTTCGCTCGCCCGGGGACCTGGGTGATGGTCATTTGCCGGGTGGTCAGCGATCGTGCCGGGCCGCGAGTAACGGCGTAGGTGAGGGCGCGGCGCACCTGAGGACGCCTAGGTCGTTCGGTACTCCTGCTGAGGGATGTTGCGCTGCGTCCTTCAGCGCGCCGTCGTCGGGGCTGGTGCTATTCGGCCGCGGGTTGCCGCCCAGCGCGGCCGCGACGATCTGCGCTGCGCCTGCTGGTCTGTGGCGGTTTGACCTGGGTGGGACCTGCCGGTGAGCGTCCGTCAACGCGATCAAGGTCAGGCCTCATGATCAAATTCCAGGGTAGCGAGGCGGGCGTGCCGGGATCCTTCGGCCAGCCATCCGCGCCGGTACCTGCCTCCTCAATCCGTCTTGATCTTGATCCTGTGTCGACGGTGCTGGCCGACGGGTCCGCGGGGGTCACCCCGGCTGGCGGGTTGATTCCGCCCGGTGCGCTACCAACCGGACCCCGCGGGACCGCAGCGGCGGCTCACGCTGAGAACGCCACGTCCTGGTTCCGCGGTGCGCGGTCACCTCTGCGTGCCGTGACAGCCCGCCCCGGGCGGGCACGTCAAGGGACGGTCGGCTGTCGGTTCGGTCCGGTAACCTCGCCGCGGACCGTTGCCCAGCCGAGAAAACAGATGCCGATGGTCACCGTGCAGCAGATTCCTGGCGATCGAACTCGCCGCGTTCACCGGCATTCCGGGCAACGAACTCCGCGCCGGCAACCCTCCCGGCGATGTGGAACCACCACGCCTCCCGACGACATTTTCCGCCGCTCGGCGGCCGCGCCGCTGGGCTTCGCCGTTCATCGCCGACCCTTCGGCGGACACCGCCCCCCGCCGGCCGCCGGCAGCGGGCGACGATGACCGGGATGAGCGCGGGGACCGTCAGCGAGCTGCGCGTTGCGGTCACCGACCCGCAGGTCATCGGCCGGTACCGGGCGCACATCAAGAAGGGTCACCCGGGCCAATGCTGGCTGTGGACCGGCGCCATCTCCGGCCACGGCCACGG
>JBBQGJ010000368.1:0-6842 GCA_038322925.1 Mycobacteriales bacterium
CGCGCAAACCCGACAAATCGCGTGGCGCGGAGATGGCCACACGAGCCTCAGAACCGATCGGTGGACCAAATCAGGTCGGCGCGAGACCGCAGTCTTGCACTGTCCGATGAGCGCGCCGCGAAAGACACCGCCCACCTAGAACACGTCGGGGGCGAGCTCCACCGTGCCGACCGGGACCCCGCCTCCCAGGACCGCTCCGGTGCCCATCTCCTGAAGAAGCTGCTGGGCCTCGCTGGGCAGGCCGGCCCGATCGGCACCGGGCGCCGGGTCGGATCCGGTGCCAGTCCTGGGACCGCTGCCTAGCCCGAGTCTGCGCAAGCCGCCGACCAGCACAGGCATCCGGGCCCGGTCTCCACCGTCGGCGATCTTCACAGCGACGCAGCGGCCGTCGGGCAGCGCGGCGCAGTGCACACCTTCGGCGCCGCCCTTCACCAGCAGCCCGGGAAAGGCGCGCATCAGCCGGGTGTCGTCCCGTCCGGTGCCGCCCACCATCTCCGGGTACTCCCGCATGGCGCTCGCCACCAGGCGTTCGGGCGTGCCCGCCGGCGCGGCATTCACCCGGCCGAAGGCGCGGGCCAGCGCCTCCAGCGGGATTGCGAAGAGCGGCGCGCCGCAGCCGTCGATGCCCACCGCGGTCGGCGTCTCGTCCGACAGCCGGGACACCGTCTCGGCCACCAGTTGCTGCAGCGGATGCTCGGGGTCGAGGTAGTTCGAGGTGTCCCAGCCCTGGGCCACGCAGGCGGCCAGCATGCCGGCGTGCTTCCCGGAGCAGTTCATGTAGATCCGGCGCGCTCCACCGCCTTCGGCGATGACCGCGTTCCGGGCCACCTCGTTCAGCGGAAGCGCGGGCGGGCACTGCAGGTCGTCCTCGGTCAGCCCGGAGCGCTCGAGGATGGCCAGGCCCCGTTCCACGTGTCTGGGTTCGCCGGAGTGCGAAGCCGCCGACAGCGCCAGGTCCTCCCCGGCCAGCGGCGCGCCGCTGGCCAGCATGCTGACCGCTTGAAACGGTTTGTTGGACGACCGCGGGAATACCGGCGTCCACACGTCACCCCGCTGGTGCTGCACCCGTCCGTCAGGGCCGGTGATGACCACGGAGCCGAAATGCGAGCCCTCGTGAAAGCCGGACCGGAAGACCCGGACCAGTTCGGCATAACTTCTCGACACGCGCTCGTTCACCACTGGTCTCGAAATCTCTTTCCGGGTACGCCCGCGCGCCGGCCCGCGGGCGGGAACAGGGTCAACCCACCCGCCACCAGGCCCTGGCCGCTGTGGCGTCGAGTGGTGGGCGCCCGGCCAGCCGCGCCAACCCGCCGGCTCGTGCCACGAGCGCCGCATCGTCCCGCCCGGCGGTCCGTGGATCGTCGGTGAGATCTTGCCGTATCGGATTCGCCGGGGTGTCGGCGGTGCCGACGCGGAGGTGCGCGCCGACGGCGAGGGCGGCGAAAAGCACCGTCAGCCCAGCGTGGCCCCTGCCGGCCAGGCTGACGTGGTGCGGATGTTCGCGGTCGATGCGGACCACCTCTGCGACCAGATCGACGTCGTCCGGCCCCTCGTCGAGCACCACCTCGGAGAAGTCCGACGGCATCCGGTCCACCAGTTCGGCCGCCGGATGATCCGGCGCAATGGTGATCACCAGGTCGGTCTGCCGGCGCAGACCGGCGACGACCGCCACGATGTCCTGTTGATCGGACGCCAGGTGAATTCGGGTGGCGCCCACCTGTTCGGCATCGATGGCCGAGCGCAGCAGGTGGCTGAGCGTGCCGGCAGCGGGCGCAAGGGTGATCAGGGTGCCCAGCCGGCGTGCCTGGTCCGGATGGTCGGGGCGACCCGACGGATCAGCCATCGGCCATCAACGTCCGCAGCACGGACGGATCGATGTTGCCGCCGCTGACCACCGCCACCGCACGACCGGCGGGGAGCTGGTCCCGGTGATGCAGGAACGCCGCCGTGGCGACTGCTCCGCTTGGCTCGGCGACCAGCCGCGCCTGCAGGATCAACCGCCGGGTGGCATCGGCGATCTCGTCCTCGCTGACCGTGATGATGTCGTGCACCTGCGTGCTGATGTGCCGCCACGGCAATTCGCCGACGCCGAAGGCGCGCAGCCCGTCTGCCATGGTGCGCGCGGTGTCGGCGGGGGACCAGGCTGTCCGCCGCCCGGTCCGGATGGACTCGGCGGCGTCACCTGCCAGTTCGGGCTCCACACCGATCACCTTCGCATGCGGCAGCAGCGCGCTGATCGCCGCCGCCACACCGGAGATCAGCCCGCCGCCAGAGACCGGGACAAGCACCACCGCGACGTCGGCCGCGTCCTGGCTGATCTCCAGCCCCACCGTGCCCTGACCGGCGATCACGTCGGCGTGGTCGAACGGTGGGATCAGCGCCTTGCCGGTCTGCTCGACCAGTTCGGCGGGTCGGGAGAACCGTTGCTCCAGCGGAACCAGCTCGACGGTCGCGCCGAGATCGCGGGTTGCCTGCACCTTGCGCGGGGAGGCGTTGTCCGGGATGACGATGTGGGCGTCGATGCCGAACGCCCTTGCCGTGTAGGCGACGGCCTGCGCGTGGTTGCCAGAGGAGTGCGCGAGCACGCCACGCGCCCGCACATCGGGGTCCAGCCGGGAGATTGCCGTGACGGCACCGCGGATCTTGAACGCCCCGATCGGCTGGAGGTTCTCCGGCTTGAGCCAAAGGCCGGGCCAGGGCGACGCCAGCAGCGGGGTGCGAACCGCATACGGCGCAATGAGTTCGGCCGCCTGCAGGATCCGGTCGAGACCAACCAGTTCCTGCTCCGCGGCCGGCCCGGTGCCCGAGCTGCTCATCGTATGCTCACCAGGGCCTAGCCACGCCGGATGTCGCGCAGCGCCCGCCTGTCGATCGCGGACACCGGCGTCGACTGGTCCGGCTCGTCCGCGAGATCCGCCGGGTCGACGGCGGCATCCACCGGGCCGGCCATCAGGGCAGTCCCGCTGTCCATCCCGCGCTTGACGAGCGCAAGGGCGATGGGCCCGTCCTCGTGGTGCTGCGCGACCGTGCCAACCCGGCCGACCACGCGTCCCTGAGTAGTTGTCACCGCGTCGCCGGTGATCGGCAGGCGGTCGGCGGACCCGTCCAGGTTCAGCATCACCAGTCGCCGCGGCGGGCGGCCGAGGTTGTGCACCCTGGCGACGGTTTCCTGCCCGCGGTAGCAACCCTTTTCCAGGTGGACAGCCGTGTGCAGCCAGGGAACTTCGTTGGGGATGGTGCGTTCGTCGGTGTCCAGTCCCCAGCGCGGGCGGCGGGTCGGTATCCGCAGCGCGTCGGCGGCCCAGCTGCCCGCTGGTACGGCGCCGGCGGCGATCAGCGCGGCCGCCACCCTGGGTAGTTCGGCCCTGGCCAGGAACACATCGAGTCCGTCGGTCGTGCTGCGGACGAAACCTGCTGCTGCGATCGGTACGGCACGGCCCGGTGCCGGCGCTGAGACGCCGAGGACGTGCTGCACGACCGCTGCCGATCGCGGGCCGATGAGGGCCAACTGTGCGACGTCGCGGGACCCGTCGCCGACCTCGACCTTGGACCAGAAGCGCATCGAGTCCAGGTATTCCCGCAGCGCAATCCCGGCACCGGGCTCGGTGTCCAGGTACGTCACCCCGCCGATCTCGGTGACCCAGGCGTGGTGCTCCACGTGGCCCTGCGGGCTCAGGATCAGCGCCTGCGTCGCCTCACCCTCGCCGAGCGTGGACAGGAACTGGCTGGTCAGGGTGTGCAGCCAGGTGAGCCGGTCGGGGCCGGACACGGTCAGCATCGCCCTGTTCGACAGGTCGATCAGGATGGATCCGGTCAGGGACGCGCGCTGCTCGCCGATCGGGTCGCCGTAGTGCCATGCCGTTCCGTTGTCGAACCCGCTGGCCGGCACCGCGCCGGGGAGCCCCAACAGCGGAGACGGACCGTTCGATGTGGCTGGGGTCGATGTCGCTGGGGTCGATGTCGCCGGGGTCGTTGTGGCGGGGGGCTGTTCGGACTCGGTGACGGCGGGTGCGGTTGTCGGTTGGGTGGCGGTTGCCGTCTGGGTGGCGGTTGCCGGCTGGGTGGCGGTGGACAGGTCGTGCGGGACTCCCATACGACCATCGTAGGCAGCCGCGAACACCCGACCCGGTCGGTCCGCCGGATCACGACGCGGCGAGACGAAAACTCCGGATCCTCGCGTTTCGGCGCGGCCGTTGCCGGTCATGATCGAGGTTTCCGGCCATTTCGGGTTGCAGGACAACACCAAAGGGCCGGCAGATTTGATCTTGGTGAGGACTCCGCGGCCACCGGTGCCGTGTGCGGCGGCGGCACGTATTTGCGGGTTGTTCGGCGCCCGATCGCTCGGCAGCGGGCAGCCGTGACCAGGCGGTGGGCCGGTCCGTCAAGCCCTGATCGCGGTCAGCAGCCAGGACCGGAACGGTAGGCCGGCCGACCCGTCCCAGCGCACGTGCGGCTTCAGCTCGTCGAATGCCTTGTGGGTGGCGACGTCCCAGGCGTGCGGCCCGGCGGCCTGCACCAGCGCGCCCCATGGCGTGGCCAGCAACTGGCTCGGTAGGAACTCCCGGATCGGCGGCAGGTTGATCACGACCTCGATCTGCCGTACCGCGATGTCCGCCAACCCGGCGGCATCGGCCCAGCCGCGCAGCAGGTCGTCCCCGGCTTCCGGCATCGCGGCATACAGCGGCGTGACCCCGGCGTCGCCGATGGCCGCGATGAGACCGGTGGCTACCGCGTGGAAGTACGGCGAGAAGGTCGGCGCCGCCCAGACTGTCGCGCAGATCCGACCGGCGGGCCGCAGCACCCGCCTCGCCTCGACGAGGGCAGCCACCTGGTCCGGGAAGAACTGCACGCCCTGCTGGCACACGATGGCGTCGAAAGAGGCGTCGGCGAAGGGCATGTCGTCAGCCGGAGCACACACCCAGTCGGCGATTTGCGGCCCTTCGTCGGCGGCGACCTCCAGCATGGCCGGATTGATGTCGAGGCCGACGACCTTGCCGGTGGGGCCCACCGAGTAGGCCGCCCGCCGGGTGACGAACCCGGTCCCGCAGGCGAGGTCGAGGAGCGACTCACCCGGCTTGGGGTGAACAGCGGAAACCGCGACGTCGGCAAACGGACCGGCGAACTCCGCGACCGAGTGGTCGTAGGCCCTGGGGCCACCGCCGCCGATCTGGAAGCCAGATTCGACCATGCCAATCCACCCGCCATCGATCGATTGAGGTTCTGTCCGGGGATGACGATCCTGTTCGACCAGCCCCGTGCGACAAGCATGGACCCATGTGGCGGGGTTGACCTCGGCAGCGCAGACCGGAGTGGCCAGACGCACACTCCCCAGCGCCGGTGATCCCAGCACGACGGTGCCCCGCTGACCGGAGGCCCCGGCGTGACTCGTCACTGCAATGAGTCGCAGGTCACAAGGAGCTCGGAGCGGCAGGCACCCGCGCGACGGGCAGAATGGCGGCTCATGGCTGGTGACGGTGCACGAGGCGGTGGGCGGGTCTCGCGCCCCGCGGTCGCCGGACTGTTCGACCGCCGCCGGCCGCCGGTGTTCAACGGGCACGGCGTCACCCCCTTTGTCGAGATGGAGCGGGCTGAATGGGCGGCGCTGGCCGAATCCGCGCCACTGCCGCTGTCCGCGGACGAGGTCACCAGGCTGCGTGGCCTCGGCGATCCGATCGACCTGGACGAGGTCGAGACCATCTACCTGCCGCTCTCGCGGTTGCTGAACATGTACGTCGGCGGCGTCGGGGCGCTGCATCAGGTGACCAGTGCCTTCCTCGGTGAGCGGTCCGAGCGCACCCCGTTCGTCATCGGGGTGGGCGGATCGGTCGCCGTCGGCAAGTCCACCACGGCGAGAGCGCTGCGCGAACTGCTGGCGCGGTGGCCGGACACCCCGAGGGTCGAGCTGGTCACCACCGACGGCTTCCTGTACCCGAACTCCGTTCTGGAACAGCGACACATCATGGCTCGCAAGGGTTTCCCGGAATCTTACGATCGGCGCGCGCTGCTCCGGTTCGTAGCCGAGGTCAAGTCGGGCGCGGAGGAAGTGCGCGCGCCGCGCTACGACCACCTCACCTACGACATCCTGCCCGAGGACGAGGTGGTGGTCAGGCGGCCGGATGTGCTGATAATCGAGGGTCTGAACGTGCTGCAACCGGCCCACCTGGACGAGGAGGGTCGCAGCGCGCTGGCCCTGAGCGATTTCTTCGACTTCTCGGTGTATGTCGACGCCCAGCCGGCCGATGTGCGGCGCTGGTACATCGACCGCTTCCTGCGGCTGCGGGAGACTGCCTTCGCCGATCCGGATTCGTACTTCCACCGGTACGCGGCCCTGACCGACGCGGAGGCGACAGCGACGGCCGAGCAGATCTGGAGCTCGATCAACGAGCCGAACCTGGTAAAGAACATCCTGCCGACGCGTGGCCGGGCCACCCTGGTGCTCACCAAGGGCTCCGACCACGCAGTGACCCGGATCCGGTTGCGCAAGCTCTGATCGGGCGGGCCCGGCGAGCCGGTTCGGGCGTGCGCTCGCGGGTTCGGCCGGCGGCGGTCTCCTCGGGTTGGGGCCGGCACTGTCTAGGGTGGTGCCCGTGACGGACCATCCCGCGCCGCTGACCGCGCTGCTCGACGGAACCCTGCTGCCTCCGGAAGCACCGCTGCTGCGGCCCGACGACCTCGGCGTGCTGCGCGGCGAGGGGGTTTTCGAGACCACCCTGGTCGTCGATGGCATTGCCCGTGACCTGGACGATCACCTGGCGCGGCTGGCCATCTCGGCGGAGATGACCGGATTGGTGGTGCCGGCCCCCGACCGGTGGCGCACCGGCGTCGACGCGCTGGTGGAGGCC
>JBBQGJ010000369.1:0-6827 GCA_038322925.1 Mycobacteriales bacterium
TGTGCACGGTCCAGAGGATGTACTGCCCCACCGACAGAACCTCTGATCAGCGCGAACGCCACCTACTCCCAAGAATCTGGCACGGCTCCCCCGCTACTCCCACGAAGTTGGCACAGCTCCCATTTTCGCTGGCACGGGACAGGTAGGGCCCAGCTAAAAAATCTTGCGGAGGATCGCCGGACCAGGGCGTTGTCAGTTACAGGTGCCGTTGGGTTACCTCCGATAATCGTTGGTTATGCGAGTTGGGCCCGGCATTATTGCGTTCGATGCACGACGCCAAAAACGCCTGATGCGACGGTTCACCGCCGGTCCCGGACCGGTGTGCAGCGGTGGCGGTGCCGGTGGGTGCCGCGATTCGTCACGTGACGATCCGCGCGTCCGGCTGCGGTGTGAGGGTCGCCCAGGGTCCTGGACCGGGTGCCGGTGGTGGTCTAGGTCGCTGGGCCGTGGTGACGTTGTTGGTGGATCACCAGCGTCCGCGGTCCCAGTTCGACGAAGTCGGCTTCGCCGAGCGCGTCGATGATCGTGTCGAGGTTGGCCTGGACCAGCGCGAGGAGTTCGGTGTTGGTGATGTTGCCGGTGGCGACGACCAGTAGCCGGCGCGGTGACCCCGACAGCAGGTGACCGTCCCGGAAGTCCCGGTCCTTGGTGACAACGACCCGGGACTCACCGTCGGCGATCTCGGTGATCTGCGTGTCGGTCGTGTGGTTGCCCATCGGTAGCGCGGAGGTGTGCACGGCGTCATGGCCGGCGTGGCGCAGGAACCGGGCGAGTCGAGCAGGAAGCTGGGCGTCGATGAGGAACTTCACGCGGCGCCGAGTGGAACCACCCGGCCGCCGCCGGCGGTGAGTGCCCCGAACTCCAGGGCGGCCAAAAGGTCGTCGCGCTCGAGGTCGGGATAGTCCTGGAGCACGTCGTCGATCGTCATGCCCGACGACAGCAACTCCAGCAGGTTCCCGACCGGGTACCGCATCCCACGCACCGTCGGCTGGCCGTGGCAGATCGATGGGTCCGACGTGATCCGCGACAGCCTGGACATGAGCCGACGGTACCGCCGGCGCAGATGCCGACACCACCCCGCAGTCGACAGCGCCGCATCGCGACGTGGTCCGCTGCCCTCAGCGCTGCGCGACGCCGGCGCTCGTGGACCGCGCGGGTCGACAACAGTGCGGTGGTACCGGTCACCGGGCGTCTGCCTTCCTCCGCCTGACCCACCCCCCTTTCCCGCCCACCGGCCGGGCCCGGTGACACGACCAACCGTCAGGTGCGGCGCCCCGGGGACCGCAAACTCCTCCCTGACCAGCGACTACCCAGGCGCGCCGGCGAGACCCTCGCGGCGCACGTCCAGGCGCGGCCGCGGGGGCCGCGGATCGATGGACCGCATCTCGGCGTGCGAGTCCTGCAGGAGGGGCGATCCACCGGTGTGCGGGTCCGACGTTGGCATGATCGGTGTCATGACCACTGCGAGCACGACGTCGGAGCCCGCGTCGCCGGGTGACGCTGAGAAGGCCGCCGCCCGGGCGGTCATCCAGGCGCTCGCCGCCCAACAGGTCCGGCAGGCCGCCGGCCGGTGGCTGACGAGTCGGGAGATCGCGGTCCTTGGCCGGGAACTCGCCCGCTCGATCGACCGGTACGAGGTGCTGCACCGGCGTCCCCCGACCTGGGCGGAGGCCGTGGCCGGTGTCGACCCGGTGCTGCTGGCACCGCTGCACGCGGTCCCGGACGGGTGGCCATACCGGCCGGCGTTCTGGCGGCGGGAGCTGCGGCAACACCTGATGGCGGAATTGCGCAGGACGCGGTGGATCACCTACACCCGCACCCCGCGGTCCCTGCAGCCCGGTGAGCAGGGCCGCGGCTGGCTCCGCAGCGCCCGCCCGTTGCCCGATACCGCGGTGGTCACCCGCATGTCATAGACGGCAGGGCCGGGTCGCGGCGTCCCCCGGGGGCCGGCGTCGCCCCGGTCGGTCCGGACGGTGGGCCCGTCCCCGGTGGTGGTGTCGCGCAGGTCCGGGTCGCGGGGCGGGGTCAGGAGAGGACGACGACGGTGGGTGTGCGGGACGTGGCGCGGCTGGACCGCGAACTCGACGCGGTGCTGGGTGCCCGGCCGCGGGATCCCGCGGCCTGCGCGGAGGTGCTGGGACGGGCGGCGTTCGCCTGTCGCACCGACCCGGCCGCGGCGGAGCAGTGGGTGGAGGCCGAGCTGCTGGACGAGCTGGCCGACTGCTACGAGGCGCTGGGCCGGGTGGACGAGGCGATCACCGTGATGCGCCGGGCCCTGCAGGTCGGGTGGGCCGGGGTACCGGACGGGCGGTGCCGGATCGCGGAACTGCTGATGCGGGACGGCCGGGTCCAGCAGGCCACCGAGATCTGGGAGCAGGTCCGGGCCGACACCCCCGACGATGTGTGGCTGTACAACAACGCCGGCGTGGAATACGCGGAGATCGACGACCACGAGACCGCGCTGACCTGGCTCACCCAGGGCCTGCGGCTGGCGATGGCCACCGGTGACCCCGAGGGCCTGGTCGAGCAGCTCGCCGACCTGCGCGAGGAATCACTGTCCGAACTGGGCCGCCGCGAGGACCAGCTGCAACGGGACGCCGAGGAGTTCCTGGACAACCCACCGCCCCCACCAGGACGGCGTCACCGGGCAGTCGGCACCGCCCCCGCCGCGCCGCGGTCGGCCACGGCGCCCACGGCATGGCCCCCGGGCGCGCCCGCGCTGCCAGCCACTGCCACCGCACCGATCGCGCAGGACCCACCACGCCGGCCGACGCAGGTCCCGGTGGCGTTCGCGTGGTTCCCCGCCACCGACTACCCGCAGGCGTTGCGGCGCTGGCCGCAGCTGACCCAGCAGGGCCCCGCGAAGGGCGCCGCCGATCACGCCGCCTACAACCTGGCCCTGCAACGCACCCTGACCCAGTACGCCGACTCCGGTTCCTCCCGGCTGCACGTGGCCGCGGTCCGGGTCGAACCGTTCCTGGCCTGGTGCCAACAAGCACAGCGGGACCCGGCCACCCCCGATGCCCGGTCCGGGTACGCCGCGGAACTGCTCCGCCGAGCCGACCCCGCCGTGGTCGCCTGGCCGCCGGGCCGGAACCAACGGTGCTGGTGCGGATCAGGCCGCAAGTACAAGCAGTGCTGCGGATCAGCCGCCCGCTGACCCCACCGGCACGACCCGCTATTCCGCGTCAGCGCCAGCATTCGGCGTCGTCCGGTGCCGCGCGCGGTGCGCCGCCGTCCGGCACGCGCCGCCGCAGTACCTGGCCGGCCGGCCACCCCGAGCACCATCGATGCGCAACGGCTTGCCACACCGCAGACAGGCACCCGGGCGGACGGGGCCCGCGCCAAGCTCTGTGCGCGGACCCGACGGCCCGAGCAAGTCCTCCGGCGGGCCGCCCACCGGCCAGCGATAGGTCACCACCCGGCCGGTCAGCTCCGGACCGGCGGCCAGCATGACCGCCGCCGCTACCGGTGGCACAGCCCGGGCCAGCAGCGCACCCATCCCCGCGATGTCGCCATGACCCAGCCGGCGCAGCAACTCGGCGGCCGCCAAGGCACCGGCGTCGAACCGGGCCTGCGGGTAACCGGCGTCCGCGCAGAATGCCTCGACATCGCCGATCGCCGCTCGGGCCGCGGCCGGCGAGTCCGGGCTGCCCCGCGCGAGCCACGCCAACGCGACCGCCAACGCGGAATCGCTGCGGGCGAACCGCAGATCCTCGAACGGCAGCGGCGCACCCACCCGGTACCCGCCCAACGCGGCCGCCCGACCCATCAGCGCATCCCGGGTGGGGCCGTCCTGCCAGGACACCCGCCACGTCGGCCGCTCCCACTCCACCGAGACCCTGACCTGCGCGAGCTCGGACAGCACCCTCGACCACGCCTTCGCGCCGTCCGATCGCTTCACCCTCACCCCAGCTCAACCGTAACGAAATACGCCTCGACTGTAACGTAACGACCGGCAATGCCGAGTAGCTTCAGAAACTCGCTCGAGATCCGTCCCCCGGCCGACACCACGGGATTTCGAGCGAGCTTCGTGCCAACGGTCGGGCTGCGACGAAACCGGCGTCCCTGTAACGAAACGAGTGAGGATCCGAGCCGGGATCGGCAACGACAGTGCCGTTCAGCTACCGACGCCACTGCACTGTTCGCAGCCGAGGTTGAGGAACGCCCGGACCTGCATAGACGCGCTGGTAACCGCCGATAACCGGGCATTATGCCGAGCCAAGCCCCCGCTCTTGGCGGCGCAAGCGTCAATTGCCCGTCTGTCGCGCCCCCCCGGTTCGCGCAAGGTCCTCGCCCGGTGTCGGCCACGACGACTACCGCAAGCTCTCGCGCCTCCGGCGTCCACAGGCGCCCCCCAGCTACCCCAGGCGCAGTGGGCGCCTGGGTAGCCCGGGACGCCTGTGATTCCCGGCGGCGCCTTGGGCGTGTCGAGCTTCTACGGAGCCTGAGACGCCTGAGGATCTGCAGTAGTCCGTGGCGCACTGGGCGCCTGGGTAGCCCGGGACGCCTGTGGGGTGCCCGAAGGGGGAGGACTGAGCGGTGATGCGAACGATCGTCGTTGCCAACAACAAAGGGGGCTCGGGAAAAACCACCACCGCGGTAAACGTGGCAGACGCCGCGGCACGGACGGGTTATCGGACACTGCTTGTGGACCTGGATGATCAGGGCTCCGCGACCAAGTGGTTGGGCGGCTCGCCAGCTAACACCGACCTAGTCGATGTGCTGGCAAACGAAAGGCCGCTTGACGAAGTAGTGGTCCAGACCGCATTCGATCGGCTTGAGATGGTCCGGGCATCCTCGGAACTCGCCGACGCTGACCGCCAGTTGGGTGGGGAAGCAGGAGTCCAACATGCCCTACGTGTAGCGCTGGAGAATGCGACAGAGCGCGATCTGGTGCTGATCGATTGCCCCGGCGATCTCGGGCTCCTCACGATCATGGGGCTGGCAGCGGCGGACGAAGTGCTGATCCCGATCGCTGCGGGTGCCATGGAACTCGACGAATTACCCAAGCTGATCCAACTAATCGACAAGGTCAAGCGGCGGCTGAATCCAAACCTCCGCATCGCAGGCATCCTTCCGTGCCGGGTCGCCGTACGCGGCCGGAACACCTCGCGGATGGTCGCGGATGTGATGGACACCCTCCGCGAACACTTCCCCGATGAACTGCTCCCACTGGTCATCCACGAGAGCACGCGGCACGGTGAGGCCTTCTCCGCGCAACTACCGGTCAGCTGGCACGATCCTGGCGGGGTCGGCGATACGGAGTACCGACAGGTCGTCAGCGAGCTGCTCGGCGTTCGCGCTGTGGCGGTGTGACCCATGGCTGACAACCGAGCCCGCGGGCTGACCCGGCGTCCTGACTTCGGGGTGAGCGCGGAGGATCGCCTTCTGGGCGCCGCAGGCGCCTCGGAAGCCACAAGATCCAACGGCGCCTTGGTAGCCCGGGATGCCCCAGGCGTCCAAAGCGTGCCGCGACCCGTCGCTACCCCTCATCGCCGGCCCCTCAAGGTGGCCGACCCGCTCGCCGACGAACTGCGAGATGCGGTGCTCTTCCTCCGCGGCAAAGGAAGGCCAGAATTGACGCAGAACGAGTTGCTCGATGAGATCATTGGCGACGGGCTCGCCAGAATTCGCGAGAAGGATAATGGCGGAAACCTGTTCCCCGTGCATTCCAAGCGCACGACTGCAGAAAAGTAAGAAAACCCGAAGCGCTTTGGACCGCCAGCAGAGGCGGCTCTTCTGGTTGTGGCTGTACTGAACAGCGCACTGGCATGCCGGTCGGTAGTGGAGCCGAGGACGCTCGTCCGGACCGTAGTGGACCCACAACCGCTGACGGGCCAGCGTGGCTCATGGCGAGGAGATCGCGACAATTCGTACCGGCAATGGTTGGCGACGAGGATACAGGCGAAGGGCGACTCATGAAGTTCTGGCAGAACAACAGGCTCGACGGCACCTTCGAGGCGTCGATCGAGCAGATCGTGGCCCAGTTTCGGGCGTCGACTTGGTGGACCGCCGACCTCGACCTCGATTCCGCAGTGCGCGGTTTCCTGATCGACGCCAACGGTCCGGTCAGCGCCGTTTGGGACGATGAGACCGATTTGGCCGAGGTGTGTGCTCAGGCGCGGGCCGCGGGCTGGACCGGGGGAGCCAGCGACATGCAAGCGGCCGTCGCCTGACTGCTCGCGGTCCGCCAACCGGGTGCCGTGCTCATCGTGCGAAGCTGAGGCGAACGCTTTTCGTCGGGAATGTCGCTGCATGACGCGGCATCTCGATGGCCATGTGCTGCGGCATCAACTCAATCCTGGCGCGGCACCTTTCTTGCCGGGAGACGAGGGGTGGCAGGTCGTTGTCAGAGTGATGTTCGTGTTGGCAGTGCAGGAACATCTCCGCGAGATGTAGCGCTAAGGATTTACCGCACATAGCAGCGGTGCGCAGCCTGGCCAGGTACGCGCGGGTGTCCGACGAAGGCCTTGTGCGGTTCCAAGCCGAAACCGATCCGACTGCCCGTCGACGGCGACACGGCGGAGCCCGGCAACACTGGAGGGGCACCGCCAAACGACTGTCCGGTGACCTGCGCGTATTCCGACGCCGACACCGCGACCGGTCTCACTTCGAACATCCCTTAGCGCTACTTTTCGCGGAGATGTTCCTGCACTGCCTGTCCCCCCTCGACGCACCCTTTACCTTTGTTGTCGCCGCACAGATCGCAGACCACACTGGCGTTCTCGCTCGGACAGCTGCGGCCCGCCGTTGGTGTCAGGGGTGGCCTGCCCGGGGTCGGTGCCACGGCGCGGGACGCGGCGTGGGCCTACCGAATTAGCTGG
>JBBQGJ010000370.1:0-6822 GCA_038322925.1 Mycobacteriales bacterium
ACCATGGGTCGGCGGCAGGAACAGAGCATCTGGACCGGACTCAAACACCACCTGGAAGCACACCCGAACTGAGATTCAGCTTGGGGCCAGCCCTCTCCGTCAACCGCAATAGGACAGGCGGCCTCGTCTCCGGCCCGCGTCAAGGCATTGATCGAAATCGTCAGCGGTGACCGGGTGGCCCGCATCTGGGGGAAGCCGGCCGAGCCTGAGGCGTGCCTGGTCATCGGCCACAACCGGGGGGCACCTGCGAATTACATGGGTTTCATGATCCGACTCCACCAACGTTTGGCTGGCCAGCAGCCGACCGGCGAAACTCCGCCGCAAGCAGGCGCAACGCCATTCGACGAATGAGAGAGCTGAACGGGCCAATGAGCAGCCAGTAGCGCCTGAACCGTCGGCGGCTCTCGTCGTCGGTGACGGCGACGCGTGTTTCCATCGTCAGGATTGACGAGTCGTTCCCGTAGGGATCGATCCTGAGGCTGGTAGCGATCTTGGCGAAACCAGGCTCATCGAAGCTCGTGAACTGCTCCGGCGTGATCGGCGCGTCGGCGGAGACCGCGACCGCCTTCCAAGGCCGGCTCACCTGGCCAAGGACCAGCTCCACACCCGGGGTCTCGCCGAGCTGGATCCACCCCAGACCAACCATGTCCTTGACCCTGAACGTAGGCCGGGATGCTTGCAGGGCAGTTGTCTTCCCGCGTCCTTTCAAGGTGCCCACCACCCGCTGCGGCAGTCCCCGGACGCCGAGCAGGGTCCGCACCAGGGGGGCCTGAAAGAGGTCCAGCTCACCAGCCACCCGATAGCACTCGGCAGGCGGTGCCCGGACGACGTCGGCGTGCACGACGGCAAAGTCGTATTTTGGCAAGAACTGATCCATGAGCAGTCGAGGGTCAGCGGCCCCGCCAGCTGTACCGGCAGGGCTCTGTTCAGGCGGTTGTGCCGGTGGCGCACTCATCAGGGATCCACCTCCCCATGTCCCGCGTCCAGCTGTGTCAATTCCTCCGCGATGCTCCGCGCCCAATCCTCGATCTCCGTCCAGTCACGGAAGTCGCCTTCGGGCATCATCGCGCGAGCGGCCGGGAGCTTTCGCAACGTCTTCTCGGCGAAGGTGAGCCCGCCGGGATCGAGGGCACCGAAGAACACGTGGTGGTCTCGGGGGTGGATCGCCTCCCGGAATCCAGGGATCTCCTTGGGCTCGGCGATCGTGCGCAGGTCCGCTCCGTTGCCGTCGGTGGCGTCGGTGCCCAGCGGGCCGGTGCTGAACAGCCACACCGGCCGATGCGCCAACAGGCCCTGGTTGCTCATGACGAACGCCGTCGCGTCCTTTCGCCAGTGCGTCGAGTAAGCGGCACTGCCGATGACGAACCCCTGGTAGCCGCCCAGATCACCCGCCTGCTGAACCGGTCGAGCCTCGGCAGGCTGTCCGGCCAGCGTGAGAATCTCCGCGATGCGTTCGGCGATCTCCGCGGTGGCACCGTGTTTGCTGGCGTACCCAACGAGAATCAATGCCTCCCCCTCTCCTCCAGTACCAGCGTCGCTCCTCCGGACAGGGGCAGCACAGTGTCGAAGGTCCCCCGCGACGGTGACGGGCCCTTCACGGGGGTGCACGTCACCGCAGCAGCGGCCGTGCTTGATCGACCGTCCGCCGTCCCGACCGCGGAACGGCCAGCGATGCGGCCGGGAGCACCGACACGGGCACGTCAGCAAGCAGCACTCCGGGTTCACAGCTCCTTTTCGGGGGGCCGGCCCGTCGGCGATGGACGGGACCCTTGCGCTGGTCGTCGGCATCCGCCACCGCGGCGGGGTCAATGACGCAGCTGCTCGGCCAGGAAGGCCAGGACCCGATCGAGGGGCCACCCGGGTCGGATGCCCCGGCTCGTCGACGAGAGAGTCCGTGAGCACCGCGTGCGCCGACGGCGCGATGCCAGCCGCGTTACCCGGCGAAGAGTCGATCTCGATGCCCTCGAAGGATGCCCCGAGCGTCGCCCGCAGGGTCTCGAATCGCTCGCCCGGGCAACCCCGGTTGGTGAACCGGAGCCCGAGCACGCGCAGGCCGTCATTCGCTCGAGCCGTGATTGTGCAGAGATCCTCAGCATCCAGGCCCAGGGCGGCACGGCCACGCCGCCCGATCGGCGCGGGCATGGCCGGCTGGCCGATGACGGACGCGACGACCGACGGTTCGAGCGCTGTCGCCAGCGCGAAACCTCCGGTGAAGCACATCCCGACCACGCCGGCCGCGGGACCGCCACACTCACGGTAGGCCGACGCTGCCAATGCCCGCAGCCACCCGACGACGGGGCTCGTGCGGTCGGCCAGCTTCGTGAACTCCCGCGCCACGCAGACCCGCAGGATCGATCGCACGATCTCACGGCCAGTCGCCGGGGCTGCGGGCCGCCCGAACAGGGACGGCAGGTACACGGTGTACCCAGCGGCGATGAGCCGACGCGACAACTGGAATCAGCCGCAGATGAATGACGCATGGCTGTTCAAGGCTGTCTGGCACCACTGAGACATGGCGCAGCCTTGTCATGCCCAGGACATCGGCGCAGCCAACGACGCGAACATCGGCAGGACCAACGACGGTCAGCAACCGGGCGAAGGAGCAACCACGGGACCAACGGCCCTAGCTAGAACTTTCTGCGCCAACGGTCGCACAGTCGGTTTGTCCAGTCGCCGGTCGGTTGGAACGGGGTACCGATGGTGTTTCGTGCGGTTGAGGGGCCGGTGCGTCTCGAACTTGAGATGCCGGGCGCGGTCTTCGATGAGGGGTCGAGAATCGAGGCAACCATAGTGGTGATGGCCACCCGAGATGCCTCCGTGCTGGGGGGCGAGATCGAACTCGCGTGGCATCGGGCCTACCACTATCGCCAGGGAACCGATGTCTGGGGGCCCTATGCCACCGCGACCGGACGCAGCTCGAACGTCGGCGATCGAGTTGTTCTGAAACCCTTGGGGCACTTGAGTCCGGGTGATCGGATCAGTCAGCGGGTTGCTCTCCGCGTACCCGCACACGGGCCTGGTTCGGTGAGGACGGGGCTCGTCGACCTCCAATGGGAAGTAACGGCACGTCTTCGCGTCGAGAAGGCTCGCACGACCGAGGTGACGAGACCCGTTCTGGTGCTGTCCGAGGCGGCCGACAGGGAGCAGGTCACTGAGCGACCGCCGACTGTGGAAGAGCATCAATGCGCGGGCTTGAGCTTTACGTCCCTGTCCAGCAGGCGTCTCGTTCCTGGCGTGGCGCTGGACGGCGAACTCACTGTCGCGCCGCCAAAGCTTGCGAAGTGCGCGGAATCCGGGTCGAGCTGGTTCTGCTCGAACACGTCGCACGCGGTCCCCGCGCATCAACTGACCCATTGCGCAACCCAGCGTATGAGGAGGCTGATGACGAGATGGTCGTCGCTTCCGTGGCCCTGGCGGACCGCCCCGAACTGAACCCGGCGCGGCCGCTGACGTTCCGGTTCTCCGTCCCCGTACCAGACCGGTTGCCAGCCCCCTCCATGCGAACGGAGGAGTTCTCCCTGAGGTGGATGCTGCGCGGCGTTGTTGACCGGCCGTTGCGGGCAGATCCTTGCGTGGCCGTCGAGATGCACGGCGTGACAATGACATTGCGCCGATTCAGTTGAGTTAATGGGGCCTGTTGAACCGTCAGGCGAATGGAGAACCTCTCCGCGGGGTTGAGATGGGCAAACGCGGGGGGTACCGGACCGAACCGTTCGGCGGCAACCGACGCATGGTCGCCGCGGCGGCGGCGAGCGGTCGGCAGAGCGACACGATCCACCTCATGACGGAGGTCGACATCAGCGGTCCGCGGCACCTCATCGCGCAGTACCGCGAGCGCACCGGTGAGAGACTGTCGCTCACGGGCTACGTCGTGACCTGCCTGGCGCGTTCACTTGACGACTTCCCGCGGTTCAATTCCTTTCGCAAAGGTAGCCGACTGATCACGCTCGAGGACCTCACGATCAACGTCCTGTTCGAACGCGAGATCGATGGCCAGAACGTCCCTGAACCGGTCGCGATCCGATCGGCCAACCGAAAGACGTATCGCCAAATCAACGACGAACTGCGCGCGACGCAGCAGCATGCTGGGCAGCGGCTCGGTTCGGCGACGGGCACCGAGTGGATCCGCTTCATCCCGAACTTCTTGCTTCGGACCTTCATCCGGCTGGCATCCCGCAACATCGGCATGCAGAAGCGATTCGGCGTTGTCGGCGTGACCGCCGTCGGCATGTTCGGTCCAGGGCCGATGTGGATCCTCCCGCTCACAAGTGCGACGATCACGGTGGCCGTTGGCGCGATCGCGAAGCGTCCGACGCTCGTCGATGGCGGACTCCAAGAGCGAGAGCATCTCTGCCTCACGGTTTCGTTCGACCACGACATCGTCGACGGAGCACCAGCCGCTCGTTTCACCCGCCGCCTCGCGGAGTTGATATCAAGTGGTGATGAACTCCCATGACTCGCTCGGCAAAGCCAGTTTGCGTCCAAGGATCGAGGTGGAGAGCGGGGCGACACAAAGAGTTCGAATGAGCGGCCAGAATCTCAAGTTCCGAGTCAGCCGGCCAAGAGAAGGAGTGAAACCAAAGGAAACCGGGCTCTACTCACCGATCCGTAGGTGTGGTCGGGGTCGTTGAGGGCAACACGCCCGTTCCCGTGGGGCGCGGCAGCACCTCGCCCCGAGTAGTCCAAACGCGAGGGCAGTCGTGAGGTTTCCCCGGCCGGTACATCCCGTGGCCCCGGTGCGACAACGGCGGTCGTCCGCGCAGTGCGAGGTATTGAGCGCGCGGTGAAACCAGTCCAACGCGGCCGCAGGTCGATGCGCTGCGAAGATCACCTCGGGAAGATGTTGGAACCATCGGCTTGATCCAGTTCTGGACCTGCTGCGCTCGGAAGTGCGGAAGACGCGGGAGCCCGGTTCAGTCGTGGATGTCGTCGCCGTTGTCAGCAGATACGCCACGCCCGGGGTCAGGCAGGAAATGGTCGACGTGACTCCATGCGGTGGGCGAGTAAGTCACCTTGCGCCCATCGGCCGTGAAAACTTCGAGAACGCCGTCCTCGCGCACGAGATAGTGGCTGCGTTCGTCGTCGTAAGAGCTGCTCACACCCTCGGCAAACACTCTGAACTTCATTCGAACAGTGTCCCACCTGTCGGGGTTCCTAAAGGTCGAATCCTGTGGTTCGGCAGCCGTCGGAACGGTTTTGCCGTGGGATTCTGACAGGTTTGTTGGATACTGTAGATATTTGCCTCATCCTGGGCCGAAATGTGAGCTATTCATACGGGATTGCGGGATTGAATCTAGTGTCGACCGCGAATCACGTCAATCCGAACTTACGTCGGCGTGTTGCATGAATCCATGCCGTGACCTGGGGAAACGCTCTCAGAGACCGTCTGAATGTAGACAGAACGTTTCGCCAGGCTCATTCCTGAGGTAGGTGTCAGGTGTAAGGAGATCAAATCTCCACCGGCCCGGAGCTCTCGCCGTGCCGGTCGGCGTGTGTTGTAGACAGAACGCCGCCGCATCGACTTTGACATATCCCCAGGTCAGCAGGCATTTCGGCAGTACCAAGATCACGTAGCTTCGGGTTAATCGAATACGCTGATCGTCGGGCAGCCAAACGATCGTCGCGTGACGGGAACTGGGCACCGATTCGGCGTTCACATAAGCGGCTCGAAGGCAAGCAGCCGCGGATTTCTGCCGCCGGGTCGGCCCACACGTGAAGGACGGCGCTGGCCGTTCTCGACGGCATGCCGGACGATCAAGCGGCCGTTGACACCGGCGTCGTCGGTGAGACTGGTCGATCCGGCGAGATTGAGCCGGTCAGACCCGGCCGAGCCTCCGGGCGTGGACCTGCCGGATCCTGAGCGGGTTGCCCGACCGAGGCCCGGCCCCGGTTCCGCGTCGGACCGCGACCGACGCGGGGATCGAGCGGCGGCGAGGCAACGTGCCGGCCGGATTCGTGAACGCCGACCGCAGACCGGGCAGCACGACCGCCCCCCCGCTGGGGGGAGGTTGCCCGCCGACCACGAGTGTGCGGCTTCACCGGCGTTGACAGCCGCCGCGTCAGTTGCATGCCTGTTGATCAACGGCCGGACTTGTGCAGGCAGCGCGAGCGCCGGATGCTGGTCGCATGACTGCGACCAATGCACGCACGTCGAGGAAGGAGTCGGAGCATGGCTACTCAAGTGGTGCTTACTGAGGCCGAGGTACGCGCCTTCTCGTCCCTGCTGAGCAGGGTCAGCGAGCGCTTGGCCACGTACGAAGAGCAAACGCATCAGGACAAGCGGCATGCCGAAGAGCTGCAAGCCGCGGCCGACGATCTACTTCGCCGCCTCGAGTCGTAGCCGCGAGGGCGTGAGGACCGGACCACACATGCACCGGACCACAGAGGCCCACTCCGGACCCGCCACCTCGCTACCGGCGGCCGGAGGGCCGGGGCTGCCGCAGCGGTCCGGGTCTCCGCGCACCGTGGTCGGCTGTGTCCGAGCGATGCGCTTTGGGCGGCCGACAATCGGATCGGCGGGGCTCTATGGGTCACCGGCTTTGCACCTCCGGGCATGAGTGGGATGCGAGCAACAGGAATCGTCATTCTCGCGCTCGGATTCGCGGCCTCCGCCACGGCGGTGGTGCCCGGTTTCGGCCAGTTGATGCACGGCAACAAGATCTACATGACAGCCACCTCCCTCATCGGCTTGATTGCGCTCATCGGCGGTGTACTGATGCTCGTTGCCGAGAGCGACGCGGGTCTTGCGGTCGTCATGGGCGCCATGGTCGTCCTGTGGCTGATCGCCACGATCCACCACAGCCTGCTCGCCAAGACCGCGCC
>JBBQGJ010000371.1:0-6818 GCA_038322925.1 Mycobacteriales bacterium
GTGACCTTCGTGACGAGCTGGTGTGAGAACTTGATCGTCACGGGATGACCCTCGCCGTCCCATCACCAACACTCGTCACATCAGTCACACGCGTAACACCAGGTCAGCCGCCCTGGATACCGACCTTGCCGACCCCCTGGGGACGGGCTCAGCGGGTCAGGACCGCGAGCCACACCACCACCCACCCGAGCGACCCGGAGCCACCGTGATCGGGCAGCCACCGCCCCGTGGGCGCCGGCCGGACAACGGCCACCGCCCACCTGCCCTCCCGACGGCGGCATGCACCCCCGCGACCGGGACGACCCGTGGGACGTGTTCGACCACGCCCCGCTGCAACGGCCGGCCGGTCCGCGGGTGCCGGACCGCCGCGGGGACGTGCTGTTCGTGTTCTCCGGCAAGGGGGGCGTCGGGAAGACCACCCTGGCGTTGGGGCCTGGCGCAACGCGCCGGGAAGCAGCTGCGGGTGGTGCTGGTGGACGCCAACCGCGGGCAGGGCGACGTCCGCACCTACCTGCGGCTGGGCGGCTCCGCGTTGCCGACGATCTGGGCGGCCGCCGCGTCCGGTGACCCGGCCCGCGCCGTGCTGACCCCCGGCGAGGTGAACGCCGCCCGGCACCGGCGGCTGCAGGAACTGCGGTTCGGGCTGGTGATGGCCCCGCACGGCGACCAGGTCGACCCCAGCACCGTCACCCCGGCGGTGTACCGCAGCGTGCTGGCCGCCGCGCAGGACGTGGCCGACCTGGTGGTGGTGGACACCCAGATCGTGGAGGACGGGGCGGACACCACCGGGCTGATCGACGGCCTGCTGGTCCCGGCGCTGCGGGACGGCGGCTGGGCGCTGGCCGTGGCCGACACGTCCTCCGCCGGGTTGACCAACACCCTGCAACGGGCCCGGACCGTGCACGCCGCGGGCATACCACCGGACCGGTTGATGTCCGCGCTGTCCTTCTGCCTAGCGCCCGAGCCGGTTGTCGCCAGCCTAAACTGGCTTTCCATTACGGGACTTTCGGCCCTATACGACGACGCCTGGGTAGCGGTGTGGTTTATGCGACGGCTCTATTCGCGGCCGAACCAGTGGGCTCACTGCCACATCTGGTGGATCAGAATGCCCTGTTGACCGCGCTGGTGACAGGGAGGTCTCGCCGTGACAATCAGGAATGACACTGTGCACACCGCGATCGTGCTGCAAGGCGGGGGTGCGCTGGGGGCCTACGAATACGGGGTGCTCCAGGCGCTGTATGAGAGGCGACCGGGATTCACGCCGGTCGCGGTCACCGGCATCTCGACCGGTGCGGCCACCGCGGCGGTGCTCGGCGGCGCCAAGGGCGACCCGATGAAGGCCCTGGACACCATGTGGCGGGAGAAGTTCACCGTATCCATGGGTGTCCCGCTCCCCCCGGTGCTGGACCGATCACTGGCAGCGCTCGGCGACCGCGGCATGTACCGTTTCGACACCAGCCATTTGATGCAGTTGGTGCTCGCCCCGTGGACGCTGACGAATATCTACGACACCTCGCCGTTGCGGACGACGCTGGCCGAACTGGTGGACCTGAAAAAGCTCAACGGCGAACATCCCCGGGTCGTCGTCGGGGCCACCAACATCGGCACGGCGGAGATCGAATTCTTCGACAACCGCAGCCCCGGCGGCCTCACCTTTGAACACGTCGCCGCCAGCGGCAGCCTTCCCCCCGGCTTCCCGATGACCAACATCGACGGCGACATGTACTGGGACGGCGGGCTGTTCTCCAACGCCCCGCTCAGCCCGGCCATCCACGCCCTGGAAGAGGCCGCGGGCGGCGATCCCGACGCCGTCCGGGAGTTGATCGCGATCGAGCTGTTCCCGATGCACGCCCTGACCCCGACCAGCATGTTCGACGTGCTGCAACGCGTGATCCAACTCCAGTACACCAGTCGACTCAAGCTGGACAAGCGCTTCTTCGACAAGATCGACGGCATGGTCGATCTGATCGCGCAGATCGATGCGGACCTGCCGAAAACCAGCAAGGCCCGTCACGACCCGACCTACAAGGAGATGCTCGACCACCGGAAGATCAACCACTTCAACGTGGTGACCTCCACCATCCCGGCCAACCTGACCACCGCCGCGGACTTCTCACGGTTCTCCATCGACGAACGCATCGAAGCCGGCTACCACGACGCCATCGCCCAGGGCATCGGACGCGTCGACGCGCCAATGCTCCGATTCGGCCTCACCGAGCCCTGAGTCCACACCCAGGTGAGGGGGAGCCAGCACGGCGGAGTGACCTGGCCGGCGGGCCCGGTTGGGAGACCCGGCGCTGAACCTTCGGGCCTTGCTGAAAGGCCCGCCCGAATTGTCAATATTCCCCCGAATCAACAATCAACAGCAGATGGCGGAAGTACAGGAAGGGCCGCGGTCGCTGACGGTCCTTGTTGGCCCATTCGTTGCTCTGCTCAGCCCAATCCCGCGACGCGGATTTGTTAGCCAGGGGCCCCCGGGCCTAGTCAGCCGTCGTTGACGAACCACGAACTGGTGTTTCGACTTCCCAATCAATAAATCAATAAGGGGAGGAGCGACGGTGAGCACACAGATGACATCACGCCGCTGGTTCGCGCCGTTGAGCCGAAGCGCGCAGCCCGTGGCCCGCGAAGAAGAAATTTGGTCTTGTGCTGCAGGGCGGCGGCGCGCTGGGCGCCTACGAGGTCGGCGCGATCAAGTATCTCTACGAGCGCGGCGTGGAGTGCGCGATCGCGGTGCGTGCCCCGCGTAATTGAACTCACTCATGAGTTCTTCCTCTTCCGGGGCCAGATGTAGAATAGTAAGGGCGCTACGATAAAGACCACCGTTTGCCCCCGCTCCGTGAGCGGCTCCAGTCATGAATAGTGGTACTTCTTCCTCAATCGTATTCATGATCTTCTACAAACGAAGCTAGAAATGGCATTCGTGGCGTTGCGATAGCTCTCGCCATCCCTGCGTACCCCACTTCGCAAGACGGGAAGTAACAATGGCATCTAATCCTCTCATTGGCACATGGAGACTCTTGCTTGGGAAAACAGAAGCGTCGAAGACGCTCAGGTCAGTTACCCACTCGGTAAGGATGCCACCGGCTACATCATGTATAACGAGGATGGTTACGTGTTCGTGGCCATCATGACTCTTCACCGCTTGAGGTTCGCCGCCGACGATCTTCTCAGTTTGGTGGCGGCGACCTCGGGGTCGACGGCAGCGTCGTACTGGATCGGGCCCTCCACCAGCAGGTCGGGCCGTTTGTCGTGGACGATACCGGTTGCCACCCTGACCTTCTCGACGTCCGCACCGGCACCGGAGGTTCCGGTGGAATAGGACAGCATGGCCACCCTCGGCTCGATCCCGAACTGCGCGGTGGTGCCCGCGGAGGAGAATCGCGATATCGGCCAGTTGCTCGGCGGTGGGATCCGGGTTGACCGCGCAATCGCCGTAGACGAGTACCCGATCGGACAGGCACATCAGGGAACACGCTGGACACGGTCGCCGTTCCCGGCGCCGTCTTGATGATCTCGAACGACGGGAACACGTACAAGGCCGTGCAGCGCAGCGCGAACGCGGTGGCGATCGGACCGATCCTGCAGGGCTTGAACAAGCCGGTCAACGACCTATCGCGCGGCGCCCTGGTGGCCGACTCCACGGCGACAACGACCCTACGTACGCTGATCAAACCGGCACGCCGTACGGTTCCTACAGCAATCCGTTGGACACCCGATTCCCCCGTAGAAAGGCCGATCCGATGCGGACCCGGGAATCCACTCGCTGTTCGCCTGCGTATGCGCGGGTCCGCCGATGACTGGAGTCTCCGACCGTCTTGGCTACGTGCTGGACGGGATGTCGTTCCCGGTCCAGCGGTGGGAGTTGATCGCCCGGGCCGAGCATTACGGTGCCGACGCGACAACGCTGGGCGAATTGCGATCGGTGCCCGAAGGTCGCTACGGAAGCCTGACCGACGTGGTCAACGCGATCGCTCAGTCTCAGGAGCGCCACCGAAAAGACCCGCCGGGGTGACCTGTGAGATGGCCTGGGTTCGATGCGGTACCGGGAGACACCGCAGCATGACGCCCGTGCAGCCGGTCCGCGTGCTGAATCGGTGGCCCGTCCGTTACCGTGTCCGCGCCGGCTGGCGGGTCATCGGATGTCCGGCCCCTTCTCGCCGAATGTCGGTATTCCGTGGTCGAGGACGGATTCGATGTCCCAGGCCGGGCATGGCTTGGCGAACAGGAATCCCTGGGCTCGGATGCACCCCAGCTCGACCAGGGTCGCTGCCGCGATTTCGGTTTCCACTCCTTCGGCGACGATGTGGAGGCCGAAGGAGTCGGCCAGGCCGATGATCGAGCGGACGATGGCCAGGTCATGGGTGCTGACGCCCAGGTCGCGCACGAATCCTCGGTCGATTTTGAGGGTGTCGACCGGCAGGGATTTGAGTTGGGCGAAGGAGCTGTAGCCGGTGCCGAAGTCGTCGACGGCGATGCTGACGCCGATTGCCTTGAGGCCGCGGAGGGTGGCCAGCGCTTGGTCGGTGTCCCGGATCAGGGACTGCTCGGTGATCTCAATGGTGAGGTGCTGCGGCTCGAGGTTGCGGTCGCGCAGGATCTGGGCGACCGAGGACACGAAGTCCAGGGTGATCAGTTGAGCCGGCGAGACGTTGACGCTCAGTCGGAGCCCCGGATGGTCCTGGTGCCACTCGGTGAGCTGCTGGCATCCGGTCTCGATCACCCAGCGACCCAGTTCGCCGGCCAGGTTGGTGGCCTCGACGATGTCGATGAACGCATTGGGCTGCAATACCCCGAGGGTGGGGTGCGGCCATCTGACCAGTGCTTCCACGCCGAGTATGGAGCCGGTGACCAGGTTCACCTCCGGCTGGTAATGCAGGGTCAATGATCCGTTCCGGATGGCGGTGCCCAGGTGTAGTTCGATGTCGGTGCGGATCCCGTTCCTGCGGTGCATACCGGCGGTGAAGACGCTGATCTCGTCGCCGCCGCCGGCTTTGGACTGCATCATCGCCTGGTCGGCGCGGCCCATCAGTGCGGAGACCGTCAACTCCCCGGGGGCACCCCAGGGCGAGCCCGAGGCTCACCGCGCGGCTGACTTCTTCGCCGCCGAGGTGGATCGGTTCGCGGGCGGCGCGGCGAAGCCGTTCGGCCATCGCGGACGCCGACGCTTCATCGGCCCAGCCGGACATCACCAGGACGAATTCGTCCCCACCCAGTCGACCCAGCAGGTGGTCTGCGCCGACGACTTCCTTCAGGCGTCCGGCCAGCGTTCGCAGATATTCGTCGCCGGCCGTGTGGCCGAAGAAACTGTTGACCGCCTTCAATCGGTCCACGTCCATGAAGATGACTGCGACCGGCCCGGGAACCCGCCCTCCATCCGACGCGTCAAATGACCGACCAAAGCGCGGCGATTCGCCAGCCCGGTGAGTTCGTCGTGAAATGCCAGGTTGAGCAGACTCTCCTCGGCGGCCACCCGGGCGTGGATTTGACTGAACAGCGCGGCCACCGCCCCCAACGCGTTGATCTCCGCGTCGAGCCGCTGCCGGTCGCCGTACTTGATGAAACCCAGCACACCGACCGTGCGGTTCGCGTCCAGCAGCGGAACAGTGGCAGAGGAGACCCCCGCCCTCGATTCCCGAGCCTTGGCGGACCCGGTCCTGGTAGTCCGCGTCAGCGCCGTCGGGTCGGGTGAGCATGACGGTCGACAGGTGTTCGGTGGCAGCGAAGATCGGGTCGGCGTCGTCGAACCGGATGACGCCGAGCGGGTCGGGGTCAGGAATATCGGACCGCGGTGGCCATTCGGCGACGAGCGTTGTCGTGCCACGGCGATGATCGTGGCGCCGCAGGAAGCTCAGATCGGCGGCGAAGTAGTCGACCAGTTGATGCAGCAGCTTCTCCGACGCGCTGTGCAAGGTAGGTGCGGTGACGCCCATCAGGTCGGTTGCCACCGAAGTGACCAGTTGCTCCAGGCTCAACTCAGTACCGGCGACCCGCCTGCCGGTTATCGGCGGAGAAACCAATCTGTGCCTCATTACGGTTGTCGGAGCGAAATAACTTCTGCGTAAAGTGCGTGGCGATCAGGAGCGGGGGTCCCTCCCGGCCGGGTGGCGCGGCCGGCGGATCAAGCACCGCGGGGGTCGCGCCGGTGGCCTTGAGCTCGTCCGGCTCCCCCACCGCGCCACCTCCGTCCGGTTCCGTCGCTGCTCACCGCGGGTCGACTCACGGTAGGCGGCCGCCGCTGTAGGTTCCCATGCTTGATGTCACTGCCCAAGGACGCTGACCTGCGGGTTGTCGCGTGACGGGCGATCTCCGATTCCCGCGAAGTTGTCGGTTTCCTCAACCGTGCCCCGGACATGGCGGACCTCGACATCCAGCAGTCCCGCCAGCGCCACACCCAGACCGTCCACCTCTGCGACACGAAATCCGGAAAATGACACGCTGACGACACGAAATCCAGAAAATGACACGACCTCCGGGTCCCTACAGCCGCGGGAAAGATCTTGCGGAGGTGTGAATGGTCGATCTATCTGGCACGTTCTGGTCACGTTAAAGATAAATGGCATGGTTCTCGAACATTCGTGCGATCTCAACGCGGTCGTCTATGCGCTGTTGGCGCAATACACGCCGAACGGCCAAATAAATCGACCAGACATGCCAGATAAATCGACCAGAACCTGCCACTTACCGTGACCAGTGACAGGCCAAGGCGGTCCGCGAGTTCGGCGGCTACCTCGCCGCCAACGCCTGCGCCATCCCGAACTACGGGGAACGCCGACTCGCCGGCGAGGCCATCTCCACCTCGTTCGTGGAATCCGCGG
>JBBQGJ010000372.1:0-6789 GCA_038322925.1 Mycobacteriales bacterium
TTGCTCCGGATCGATGTTGATCACTTCTGCGTACGACCGTTGGTTCTGGCGGCTGAGGAGGACCTGAATGCCGGAGGACCACACAGCAACAGTGACGGCAGGCACTGGAACGGCCGCTGGACCGGGTGCTGGACTACCCACCGGAATCACCACGGTCTCCGGTCCCCTCGCCGTGCTCCGGCGTGTGGTGGGGCGCTCGACATCGCACGGGGATGTGCTGTGAGCAATGCTCGGTCAGCCCCGGGGCGGGAGGCGGTGACGAGCGAACCGGGTGGAGTCGGTGTCCACTTCGATGTGCTGGGGCCGTTGCGTGCACGGCGTGGTGACGTCGACGTCCCGTTGGGGTCCCTGCAGCAGCGCGTCGTGCTGGCGGTACTCCTGTTGCACGCCAACCGGCCGCTGGCTCGGCAGCAATTGATCGAGGCGATCTGGGGGTGGGACGCCCCGACCTACGCGGTGAACCTGTTGCAGAAGCATGTGTCAGGGCTCCGCCGGGCGATCGAGCCGGACCGGGCGGCGAGCGGCAGCCCTCCCTTGTTGACCTGGACGCCGGCCGGTTACCTGCTGAACCTGGCACCGGGTCGGCTCGACCTGGACAACTTCGTGCGCGCCGTCGAGATCGCCAGACTGGCTCGCGCCAACGGCGATCTACCCGCGGCCGCGACATCGCTGCACGAGGGCCTGCGTTTCTGGCGTGGAATGGCCTGCGAGGGTTTGAGCAGCCCGTTGCTCGACGCCGAAAGGGACCGGCTGGCCGAGCGCCGGATCACGGCAATCGAAGAACGGGTGGACATCGATCTGGCCCTCGGTCGGCATTTCGACCTGATCGCCGAATTACAACAGCTGACGTCCGAGCATCCGCTGCGGGAGCGTTTGCGCGGGTTGCTGATGCTTGCGCTGTATCGCTGCGGGCGGTTGTCCGAGGCACTCGCGGTGTTTCGGGAGACTCGGAAATATCTGAACGAGGAATTGGGTGTCGAACCGGGCCAGCAATTGCAGGAACTCCACCAGCAGATCCTCTCGGCGGATTCCTCGTTGGACGCGGCACCGGCCGTCGAGGTCGCGCTGGTTTCCGGGCCGGTGTCCGAGGCTCGAACTCCGGCGCAGCTTCCGCACACCATGGCCGACTTCACCGGCCGGACCGACGAACTTTCAGAGCTTGACTCCCTGCTGACCGCCCAGGCGGCCGACAGCGTGCTGGTCGCGATGATCGCCGGGACGCCTGGAGTCGGGAAGACCACGCTGGCGGTGCAATGGGCGCATCGGATCAAGGAACGATTTCCCGACGGCCAGCTCTATGTGAACCTGCGCGGATTCGATCCCGGCGGGCCGGCGATGGAAACCCCCGACGCGATCCGGGGATTCCTCGATGCATTCGAGGTGCCACCCCAACGGATACCGGTGAATCTGGACGCGCAGGCCGCGCTCTACCGCAGCCTCACCGCTGGACGCCGGCTGCTGATCGTGCTGGACAACGCATCGGACGCAGATCAGGTGCGGCCACTGCTGCCGGGCTCGGCCGGCAGCGCCGTCATCGTCACGAGCAGGAACCAACTCACCGGACTGGTCGCCGCGGAGGGCGCGCATTCGTTGTTCGTCGACCTGCTGACCGTGGCGGAGGCGCGGCGATTCCTCAAACGCCGGCTCGGAGCAGAGCGTATCGAGGCGGAGCTCCGTGCCGTCGACGAGATCATCGTCTCGTGCGCCCGGTTGCCGTTAGCGCTGTCCATCGTGGCCGCCCGCGCTGCCGTGATGCCGAAGGGATTCCCGCTCGGGGCCCTGGCCGCGGAGTTGCGGGAAGCCCAGGGCTTGTTGGACGCCTTCGATGGCGATGACGATGCCACCAATGTTCGCGCGGTCTTCTCCTGGTCCTATCACCGGCTTGGCGAGCACGCCCAGCGGCTTTTCCGACTGCTGGGCTGGCACCCGGGTCCCAGCATCTCCATCCCGGCGGCGGCAAGTCTGGCCGGGGTGCCGGCACCGCAGGTTCGGCGCACCCTACGACAGTTGGCCGGTGCTCACCTGGTCGAGGAGAGCGCCTCCGGCCGGTTTGCTTTTCACGATCTGCTGCGCGCCTACGCCGCCGAGCAGGCCCAGGCGGTTGATTCGGTCGCCGACCGACACGAAGCTGCCCGTCGGGTTCTCGACCACTATGTGCTCACGGGTCGCCGGGCTGCGCGAGTGTTCAACCCGCACGAGGCCGACCCGATCGCACTCGAAACTGCCCACCGCAATGTCGTTGTCCAGGAGTTGGCCGACGTCGAGTCGGCACGAATCTGGTTCACCGCCGAGCATTCCGTTTTGCTGGCCGTTCTCCGGCAGGCCGTCATGGTGGGGTTCGATTCGCACGTTTGCCAATTGGCCTGGACGTTGACCCCGTACTTCAACAACTATGGGCATTGGCACGACTGGGCGGATTCTCAGCGACACGCCGCCGAGGCCGCCGATCGTCTGGCCGACGGTCCCGCGATGGCGTTGGCCTACCGGCAGTGGGGGCGCGCCCAGGGCCGGCTGGGCCGGTACGACGACGGCATCGCTCACCTTCGTCGCGCCCTGGATGGGTACGAGTCCCTCGGTGATCAAAATGGCCAGGCGCACGCCCATCTGAGTCTTGCCGGGATATTCGATGTGCAGGGGCGCTACGGGGAAGGTTTGGGCTTTGCCGAGCGGGCACTGCAATTGTTCAAGTCGGCCGGTAACCAGCTTGGCGAAGGTAAGGCGCTCAATGCAGTTGGCTGGTTCCACGCCCAGTTGGCCGAAGAGAATCTCGGGCTCGCCTTCTGTGAGCAGGCTCTGGAGCTGCAACGAGCGACCGGCGACCGCTATGGCGAGGCGGAAACCTCGGACAGCTTGGGCTTTGTCCATCGCCGGCTCGGTCATCATCGCGAAAGCGTCGCCTGCTACCGGCGTGCGCTCGCCCTCTACCGGGAATTCGACGACCCGTTCGACGAGGCAAATTCTCTGTCTCATCTCGGGGACAGCTACCAGAGCGCGGGTGATCACACCTCCGCGCGCGAAAACTGGGCGCTTGCCTTGACGATCTTCCACCAGCTCAACCACCCCGACGCTGACCTGGTGCAAGCGAGACTGTTGGAACTTCCAGCGTTGATCCCGCCTTCCGCCCAGCGACCCAGCTGACTTCAGACCAGCTGACGTCGGGTGGGCGCCGTCCCCGAGGATGGCCGGTCGGCGACCGTGGCGCGATTGCACGACGAGCACGGACCCGTGCCAGACCCGTGCCCGTGGTCGAATCAGGTTGCTTTCCGACGGGCCGTCTAGTACCACTACGTCTGGGTATTCGCGAACTCGAGGAGGTACGATATGGCCACACCGGATGATATCGAGCGTCTTGCGAACCGGTTGAGAGAGCTACTCGGGGACCAGTTGTTACCCGAGGAGAAGGAACTGCTGGACTCGATCCTGGATGTGGCGTGGGAAGCCCTCCAGCTCTCCGCCCGCGACAGATTCATTCAGTCGTATGACCCGGGTGAGGACGGTCCGCCACCGCCCGCCTTCCACATCGGCATTTAGCACGCTCGCCCTTGATCCTTGATGAACGCCAGCCCTTGATGATGGTTTCCAACTCCTCGACAAAATGCGAGAGGAGTGATGGGTGACCATCCGCCAGCTGAAGCTGGACAGCGTCGCTCCGTCCGCGCCGACGAGACCGATTCCAACGACGACCGCGGCCCAGCGATCGAGGTGGCCGGCGGTGATTGTCTCGATGCCCTTCATGGACATCGACCGCCCCTCGATCCAACTCGGTTTGCTCAAGGCGATCGGGAATGCGCAGGGATTCGCCGTTCGTACCCTGCACGCGAATCTGGACTTCGCGGTGCGGATCGGAGCGGACGTCTATCGCGACTTATCCTTGCACCGGGGTCTGATGCTCGGCGAGTGGCTGTTCTCTCCCGAAGCATTTCCGCATCAGCCACCCGATCGCGATGGTCGGATATTGACCGACTTCATCGAAGCGCATCCCGAGCTTGCAACGGGCCACGAGTTGGATCGACTCCTTCGCATCCGGCGGCGCGATGTTCCGGATTATCTTGATGCACTGATGGAGGAGTACTCCTGGGATGACGTGCGCGTTGTCGGCTTCAGTTCGACATTCCAGCAGAACACAGCCTCGTTCGCTCTCGCGCGCCGATTGAAACAGCGCTACCCGGAAATTGCGACCGTATTCGGGGGCGCCAACTTCGATGGCGAGATGGGCTTGGAGCTCGTCCGGGCGCTGGACTTCATCGACTTGGCGGTCATCGGCGAGGGTGACCGGGCATTTCCCCTGCTGCTCACCGCCTTGGCGCTGGGCGAAGATCCAGCTTCGGTGCCGGGGGTTGCGCGGCGGGTCGAGGGCCGGCTGGTGACGGCGTCGCCGGAACCGCCATTCACCAGGCTCGACGAGCTACCCACCCCGGACTACAGCGAATACTTCGAGCGTGCCGAAGATCTGGGTGTGCTGGCGCCCGCCGCCCGCCGCGCCGTGTGGATCCCGTTCGAAAGCAGTCGGGGATGTTGGTGGGGCGCGAAACATCATTGTACCTTCTGCGGATTGAACGGGACGACGATGGCATTTCGCTCGAAGTCCCCGGACCGAATACTTGAAGAACTCGGGCAACTGGCCCGCCGGTACCGCAGTTTTTCGTTCGAGGCAGTCGACAATATTCTCGACGTGCGATACTTCCAAACGCTGCTGCCGGCGCTGGCGGCCAGCGGCGCCGACTACGAACTCTATTACGAAGTCAAGGCAAATCTCGCACGAGATAACCTCAGGATGATGGCGCAGGCCGGGATCACTCGGATCCAGCCCGGGCTGGAGTCGTTGAGTTCGCACGTATTGTCGTTGATGCGCAAAGGAGTGCGGGCCGCCCAGAATGTGAATGTTCTGCGATGGGCGCAGTACTATGGAATCGATGTCTCCTGGAACATCCTGTGGGGATTTCCCGGCGAGACGGAGCAGGACTATGCGGACCAGGCCGCAATCCTTCCACGCCTGGTTCATCTGCAGCCCCCCACCGGTGTCGGGCGCATCTGGATGGAGCGCTTCAGCCCGCTGTATTCCGATCCGGAATCCTTCGGGTTGCGATCCCGTACACCTGATCGCAGCTACCCATACATTTACCCGAAGACGATCGACCTGGAGAAGATAGCGTATTTCTTCGACTACGAATTGGACGACGCGCTTCCGCCGGAAGCGTATGCCGGCGTCAGCAAGGCATTCAACTACTGGTCGGATGCCAAGAGGGCTGACAGGCTGCCCGTCCTGACGTACTGGTCTGCCCCACGATTCGTGCAGATCTACGACGGCCGCTACCCCGGCCGGGAGGGCACCCACACCTTCAAAGGGGATATCGCGGAGATCTATCTCGCTTGCACTGACCGGCCGATCAGCGCCGCGGCGGTACGTGAACGTCATGGGGTCGGCATGCGCGTCGAGGAGATACAGGAGGTGTTGGTCGAATTCGAAGAGCGAGGACTGATGTTCATGGACGGAACGCTGGGACTTGCCCTTGCGCTCCCCGCCGTCGGTGGCAGGTAGTAGCGACGCGCGCGGCTTGCCATACTGCGACGCATGAGTTCAGTCGGTCGCTTCGAAGTCGGGGAGTTGTCAGGTGCCGTCGAAGGCGCCCTGTTCGGGTCCGTAGATGCGGAAGTACACGAACCAGCCCTTGCCGGGGATCGGACGCCTGGGGTGTCGATAACCCAACCCCCCGCGCGCAGCGGCAGGGCAATGGCCGACGTGGAGGTGTGACGACCCTTGCCGACGCCGGTAACAGCTCCCGTCGCGCGCTTGGCGTCTGGCACCAACGCGTTTACCAGCGTGGACTTGCCGACACCGGAATGACCCATCATTACGGACACGGCGCGGTCGAGCCGGTGGCGTACCGCCTCAATGCCCTGTATAGCCCTGTTTCCGGTGACTGGGCTCGGCCGCTGGGTGACGAGGATGGGCAGTTCCAGGTCGGTGTAGGCCTCCTGCAGCGGGCGGGGATCGGCCAGGTCGGCTTTCGTTAGCACCAACACCGGATCGAGATCGCCGGTGTACGCGGCTACCAGACATCGATCGATGAAACCGGTGCGTGGGAGCGGGTCGGCCATCGCGCAGACGATGATCAGTTGGTCGGCGTTTGCCACCAGGACCCGCTCAGCCGGATCGGTGTCATCGGCCGAGCGCCTGAGCACGCTGCGCCGGGGTGCGGTCCGCACAATTCGGGCGAGCGTGTCTGGTGCTCCGTCGGTATGGCCGACCAGATCGACGTTGTCCCCGACCGCGACCGCCCGCCGGCCCAGTTCCCTTGCCCGCATCGCTGTGACCACATGTACCCCGGTTTCTTCCTCGATCAGGCAGGGGGAGTAGGGCAGGTGGTTGCGGTGGTTGTCCACCCCGCTTTGACCCTGCCGACCGTGTTGTCGCGGGCGCCGGCGGGTCAGGCGGCGGAGCCGTTTCCCTGGGCTCGATCCAGGTCGGGTAGAGGTTTGGTGCAGATGCGCTGCGCTCGGCGGCGCGGTACGCCGAACATGCGCAGCAGGTCCTGGGTCATCCGGTCGGTGGTCTGCTCGACGTCGCGGTCTGGTTGGTCGTCCAGCAGTTGGCCGAGGGCGATGAGCGCGCCGGCGGTGATGGTGACCGCGACGTCGACGTCGGCAACGTCGAATCGGCCGGCGTCGACGGCGGCTGCGATGTCACGTCGAGCGCGGGGCGCCAGGCCGTCGTCGGCGCTGAGCAGGCGGGGAAGGTTGTTGAACAGGACGCGGCTGAATTCGGGTTCACGCCGGTGCAGGCGCCCC
>JBBQGJ010000373.1:0-6768 GCA_038322925.1 Mycobacteriales bacterium
CCGTGTCATCTGACGAAGCGGTCACCCGGAGCCGCGGTCGGCGGAGACGGCTCTGAGGTAGCGGTGAGCCAGCGTTTGCAGACTCTCGACCAGTTCGGGAGCGTCGTTGATCTCGAAGTCCACCCCGAGCGCGCCCAGCCAGAACGCCAACATCTGTGGATTGTCCGATCCGACGTGGGTCAGGCAGCTGTGGTCGTCAATCGGCTCGACGACGACCCAGCGCGGCAGTTTCGCTGCCACTTCCGCCGCCGGCGCGTAGACCGTCGCCGTTGCCCGGTATCGCCACACCGCCGATCCGACGCTGCGCTCGACGTGGGCGAGGATTCCGCCCGCGGGAAGCTCGCGTGGAGTGAACCGAGCGCCGTTGGGAATGCGCGGAGAAATGCGATCCGCCCGGAACGTTCGCCAGTCCTGCTGGTCGTCGTCCCACGCCGCCAGATACCACCTGCCGCGGGTGTGCACCAGCAGGTGGGGCTGGGCCGAACGGAGACTGTGGGTGCCGTCGGAGGATTCGTAGTCGAACCGCAGACGTTCGCGGTCGCGGATGGCACCGGCAATCGCGGTGAGCACGTCGGGTGCCACGGCAGGACCGGTGTGGGAAGGGTGGCCGTCGCCTCCTGCAGGATGTTGACGCGGTGACGGAGCCGGGACGGCAGCACCTGCTCGAGCGTGGTCAGCGCGCGCAGGGACGATTCTTCGTTACCCGCCACACCACCACCACCACCACCACCACCACCACCGGCGGCTGTTCGGAGCCCGACCACCACCGCGATCGCCTCCTCGTCGTCGAGCAGGAGCGGAGGCAGCGACGACCCGGACCCGAGCCGGTAGCCACCGCGGGGGCCAGAGGAAGCGGTCACCGGGTAACCAAGGGCCCGCAATCGTTCGATGTCGTTGCGAACGGTTCGGGTCGTCACACCCAGGCGTTCCGCGAGTTGCGCACCGGTCCACTCGCGCGGTGATTGCAGCAAGGACAGCACACGCAGCAGTCGATCCGACGTTTCCAGCATTCGTTCATTCTCGGCCACATTGCGGAAGCAAGCTCTCCGCAATGGTTCCTAACCTGTGGTCATGACCGACGACACGGCGATCCGCCCGTTCCGGATCAACATCCCCGCAGCCGATCTCGAGGACCTCGAGGACCGGCTCAGCAGAACGCGCTGGCCCCGGCAATCCCCCGAACCGGGGTGGTCCCATGGGGTTCCGCTGGATTACCTCCAGGACCTCGCCCGTTACTGGGCAACGGGTTTCGACTGGCGCGGCCAGGAAGCGGAACTGAACGAATTACCCCAGTTCATCACGACGATCGGGGGTCGGAGCATTCATTTTCTGCACGTCCGGTCCCCCGAACCTGATGCGCTCCCGCTGATCCTCACTCACGGCTGGCCCAGCTCCCCGTTCGAGTACCAGAAGGTGGTGGGTCCGCTGACCGATCCGCGGGCACACGGCGGGGATCCCGCGGACGCCTTCCACCTGGTGATCCCTTCACTGCCCGGGTACGGGTTCTCCACGCCAGTCACCGGACCAGGTGCGGGCAACCTGTTCCAAGTGGCGCAGCAATGGGTGGAGCTGATGAACCGGCTCGGGTACGACCGCTTCGCAGTCAAGGGCACCGACGTCGGCACCGGAGTGGCCGGCATGCTGGCGATGGTCGCATCCGACCGGGTCGTCGGCATCCATCTCACCGGCACCACGGCGGGCATGCCCTTCGGTCCGGCCCTGGACATCGCTGCCGTCCCGCAGGCGGACCGCGCACGTGCCGAACGATTCAACGAGTTCCAGGCCGACGGCATCGGCTACCTCCACCTGCAGGCAAGCCGCCCGCAGACCCTCGCCTACGCGCTGACCGACTCACCGGTCGCACAGCTCGCCTGGATCGTCGAGAAGTTCAAGGAATGGACCGATCCTGCTGCCGCGTCGCCCGACGACGCCGTTGACCGCGACCAACTTCTCACCACCGTGAGTGTCTTCTGGTTCACCGGAGCCGGTGCGTCCTCGGCACATGCGACCTATGAAGGCATGCAGGCGTGGCGGGCGATGGCAGCCCGGTTCGCCGATGCCGACGACGTGCACAGCGCGCCGGCCGGACCACCGGTGGGGTACGCGGTGTTCGCCGCGGACACCACCATCCGGGCGCTCGCGGATCCGACCGGCCAGATCGGCCATTGGTCGGAATACGACAGCGGCGGGCATTTTCCGGCGATGGAAACCCCGACTCTCCTCATCGGTGACATCAGGGCGTTCTTCGCCGGGCTTCGCTGACGGGAAGCCGACGAACCCGTGGACCGCGGAGGACGATCGGGTGCGGAACTGCGGTCCGCGGGCGGCGCCCGGTCAGGAGGCGCGCACGCGCGGCCGCCTGGCCGGTCGCTCGATGTGCGAGGGCTGCGCGAGCGGGCCATCGACGAGGGCGATCAGGCTGCGCAGGAACACCTCTCGATCCCTGACCGGCAGTGGCGCCAGGATCCTGCTGTACATCCCGGTGACAATCGCCTGGGCCTTGCGGACCGCGGTGCGGCCCGCCGGGGTCACCGCCACGATGCGTGCCCGGCGGTCGGTCCCGGACAACCGACGCTCGGCCAGCCCCGCCTGCTCCAGCCGGTCAAGGGTGACCACCATGGTCGTCTTGTCCAGCGCGGAAAGTTCGGCCAGGGCAATCTGCGTGAGGTCGCCCTTGAGCGCGTGGGAGAGCACGCAGAACTCCCGTGGATTGATCTTGATCTCGGCGAGAGCCGTTGCCATTTCCGCGGTCAAGGCATATCCGGCCTGATTGACCAGGAACATCAGATCCACGTCGATGGGCTGCACGTCGGTTCCGACAGCGACGGTCGCCGCGCCGACCCGTCGGGTCGACGCCGCACCGGTCGACGCCGCACCGGTCGAAGCTGGGCGGGCAGATCCGGGTGACGAGGCAGGCATCGGACCATTCTAGGCACAATAGTTCGCACGCGGGATGATCCCGTAACAGACGGGTGGTGTCCGCGGGCGACGGCATCGGCCGGTCAGCGGAGCAGGCCGAGCAACTCGTCCCGGATCGCCGGCCGGAACAGAAGACCAGCTGATCCCCGCACCCGTGGCCGAAGGTGGGGTGGGTCCGGAGCCAGCTGATAACGGCTTGGGCGGCATGGCCTCCGGGCCGATTCCGGTGATCCGCTGGGCCCGTGCCCGCCGGCTGCCGAGTTCGGGCCTGCCCACAGCTTCGCAGCGTCCGGTGGCCGAACCCTGCTTCGGGGTGACGACGGAGCCGCGGCGTGCCAGGCTGGGGGCAGCAGGTCACTCACGTCCACCTCAGCCGAGAAGGGACGACGAATCATGAGAACCCTTTCCTACGACGGGCCCAGGTTGATCCACGTGCACAGCGCACCGGACGCCACCGGGACGGACCACATCGACGCCATCGTGCAGATCACCGCGACCAGGATCTGGGCGGCGGACCATCCGCTGAACGAGGGCCGGATGGACTACGCAGAGGGCGCCCTGGTGCGCCACGAGAGCCTGGCCGACGTGCTCGAGGTCGGCGACGGCTCTGCGGCGAAGGTCGGCGACGTCCTGTACCTGCGGCTCAACGTGGCGTGTGGCCGGTGCGCCAATTGCGAGCGGGGTGCGCCGGAATATTGCCTGACCGCCCAGCCTGGGCCGGACGGGGCAGGGACCACCGAACTGACCGCCGGGGGATGGACGGTGCGCGCGCCGGAACTCGATGACGCCTGGGAGCGGATCAAGCGGATGCTGCACGAGCACCCAGCGAACCGGCACTCCGCGCTACTGGGTGAGTCGACGCGCACCGACATGGGTGCCCAGCGGCCGACCGGCGACGAGGACCCGCCCGACTACCCCCATTTCGGGCGCTGGGACGACGGCTGGGCGTCCGTGGTGCTGCGTGCGGGGGTAGCGCTGCCGACCCGCCGAGTCTAGCTAGCGGCCGATACCCACATCCAGTCGCCACTTTCGGTCCCTATCCCCGGCGGGAAGGGACCGAAACTGGCCACTCGATGGCACCGCGCGGCCGCCGGGTCCAGGCTGCGCTCCGGCGAGGCCCCGAATCCCCGCACACCGGTCTACCGTCGGAAGTGACGTATACCGGGCGGAGGTCGATCGGCCATGCTGGGTCTTGAGATTGCGGCGATCGTCCTGATCCTTTTCGCGGTGCTGTTCGGCACCAGCGCCCGCGTGGTCAAGCAATACGAGCGCGCCCTGGTCTTCCGGTTCGGGCGCATCGTCGGCGAGGTGCGCGGGCCCGGGTTGGCCGTGATGGTTCCGGTCATCGACCGGCTGCGGAAGATCAACATGCAGATCGTGACGCTGCCGGTACCCGCACAGGACGGGATCACCAGGGACAACGTGACGGTCAACGTCGACGCCGTCGTGTACTACCGGGTGATCGATCCGGTCGCGGCCATGATCAATGTCCAGGACTATCCGTTTGCGGTGCTGCAGGTGGCGCAGACCTCGCTCCGGTCGGTGATCGGCAAGAGCGATCTGGATGACCTGCTGTCGAACAGGGAGCGGCTGAACCAGGGCCTCGAGGTGATGATCGACAGCCCGGCATTGGGCTGGGGAATCCACATCGACCGGGTGGAGATTAAGGACGTCGCGCTGCCGGAGTCGATGAAGCGGTCGATGTCGCGGCAGGCGGAGGCCGAACGCGAGCGCCGCGCCAGGGTGATCTCCGCGGAGGGCGAGTATCAGGCGTCGGAGAAGTTGTCCCAGGCCGCCGCGGTGATGGCCGATACGCCGGGCGCCCTGCAACTTCGGCTGCTGGAGACCATCGTCCAGGTGGCGTCGGAGAAGAACTCGACGCTGGTGCTGCCCTTCCCGGTCGAGCTACTGCGCTTCCTGGAACACAATACGGCCGCGCCTGCCGCCGCGGCGCAAGCCGTCACTCCCGGACAAGCCGGGCCGCCGCCCCAGCCGGCCTCACCCACCGTGCCATCCACCCTGCCACCCACCCTGCCCAGTCAATCGGCACCGGTATCGGCACCGGCACCGGTATCCGTCCCGACTGTTCCCGCGCCGGCGGCGGCCACCCTCGCGCCGGCCGAGAGCGCCGGCAACGGACGCGGCTGAGGGTTCGGTTCGCGGCCGCGACCCCGCGACGAAGCTTCGGCGACCCCCGTCCTGTGGAAATGTTCGGCGACCCTGCCCTGTGGAAATGCTGAGACCGGGCCGATTCCGCCGGTGACGTCTGGGACAGTGGAGCCGTGGAGATCGGGATCCTCGGTCCGCTCGAGGTGCGCGCTGCCGGGCGGATCCTCGCCGTCACCGGGTCGCGGCTGCGGAGCCTGCTGACCCGGCTGGCAGCTGACGCTCCCGGCGTGGTCTCGGCCACGGAGCTGATCGAGGCGGTGTGGCCGGAGGGCCCCCCGGCCGACCGGTCAATGGCTTGCAGTCGCTGGTCTCGCGGCTGCGCCGCACGCTGCTCGAGCCCACCGTCATCGCTGAGGTCGCGGGCGGCTACCGGCTTGCGGTCGACCGCGGAAACGTCGACGCGGTCGCCTTCTCCGATCTGGTCACCACCGGTCATCGGCAGTTGACCGACGGGGCCGCTCAGGGTGCTCGCGACACTCTGGTCAAGGCGCTGGCGCTGTGGCGGGGCGAACCGCTGGCCGACGCGGGGGATGCGCCGTACGCGGTCGCCAGAGCAGCGCGCCTGCAGGAGCAACGCCTGGAAGCGCGGGCGGATCGAGGCCGATCTCCGGCTGGGCCAGAGCGGTGATGTGATTGCCGAGCTCACCGAACTGGTTGCCGCTCATCCGTTACGCGAGCGGTTGACCGGTCAGCTGATGCGCGCGCTGGCCGCCGACGGCCGCACCGCCGACGCGCTCGCCGCCTACGACCGGCTGCGGGTGAATCTCGCCGACGAACTCGGTGTCGACCCTGGCGGCGACCTCAGGGCGGTCCATCTCGCGCTGCTCCGGGGTGAAATAGTCGGCATCCCAGAGGTTCCCGCGCTGCCGAAGCACAGCGACGCGGAGACACCGAGCGCGCAGCCGATGCCGGACGACCCACCGGCAGAACGGCTGCGGCACAGCAACTTGCGGTCCTTCCTGACCAGCTTCATCGGACGCGGTGACGAGGTGCGGCGGGTGTCGGGCATGCTCGAACGCGGCCGGCTGGCCACGATCGTCGGGCCCGGCGGCGCCGGGAAGACCCGACTGGCGACAGAGTCGGCGCGGCGCTGCGAGTCGCACTTCCCCGACGGCGTCTGGCTGGTGGAACTCGCCCCGGTCAGTGACACGGCCACGATCAGCCAAGCGACGCTCGGCGCTCTCGGCCTGCTGGACACCCGATCGGTGGACCGTCGGGTGGACTGGCACCCACGGGACACCACCGAGCAACTGCTGGACAGCCTGCAGGCCGCCCACTGCCTGCTGATCATGGACAATTGCGAGCACCTCGTCGGGGGCGTGGCGAGCCTGGTGGACCAGATTCTCGCGGACTGTCCGGATGTCCGGGTGTTGACCACCAGCCGGGAACCGCTGGGCATCGTCGGGGAGTCGCTGTGCGTGCTGCCGCCGCTGGGGCTGCCACCGGAGAACTGCACCGCCGCAAAGGCTTTGCGCTACCCGGCGGTACAACTGCTGGCCGAACGGGCGCAGGCGGTGAGTGCCGGCTTCGAGGTTCACCGAAGAATATTCCGAGGGAAAGGGTCTCGCGATGGCCAGAGCGGTCGCCGCGCTCGCCCCGGAGCGCCTGCGGTCAGCGATCCGCCGGCACGGTGCCGAGGCCGGCGGCATCGAACAGGTCCACGACGGCCTGCCGGTAGGT
>JBBQGJ010000374.1:0-6768 GCA_038322925.1 Mycobacteriales bacterium
GACTCCCGCTTCGCCAGGACCGTGGTGGAACGTGCGTACACGATCCCCACCTCCTTCTGTGTCGGGCGGCGCCCCGGTTGGCGCCACCGGTCGCGGTCCACGCTCCCTACGACCGGCCGTGCATGACAAGAGGAGGGGGACGCCGGCCACGCTTGTATCATAACCTGCGCAGAATTGCCACGCCCGACAAGTCCTCGCCATCGGCCAGGTCGTGCCCTGCCCTGTGGGCGTCCTGACTTCGCGATCGAGAGACGTAGTGGTGATTGCTTTTCTGACCGCGCTGGGGCGTCGGAGCGGGTGCCTGCTCCGTCGCGGACATCGTGTACGCCGCTGAACGGATCCGCGACCAGCGGCCACTGCACTCGAACCGGTTTACTGACCTGGCAGAGGTGTGGGCAATCCTGCTCGACGAGGGCATCTACCTGGGATCGGAGTCCACGTTCTACCGGCTGCTCCGCGCCGCTGGAGAGACCAGGGAACGGCGCCGGCAGGCGACTCACCCGGCGGCGGTGAAGCCCGAGCTGGTCGCGACGGCGCCGAATCAGGTGTGGTCGTGGGACAGAGAAGTTGCACGACCCCGCGAAATGGACGTACTACTACTTGTACGTGATCTTGGACATCTACTCCCGTTACGTCGTCGGCTGGATGCTGGCCAATCACGAAACCGCTTCCCTGGCCGAGGTTCTCATCGAGAGCAGACCTGTATCAAGCAGCGGATCGGCCGTGGCCAACTGAGCCTGCACGCCGATCGCGGATCGTCGATGACATCGAAACCTGTCGCCTTCCTGCTCGCCGATCTCGGCGTCACTCACTCCCACAGCCGACCGCACGTGTCGAACGACAACCCTTTCATGCGCAACGATGTCGCTTGCAGCGAGTGGACTCGCAGATTGGAGGCCGACTGATGTCGGTGGTGTAGTCCGAAGCCGGTGCTGGGGGGCCGGCACTCCCGGCTGTCGGGATCCCCGGTCAGGCCCGCACCATTACCGCGTAGGACCCGACGCCCAGCAGCCGGGCAGCGTCGATCGGTCCCTGCTCGAGCAGCAGCGCGGCGAGCCTGCCGATGGTGGGGTCGAAATCGACGTCCAGCACGGTGCCGAGCTGAACCCCAGAGGTCGTCAGCACCCGCTTGTGCCGCAGGGTGTGCGGCTTGCCCGCAAGCTCGGCCAGATACGGGTCCGGTTCCACAACGGCGGCGGCGCTGGGCACCGTCACCGCGTCGACACCGAACGCAATGATGTTCGGCCATGGCAACGCGCTGCCCTGGGACGAGGTTTTGGAAAGGATCAACGCGACGACCCCCGGCAGCCGCGGATCCACCACAAAGTCGCTGACCCTGCCGACCGTCGATGCGGTGTCCGTACTGACCACAGTGCGGCCCAACGCCTCGGAGAAGAGCATCAACGCTGTCCCCTCAGGTGGGCCCGGAAATCATCGACCGCGGCTCCGAACCCGGCCAGGTCGTCGGTGACGAACTCGCGGGCCGCGGCCGGCACCATCAGATACTCACCGGACGCGGACATGGTGTCGGGCAACGGGATCAGCATCCGGTTCGTTCCCCGGCCCACCCCCTCGGCCGGGTCGATCTCGTATCCGACCACGTCGGCCTGCCCGCCACCCCCATCAGCGACCTCGATGACCACGTCGACGACGACGCCCAACGCGGCACCGTCATCGGTCAGCACCTGCGAGCCAAGGATGTCACCCGACGGCCCGCCGGACTGCATCGCGGCGCGCAAGGACTCGGTCGGGGTGAGCGCATCCTCGTCCCTGATGACGACCGCATCGGGACCCAGACCCACCACACTCTCCCAGGGCAACGCGGTCTTCAACGGCCCCGAGAACATGCCGCGCCCGTTGAGGGTGAACCCGCCGACCTGGCCACCATGGGCGGCGTACATGATGTCCTTGACCTGCGCGATGTCCTCACCGGCGAAAGTGACGACCGGGAGCTTGTTGATCTCGCTGGACCGCAGCAGAATGCTCACCTGACGTCAGGATCCTCGTTGCGGTCATTGATGATGACCCCACCGGTCCGGCGGCGGCCCTGGATCGCCAGGATTCCACCGATCACGACCGCGATGACGATCACCACGATGACCAACCACACCCACCACTGCACCGCACACCTCCTCGGTCTCGGACAGGAATGGCGCCGCCCCGGCCCGGGTCATGAATACCCCGACAATAGTCGTGCCACGCGGGCAGACGCCGCCGCCCAGTGCGAGTTCCTGGCCGCCGAACGGCCCCGCGGGGTGTTCAGCCGGCAACTGGTGTTAGGGGACAACCTGGATCTGGACCGGGTGCAGGCCGGCTACCGGGACGGGGTGCTGCGGTTGGTGATCCCGGTCGCGGAGAAGGCCGAGCCCCGCAAGATCGCCATCGACCGGGACGGCGACGCCGGCTTCAAGCAATGCCGCATCACAGACGAAATGACCGCAGAGAGCAACTCGACCGCCCACAACGACGTCACCGTCTGACGGTCGGTGGTGCCGGCCCCACCTCGGACCGGCACCACCCGCGCAGGCCAAAACCCTTTGCCCCACTTGTAGTCATCGCGCCAGGATTGCGCGGCCGATGCCCGGCCAGCGCGGTGCGGACGACCAAACTCCGCCAATTCCACCGTCACCACGACAGCCGATGCCCGGTTGCCTACTACGGCAGGACAGCGAAACCCCTGCTTCGACTGAATCAGCCCACAATGTCTTGAAAGGCAAACCCCGATGATCGAAGTAGAGAATCTCAGCAAGCGATACGGCAATACACTCGCGGTCGACGGATTGAATTTCGTGGTGCAACCCGGAATCGTCACGGCTTCCTCGGCCCGAACGGTTCCGGGAAATCCACCACCATGCGGATGATTGCCGGACTCGACCAACCCGCCACCGGCCGGGTCACCGTGAACGGCGGCAACTACCGGACCTCACCCGCCCCGATGGCCGAACTCGGGGTGCTGCTGGAGGCGAAGCGGTGCACACCGGTCGGTCCGCCCGCAATCACCTGCTCGCGCTGGCCCAGACCAACGGGATCAAAGCCCCGCCCGGGTCGGCTCGTCAGTGCTCAGTGCGAGTTGGGCTGCCCATTGGAGCCGCCGGAACCACTCCTCGCGGGCCGCCGCGCACGTCCTCGCTTGGGTTGGCTTCGATGGCTCGGCCGGTGCCGATCCAGGCCGCCACGTCGGCGTCGGCCTCCGTCGCGTGCCCACCAGAACCGTTGCCCACCAGGGTGTTCCGGTCACGCCGCCGCCCGGTCAGCAGTCCAGCCCGAACAGCACGTCCAGCGGGACGGGGACGCCCTCGAGGTAGGTGCCGTTCACCATCACCCGCACCACGGTGCGTTTGGCGCCGTTGCCGGCGAGTCGGCGTTGCCAATGCTGCTCGGTGACGAGGTTCTCGGTCCAGGCGGAGGTCCAGGCGGCGCGTTCGGTGGACCCGTACGGGATGAGGTCGGGGTACTGGCGTTGCGCCTGGGTGAAGCTGTTCTTCGGGTCCAGCAGGGCGTGCGGGCGGATCCCGCGGGCGCCGGTGGGGTTGACCAGGTACCCGATGGTGGGGCCGCCGGGGCGGCTGACGCCGTCGGCGGTGTGGATCCAGCCGAGCCGGGAGTTGGTGACGGCGGCGTCCTCGGCGCCGCTCATCGGCGGGGCGCCGGGGGTGTCGACGGACTGCACGTGGGCGAGGCCCGCGGCCAGCAGGGACCGGACGGCGCTCAGGATGCTCTGGCCGGGGCTGGTTTCCTGCTGCGCCCGGTAGTGGTCCGCGACGAGGGAGAAGATGCCGTCGGCGAGGTCGAGGACCTCCGCGGCCCGGTCGGTCAGGCCGAGGTTGGCCACCAGCCGGTGCCACACCGTGAGTCCGAGGGTGATGTCGGCGGCGAGGTCCTGGTGCCGGGCGGCCGCGCCGCCGGGCATCACGTCGTGCGTTTCGTGGGTGGCCATCCGGTGTTCCTCGTCCCAGAACCTGGTGTGCCCGGCCCAGGTGCCGTCGTGGCTCAGTTCGCCGGCGCCGGCGGCGGCGATGGCCCGGATCGCCCCGTAGGTGACCGTGGCGGCCCGCCCCGAGGCCATCAGGTCCCGCATCCGGTCCACCGCGCTCTCGCCTCCGAGGGTGCCGCGGCTGATGGGGACGCGGATGACCCGGTCGGCGACGGAGGAGACCATGGTGTCGTTCTCGGCGGTGACGATCAGCAGCGCCCGCGGGTCGTGCACCCGCCTGGCCTGCATCCCCGGGGTGGACCGGCGTTTCGCGGCGCGGTTGTGCACGTTGCGGATCAGGGTGCCCATCCGGTCCTGGTCGGCGTCGGCGGTGCGCCGGTTCGGGGACGGCGCCAGGTCGTCGACCACCCAGATGTTGGTCCGGGCCACCGCGAGTTCGGTGGAGGCGACGGTGTCCTGGGCCGACCCCGGCAGCCGGTTCGGCGCCCACGCCCCGGGCGTGGCCTGCCAGAACGACATGACGGTGGCGGCGGTGAAACTCTTGCCGTGCCCTTTCGGGCCGACCACGGACAGCACGGTGTGGCAGTGCCGCGGCGCGACGGGGCGGAGCGCGGCGGCCAGCACCAGAGCGGCGACCCGCCGATCCGACCAGGTGCCCTCCAGGTACGTGTCCAGCACCTCCAGTACGGTGCCACGGAGCCGGTCCTCGTCGTCCTCGGCGATCACCCCGAACCGGTCGGCGCCGGCGAGGGCGGTGTTGTCGACGCCGGGGACGGCGGAGTCGGTGAACCCGTCCGCGCCGACGGCCTGCCGGCCGACGAGGTACACCGGTGTGCCGCCGTCCACCGGTACCCAACCCATGTGGTCCCACACGGTGCGGGTCTCGGTCTCGGCGCGGCGGTGGTTCTTCACCGCGGACAGCCACGCCCGTTCCGGCGGCCAGTCCGGGTGGCTGAGCAGCGCCGCGGGGATGTTCCCGCCGTGCCGTTCCCGGTGCCAGTCCCGCGGGTCGTCGGCGAGCAACGCGACCGGCCCGGTGACCAGGGCGCGGCTTGCCTGCCCGGTGTCCGGGTCGAACCAGTCGACCTCGATCTGCACGGTGGTGTCGGCCATGGCCTCACCGGCGGCGTCCAGTTCCCCGGTGGCGGCCTCCCTGTCCGAGGCGGACCGGCGGGTCAGGATGCCGGCGACCCGGCCGGCGAACCGGATGCGGGGCTCCCAGTCACCGGCCTGGTTCCACACATCCCAGTTGCGGCGCATGTCGCCGTCGAACCCGACCAGGACGCGGCGGCCGGTGAGGGTGAGCTGCGCCCATTCCGGGTTGCGGTGCCACGCGGTGACCCCGCTCAGCGACACCACCAGTAGGTGCTCCGCGTCGGGCAGCGCCGCCAGCAGCCGCCGCAGTGTGTCGATCGGGTCGCCAGTCCCGTCGAACTCGAGGTCGCGGTCGGGCACGCCGTTGCCGCGGAGCAGCCCGGTGAGCGCGGCGTCGCCCTTCAGCACGCCCTCGGTGATCAACGCGGCCGGGGTGTGGTCCAGCCAGCCGGCGGGGGTGGCGGGGTGCACGTCCAGGGTGGTCGGGGCGTCGGCGAGGAACTCGTACTTCACCACCCGGCCGGTGTCCGGGTCGGTGCGCGGGTCGACCGGACGGAACTGCGCGACGGTGGGCATGGGACGCCGCCCGGCGACCGCCCGGCGGGCCGTCGCCGGGCCGTGCCAGGGCAGCATCAACGCGCCGTTCACGCCCACGATCGACCGGAACTGCGCACCGGCGCGGGAGTTCAGCGCACCGACCCGGAGCCGTCCGGCCGCCGATTTCAGGCCGGCCGGGGGGATCGATTCGTAGCCGCGGGCGGCGGCGACCAGCGGCGCGACCGCGCTCGCGGCCAGTTTCTCGGCGCCGACGCCGGGGGCCGCGACGTGCCGGTACGCAATGAGCGGCCACAGCGGAGCCGCCGCGGCGCCGGCGCCGTTGACGGGTGTTGCCAGGTTGTCCATGCAAGCCCTATGCCACGGCCACACCATCGGGTCACCGCTGACCCTGCCGACCCTCGCCGACCGCCGGTCGGAGTCACCGGGATTCGTGGTGTTTGCGCAGGTGACGGGGCCGGATAGATAGATAGACATAGATATTGACTCTTCTTCACTTACTTACTTACTTACGGGCCCCATTACTTCTTCCCTGCATCCCACCCACCACCTGTTCATCACTTCTCCTATCCCGGTCCCTATAAGACATATATGTTTCGCGGAACGGGAGGCCACCCCACCGAATTCGCCTGGATCATCCCAGGCTGAGTCATACTCTCCGAACACCAGTACGGGAGTCTGCCAGGGGGCTGGTGGCGCTAGTGCCCAAAGCGCACGCAGCGGCCGGCGGCGATGGTTGTCGCGACCAGCCGCCTGGCGCCGTCACCCGCATGACCGTGAGCGTGCCTAGCGGGCGGCAGCGTTGTTCGATCCATCTCGCCGGCTGCCGGCCTGCCGTCGACCGGTCGGGTCACGGCCCGGCAACGGCCGCCCATCCCGATGACGGACGCCAGCGGGCACTGCCGGCGCGCCGGTCCTCGTGGGCCCCGGACCGCCGGACCAGTTGTCGCGACCCCCTTTCGCCCACTGCGACCCGCCGGTCGGAGTCACCGGAATTGGTGGTGTTTGCGCAGGTGGCGGGGCCAGATAGATAGATAGATATAGATAGTGGACTTTCGCAGTCTTGACGTCTGGTCAGGCCGCGTAGGCGAGCGTGTCGAGTAGGGCCTCGGTGATTTTCGTGTCGTCCGGGCTGGGGGATGACATGTCTGTAATTCGTTGTGCCCATAGGACTTTGCGGAGCG
>JBBQGJ010000375.1:0-6766 GCA_038322925.1 Mycobacteriales bacterium
TGCACGTGCCTATCGTGCAGATCTAGAGTCTCATGAGACCCTGGCGCGGTTGATCATTTGATGCGGCGAGTCACGAGGATTCAGAAGGAATCTCGGTCAGGCCAGGGCTACCTCAGCCACGAAAACTGCGAAAGTCCACTGTAGTAAATCACGTCGCGATTGACGAGGAGGCTGTCGTGTCCGATCAACGTTGCTGCCGTGGGGGCTGCCGGTTCATCGAGCCCGGCCGGTGACGGCATGACAAGCGGCCGGCCTGGCCGGGATGCCAAAATCCGCGGGCGGTGACGTGACCTGCCGCGGGGACACCAGGCATGTACGGCCAAGGCGGCTTGCCGGTTCCCAGGTGCACAGTCGCATCTCCTTCTGAGCTGTTGGACGGCGGTCAGGCGTTGACGGGGCGACGGGAACCTGTGTTGCGGGTCGCCGACGCATAGGGAGGGGGCTGGCGCTCGGCGCGCCCAGGATGGCCGCCCACAGCATGTTTGCGGGTGATGGCGTACTTGCGGAGAGTTTTTACCCTGCGCCGGTATTCAGCGGGTACACGGCTCATCGGCGCTGATGGCGTCGTTGTCGGCGAGTTTCACGTACCGGCCGATTGGGTCGACGGCGGCGCGAGCCACCAGGCTGAAGTACGGCTCTTCCGGAACCCGGGAAACGGATACCCCGGCGGTGATGACTGTTTCGGGGAATCGGGTGGTGCGGAGGAACCCGACCGTCACCCAGGTGTCTTCGTCGATCGTGTCGTGCAGCCAGCCGGCGGCGACCGCCTCATCACCGATGACCGAACGGTGCGAGGCGGGCGCGACCCGGGCCGGGTGGTTTATGTACGGCTCACCGGAGGAACGGAACACATCGGCGTAGCCTTCAGCGGCGATCGCCTGGGCCGTCTCAACAATGCTCATTTTCCCGGTTCCGCTCTCGGCGTGTTGGGTGCTGCTCGCACGATGCACGAGGCTTGCGTTGCCTGTTGCACACCATCCCACGTGCGCGGCCCCGACTGGCGGAACCGCGCGGTCCTTGGCCGGGCAGCGCCTACGGGACCGGCGCTGAAATTGCGGACCACACCGGCGCTCCTTCCCGGGGTCAACCACCTCCTGGTTGTCCCGTTGCGAGAGGGGCTTCCGTCGGGCCTGACGGCGGACCCCAGCCTGGCCCGCTGGGTTACCGGCTCGTGATCGCGGTGATCGCGGTGATCGCGGCGCCGATGGCGGACCACAGCACCTCCGGGTCGGACGCGACACCCGACAGGTCCGCTGCACTGGTGGCGGTGACCACCGGCATGTCCTGAGTATCGGTCTCGAACACCTCCACGGTGATGTCACCAGAGGTGTTCCCAGCGACGCCCGGCGACCAGTAGGCGTCTATGGAGAACCGCCCGATGTCGGTGCTCAGTGAGGCCTCGAACCAATCCGTTTCGGCGGCATTCACGATGAGGTTCAGGTCCCCGACCTGCACGCTCGGCAAGCAGTTGGTAGCGATGCGGTCTGATGCGTCGATGGCGGTGTGTCCTGTTCGGGCGTGGTTGTGGTGTTGGTCGAAAGCATCCCCGGAGTGTTGGTGCGTGTTGCAAACCCTGGTGCTGTCACAAAGCACCTGGTGCTGCAAACAGGGGTGCAACAGGCCGCGGGAGTAGGCGACATAGTGTCAGCAACTGATCCCGCCACCCGCTCACGGGCTGAAACTGAGAAGGAACCGTCATGGCACTCAATACCGCACTCGACGACACCTACGTTGACGGGAACGACGAATATCAGGAGGACCAAGAGGAACTGTCCGACCGGATCGGCAACGAAGCCACCGACGCAGCATTCATCGTCGCCAACCAGCACTCCACCGACACCAACATCGTCAACGCCATCGCCCTGATGCTCGGCACCCACCGGGAATGGAATGGCGGCGACTTCCTGGAAGATGTCGCGAACCTCATCGGCTTGGTGCGCCAGCACCCGGGCGACCGGGATCCCGCCGCGTACGCCACCCGGTTGCTCGACGAACACCCCTCCAACAAACTGACACCCGATGCGAATGCCGCGGGGTGTGCCTCCGCAGTGTCGCGCGTCCTGCACGGCCTGCACGTCCGAAAGTACAGGCGTACTGCACTGCCTGAGTCAGGACCCGAGAGTGATTTCGGCTGACTGTCGGTGGTGTCCGGAAGAATCCAATGAATGGATACAACCACCAAGGCTCATCCACTTGCCCCACAGGGCAGGCGAAATCGCAGACTGGCGATCAGTCTCGAAATAGCAGTGCTCGCAGCCACGGTGGTGACGACTTGGGCAGGCGTGGTTACCGCGAGTTGGTCCTGGTGGCACCTCCTACCGATCGCAGTCATCGCGCTGCTCGGCACCTTGGTCCACCTCTACGTAGTCGTTGGGTTCAGCCTGGATGAAAACGATCGGCCGATTACAGGCCGCGATGCAGACGAGTTGTCCCTGTGGAAGATGCGCAGCCACAAACGTCACAACTGATCTACTCGGGGGATCTGGCATGACCGGGCGGTCGGGATCGACCGTGGCGTGGTTATGGCGCCGGCCCTGTTCGATGGGCGGAAGCTCGACGAACAGGGCACGAGCGATCGTGGGCAGGCCGCTGTCGTTCGCCTCTCCGACAGAAAGGAGCCCGGCCACACGGCCCAAGGGCTCCCGGTGCTCGTGGCCGGAGAGGTCGATGTCCCAGCGTCGAAGAGGTAGCGGCGCACCCATGCGCGATTGCGACGAGCCCGCCAAGCAACGCCGTCGCCTGGCCGCGGCTGATGGTTGACGCAGAGCAAAGGATGGGGCAAGAACGCCATGCCCTGCCGCGGCAACCTTCCTGCGCCTGCCGGCGGGTCACGCACGCCACAAGACATGTCATCGCCCGCCGCCTGTACGAAGCGGCAGGTCCCATCCCCAGGGTCCGGTCGTCACCGGTTGCTGCCGAGAGCTGGTCGCCAGTCGAGGTTCCCGGCGCTGACCGCCAGGGATGGTCTACCTCCGGTGGCGGGTTGCAGGTTGCGGTAGGGGCCGAGGTGTTGCATGCGTGACAGCGCGGGCTCACCCATCCACGCTTGGAGGCTGTTGCCACCGGTGGCCCACCCCCACGGATCACCGTCGTCGGCGCCTGGGGTGACCACTTCCAGGTTCGTGGTGATGACCAGGAGGAACCGACCGGGTGCCGCGGCGGCGGATTTCATGATCGCCAACCAGGACGCGGTGCGTTCCGGTTCATGCCCGGCGAGGCTCGCCGCGGCGCCGACGTCGTCGACGAACAGCACGTCGGCGTCCCGGCGGAACCGCGTCGCTGTTTGCGCGGCCAGGTAATGCGGTCCCTCGAAGAGGGTTTGTTCGTCGGCGAACCGCACCACCGGTGTCGGTTCGGCCGTGTTCATCAGATCGTTGAGCAGGGCGAACGCGGCCCGGGTCTTGCCGGTGCCGACTGGCCCGCAGAGCACCACCGCCGCTGACTGGCCCGCCCGGTAGCGGGCAGCGGCTGCTGCCAATGTGTCGACGCACCCCAGGGGGCGGCCGCGTTCCCGCACGGTGGCGGTGTCGTACCCGCCGCGTGGGTCGTGGTCGCGGACAGCGGCCCGGTACCGGTCACGGCGGGCGGCGGCCTGGTCGGCGGCCATCAGGCGGCGGGCGGCGGCGACGGTGGCCGGGTCGACGGTGGACCGCGGTTGGTGCGCGCCGCAGAACACGTTGACGGGGTTGACATGTTCGACGATCCACGGTTCGACGCGGATCGGCAGCCGGCAGCTCGCGCAGAGCATCGTCGGGTGGGTCTGGTTCGGCAAGGTGCTCACCGGGGCCATTGGGTGTTCCCCATCTTTCCGGGGTCGCCTGGGCTGGTTCATGTTTGGTCCCAGGGGTTCATTTTCTGGTCTGCTTTGCTCCACCCGAACGCGGCCGCGGTGTCGGGGTTGTAGTCGGCGCGTTTCGGGACGGTGACCTGACCTTGCCGGCCGCTGGGCGCGGCGCGTCGTTGACCTTTGGCCCTGGCCAGCACATCCGGGGTGGGGAAAATGTCCCCACGGTAGAAGCGGGCCTGCTCCGGGCGGCGGATCCACTTCATCAACTCCCCCACCTCCGTTGGGGTGAATGGCGGGGTGCGGTCGGTCCCGACGAGCAACGCGGTCGCGGCGGTGCGCCACCCGGCCGGTTGGGTCCCGGTGTGGCCGATGAGCTGCCCCCATGTCGCGGCGATGTGATCCGCGGTGGTTGTCATCGTGTCGTCGACCACGGTGCGGTCCGGCCGGTCGGCGCCCACCCATTGCGCCAGGATCGAGGTGAAGGTCTTCTTGTGCTTGGGGATTCCGTCGTCGATGATCTTCTGCTGCCATGACATTCCGGTGCTGTTCCACGGCCGGTTGTCGGCGGCGGCCCAGCGGATCGCGGCGACTACATCGGTGGGGGTCGCTCCTGGGGGTGGGCTGATGAGGTATTCCAGCAGTGATCTCCGGTCCCGGTGAGTGAACCGCTTCACGGCCCGCCTGGTGATGCCGGCGCCGGTGAGTTCCTGGGTGATCCCGGCGAACGCCGCGTCGATCAATGGCGTGAGGGTTGGGTGCTGGTATTCGGCGAGCAACTGCGCGGCGGTCGGCGCCGTCGTCGGTTTGGCGTGGTCCCGCCACCACGACGTCGGGCAGGTGTCGGCGGACGCCCATTCCCACGCTGCGCGGTAGATGGGGTGCTCGGCGGGATCAGGGACGACCCGGGGGATCCACCCCGTGACACTCGTGGTGGTGCTGGTGACGTCGCTGCGGTCTTTGATGGCAGTGGCCGCAGCTGGGTATGGCGCCGTGGTCGCAGGCGTATCCACCCTTTTCTCGCCTTTGTCGCCATACCCGGGGCCGCCACCGTCGGCAGGGTCGACAACGAGACCCGGCCGGGCAGCGCTGTCAGAGGGCCCAGGCGACGGTTCCGCATCGTCGCTGCCGTCGAGCTCGTCGATCAACGACACGTCCGGTGGCAGGTACCCACCCAGATCACCCGACCCGGGCTCCGCCCGCTGATCCCGGTCGACCTCGAGGTCGACCCTGGTCGGCAACGGTGGCAACCCAGCCCACAACCGGGTCACATCCAACTGCAGCCCCTCGGCCGACCGGCCGGTGACAGCGGCCAACACCAACGCCAACGCCTGCCGCATCGCCTCGTCCCGGCTGCGCACCGCGGCCAGCACCGTCTCCTGCAATACCTGCGCGAAGTCGCGGAACCTCATCGACTCCGCGCCGCGGCGCTCAACTGTTCGGCGGAGGTTCGACGCGGCCCGCGTGCAGCTACGACCGCAGTACAACCGCGGCCGGCCGCGGACCCCGACCACCGCCTGGAACGGCTGATGGCAGGCCTCCCGGGCGCAGAGCCGCCACTCCCCCACCCCAGTGCTGGGCGGCTCGGCGACGGCCAGGGGGCGAGCGGTCACGGGGTCGGCTGCGGTGAGCGTGCCCGTGCCGGGCTCGAACGTCCCCGAGCTTTCAGTGGGTGGGCCAGGCGGCCACACCGGCACTGACGCTAGCGACACCACCAACCTCCCGTCCCTTCGAAATGGGCCCGACCGGGCTGTGCCACCGGATGGGGGTCAGCATGTTGCAGAGCAGGCTAGCCCGTTCGACCCACTGGAGGCCGGGTTCTGTTGCACGCCCTCGGGAGTCCGGATTTAAGTACCAGTTTGGTACCAATAGTGTCCTGGTACTTTAATGCCAGGGCCCGGTGCGGTGGGCGCCTGTTCGAGCAGTTTCGGGCTGGTGCCCGCACCGTGTACGCGCATCCAGGGTCGACGGGTTCGCGCAGGTCAGGGCATATACCGCGGGCCGCTGCGGTGTGCCCAGCGCGGCCGTTCACTAGTGGCGGGAAGCGCCGAATTTGGTTGTTTCCGTCCCTGGGATTCTATTGGGGACGTTATTCGCCGCTGTCGCGCCGAGCCAAAGGCTCGGGGCCCGCGCCGGTGCGGATCACGCCACCGGCGGCCCTGGTTGCACACCTGCCATCCCAGCCACCGAGTCACGCAATCACGGACGCCGGGAACCGATTTGAGCGGCACGGAAACCGGGCTGGCGTCGCCGCTGGCGGCCGAACCCCCCCTGTCTGGTGCGAGCGGATGAACGGGGTGCTTCTGACGGCTCTCAGCGGCTCTCAGCCGCTCTGGATTCGCGGCCGGCGGCGGTTTCGGCGCGGAAATCCGCTGTCCGAAGTGGCTCGCACCATGTCTGACCTGCACATATTCGCTATTCCTCTGACTTGCGCGGCCACGCCGAGCTTGCGAGCGAAGCGAGTCTGCCCGGCAACGTTGAGATTCGAACCAAAATTTCGGCAGGCGGTCGGTCCGAGCGACAGCTTGCCCAGAATCCAGGAGTCGAAACGGTTCTGAACACGTTTTTTTTGTCTTCCCCCCAAACCCCCTATCTATGGGGGGTTTTGTAGTTCCTAGTATCAAGTATCAAGTCCACGCGCGCGTAGGCGCGCGCGCCCGGACGCGAGCATACCTTTACTGCATACCCTATCCCGACAGCACCAACGCACCCGCTGACCTGCATCAATGCTCGGCCGGAAAGGGTATCGCCATATCCCTGGCGGATACCCGATGAGCGCTCCCTAAGGCCATACGCTAGACCGATAGGATATGGCTCACTATTTGTCCTGTTTGTTCCGCCATGAGGCCTATTCATAAGGGCATAAATTCCTGAAAGAAAACCAAACCGCGGACGGCGTCGAGGGTGTCTTCGAATGTCTCTCGGGGCCGACGGTAGTCCGTGTGCAGGATTCTCCAGGTCTTGACGTTTGCGATGACGCGC
>JBBQGJ010000376.1:0-6753 GCA_038322925.1 Mycobacteriales bacterium
GAACCAGGCCGGTCAGCTCAGCGATCACGGCGCCGACACAGAACCCTTGACCGTGCGCACCGTCGCCCAAGCGTTGGCACGGTCCTGGATCCTCGACACCACACTGACCATTAGCGCCGACGGAGCGGACCGGCGCGCCGCGGTTGAGGACAGCGTGCTCGATGGGGGAGCGGTGTCCTGGCTCTGGCAGATCCCGCTGTCGGTGTGGCACCCGCACCAGTTCTACGCAGGACAACCCCGCCGCCGCCCGGGTGCCAGGGCCCTGCGGGTGGTTCGGGACCAGCAGCCCTAAGCCGAGCAGCACCCGGCCGTCAACCCGGCACCGCATGGCCATCATGTGCCGGCGTTGGCACCGGCCGAACAGCCCTGAGCTGCGTCAACACCGACGATGCCAACGCGTCGCACGGCGGCCCGGACGTGTTGCGCCAACGCCGACTCGAACATCACCGATCACCGTCGAGGGATAAGAACCAACCCGGGTTCCCCACCCGCACCCTCGAAGGAGCCCACCATGGCCATCAGCAGAACGCCGACCTGGCAGGGTCCCTGCGCCGACGACCCCACCGGGTGGGATCTTGACGCCGGCACCCTGTCCCAATGGTTCACCGCCCAGCAGCTGTGCCTTAACTGCCCGATGCTGGCCAGGTGCCGCGAGGTGCGGGACGAGTTTTGGCCGAACGCCGATCCGCGGCGGCCCACACACAACCCGAGTGGTGTCATCCTCGCCGGCGTCGCCTACTCCGAGACCGGTCGAGTACTGGATACGACAAGCCTGCGACGGTTGGCCGCGCTGCGCCGCAACCGGGAACGCAAGCTGGCGGCCGCGGCGCTCGTCGACCAGGTCGCAAGTTGATTGCCCCGACCCGGCGTGTCGGGCAAATAGCAATGTCACAACGAGGCAAAGATGTGTCCATGGCTGAGACCAGAAGCAGTTCGGGCGGGCGACCAGCTGTGTACGGGGCCCGCAGGAAAGCCATCAGCGTGTACATGCCACCGGCCTGGGACCACCAACTCCGGCAGTTGAGCAGAGAGACCCAGCTGAATCTCAGCCAGCTCGCCGTGCAGGCGATGTCCGAGAAGTACGGACTGAGCCTGGAACCACCCGACCGCGAGGAACAGCCCAGCCTGCTGACCCATACCGGCCGGGACGTTTCCTCGGTCTCAGCTGCCTGAATCTTCCCCAGAAATGCGAAAGCCCCCCTCGGCTGCCAACCAAGTGGGGGGCTCTCGCTCCGTGTGAACCGGCTCCACCAACAACACGAGAGGAGGCGCCGATCCGGTTACTTCATCGTCCAGGGGACCCTGGTGTGCTTTCAACGCTGTCTCCAGTATGACCTATCCGACGCCGATCTGTATGTACCCATTCGGCGGCACGGGTCGTGTCGTACTACTCCCGACGGTCGCGACGGGCATTCCTAGGTAGCTAGCTTTCCAGCTTTCCAGTCACTCAGCTTGTGGTGGTCCAGAAGATCAAGTGGACCGCACCGGCTGAACCTGGAGGAACCCCATGACCGCACCGCCCCACGCCGACACGTCCTTGAAGCAGTTCACCATGAAGCTCAGCCGCGACCACCGGGCTCTGCTGGTGAGCACAGCCAACGACGCCGGCGTGACCGCCTCCGATTGGGTCCGGGCGCTGATCCTCCTCAGCCGAGAGGATCAGTCCCTCGCCGATCGAGTGGCGGATCGGGCACGCACGCTGCGGCAGGCAACGAAGACCGGGCGCTGACCAAACCCCTCGCCGGATCATCCGGCGACCGTCCCGTCACCCCCAGCTGCACCGATGTCTGCGAGGCCCATTACCGGTGACCGCCGCCAACACGCCGAATTCGGCCCGTTCCTCCATGGAACGGGTCCATGACGCGTTGGAAGCGGCCGGTGGTCGACCACGGCGGGACAAGGCCGACCATTTCATGGCCCACTGCCCGCTGCATGAGGACCGCAAGGCCAGCCTGTCGGTGTCCTGGGTTGCCACCGACGGCGGCAGCACCCTGCTGAACTGCTTCTCCTGCGCGGCGCAGATGGTCGACATCCTCGGCGCCGTCGGATTGCGCGGCGCCGACCGGTACGACCAGCCGCTGCCGGACACGAAGAAGCGTGGACCCCGGCCCGGTGGCCGGAGCACTGTGGCGCCGGCCGGGAACCGGCTCGGACCGCTCCCGAAAAGGTTGACCAGCGACCCGGAGCAGATCCAGCCCGAGACTGTCGTCCCGCGGCACGAGGCCCGCCGCTACGACTACGTCCACGAGGACGGCACGCCGAACAGCCGCGCGATCCGCTACGAATGGACGACCACCGCGGGCCCTGAGAAGACCTTCGGACAAGAACGACCCGACGGGCAGGGCGGCTGGGAACCCAAGGCCCCGATGCGGAAGGTGCTGCGGCATCTGCCCGCCGTCATCGACGCCATCGCCCACGGCCGGGAGGTGTGGGTCGCCGAGGGCGAAAAGGACGACGAATACCTGAACAAGGCTCTCGGCCTGCACCGGGGGGTGGCGACCACAAACGCCGGCGGCGCCACCAACTTCACCGAATCCCACGCCGAACAACTCCGCGGTGCATCGGTCATCTCGGTCCTGGACCGGGACAGCGCCGGGTACCGCCGCGGCGCCGGCCTACACCGCAAACTCACCGGCATCGCCGCCGCGCACCGCACCGTGCTGCCTGCGACAACCGCGGCGAAGTCCGATGCCGCGGACCACTTCGCCGCCGGGCACACCATCGATGACTTCGTCCCCGTGTCCGCCCAGCAGCTCGCGGTACTGGTGCTCGACGCGGACGCCCACGACGCGGCAGCGGCCGCCGAGCACGCCGAGACGCGGGCCCGAATGTGCGAGCGTGAAGTTCACGAGCGCCTGGCCAAGGCCGCGGCCGCCGAAAAACGCAAGGCAGCCAAACTGGCCGCCGAGGACCGGCGCTTCGCGGTGCGCTGGGCGCACGAGGCCGCCAAAGCCGCCGAACGGGCCGGTGACCGCGCCGAAGCAGCGTGGAAGCTCAACGAACAAGTGCAGGCGCAGCTACACACCCTCGGCGGAGAACTCCCCGCCGCCACCTCGTCCCGCGACTCTGTCGACCGCGCCGAGCAGGCCCAACGGCGGACCCAGCGGTTGGCCCGGCAGGCATGGGAAGCGACCGGGGCGCCGATGCCCCAACCGATCAGCGAACAACTCTCCGCAGCCACCCCGACCGCCCGGTACGGGGCGGCGGTACCGCTGCCGAAATCCGAACCAGGGGAGCCGGAGTCACCGCACGACGGCCCCGGCGCCGACGTCCTGCCATTCCCAGGGACGGACGACAGGGGCGGCGGGGGAGGCCGACGGCGCTTCCAAGCTGTCCGCACGGTCTACGAAAGGGTTGACGGCGAGGGCCTTTTCGAGGTCAGAACCCGCGACGGGGTACGCACCTACTACGAGATCCTCAGCCTGGATGTGCGAATCATCCGCACCGAGCGGTACGAACTGCCCGAGGCAGCCCAGGAACGCGACGGCATCCCCACCCTGACCCCGCAGACGGTGGCCTACTACGTCATCACCTACACCCACCCCGAGACCGCCGAACTGATGACCGTCCGGATCGAGGCGGACCGGGCGAATGCCTGTGACTGGTTGCAGGACTTGGGGGAGCTGGTCGACTACGACAGCAGCAGCAAGGGCCGCGCGAAGGTCTGGGACGCCATCCGGCACACCTCACAGGGATTCGAACGGGTGACCCTGTACGAATCCTGCGGGTGGCGAGATCTGCCCGGGACCGGCTGGACGTACCTGCATTCCGGTGGCGGCATCACCGCCGACGGCACCGTCGACCTGCGGGTCCGGTTGCCGGACGCGATTTCCCGGATCGACCTGCCCGATCCGATCAGCGACCCGGTGCTGCTCCGGGACATGTTCGACCGGCACTCGCTGGCCATGACCACCCGGTTACCGGGCCGGGTCGGCGCGGTCCTCGCCGGCGCCGCCTACCGCGCGGTGCTGGGTGTCACCAAACCCTCGACCGTGCTGTACGGGGTGCCCAACACGTACAAGTCCGCGGTTGCCGCGCTGACCATGCACCACTTCGGCACCGCCTGGGAACGGTCCGGGGCGAGCACCTCGATGTCCGGTCACGGCGCGACCATCAACGCGCTACCCGAGCTGTGGTACCACGCCAAGGACGCGTTGTTCTTCGGCGACGACTTCGCGCCCGACAAGTCCCACGACGCGGCCGCATCCTTTCTGTCCTCGGTGGCCCGCATGCAGTACAACCTCGAGGTCCGCACCAGGGTCAACATGCGGCTGCGCGGTGGCCGGGGTGGCGCCCAACTGGGCTACGTCACCCGCACCAGCCAGCTGCTGACCAGTGAGGTCAAGGCCTCCGCGGACTCGGGGAACCAGCGGACCACCACCGTCGACCTGGCCCAGGGGGAAATCGACCTGCGCGACGTCATCGCCCTGGACCAGGCGGAGTCCCGCCTGGGCCGGGCCACCGTGATGGCCTCGCTGCTGTCCTGGATGGCGAGGGATCAACCCGGCCATGTCAGCCGGGCGACGCAGCGTGCGCTGCTGGCAGCCGAACGGCGCCGCGCCGGCGGTACCGGGGCCAGGGTCGCCGAACCGCTCGGCGAGATGGAAGCCGGCTGGGAACTCGTCGGCGACTGGCTCGTCGACATCGGCGCGTACACCGGTGAGGAACGCGATGCCATGTTGACCCGCATCCGGGAGGCGCTGACCGAAGCCGGCGAGCGGTCCCTTGACCCCGACTCGCCGACCAGCGTCGGTGAACGCTGCCGCCGGCTCATCGACTCGGTGTTGCGGGCCGGCATCGCGCACGTCACCTACCCCGGCGGGCACACCCCGCCGTACCCGGAGGCGATGCGGCTGGGCTACCGCCGGGTGTCACTGGGAGGTATCGGTCCCGAGGGCGAGATGTTCCGGCTCGAGCCCCGCGGCGAGCAGCTCGGCGTGATCACCCGCACCGTGCACGGCACCCGACTGCACCTGGACCCCGACACGACCATGGCCGTGATCCTGTCCTCGGCACGCAAGGCCGGAGAACCGTTGCAGGTCACCAAGTACGTGGTCGCCCACGAGCTGGCCGCCATCGGAGTGCTGCGCACCGAAACCATCAGCGGCGGCACCCGGTACACCTGTACCGTGCCCGATCCCTCCGGCGCCGGGGGACAGGTCAAACGGTGGGACCTGAACGCGGACCGCATCTTCCACGAACCGGACCCGGAACCCGGGCCGATCGGGCCGGCACCGGACCCGGACGACCCCGACCCTGTCGGTACCCACCCATACCCTCCCGAGGCCCACAGCGCGGGCGGGGACACCGCGCACCCGGACGACGAGGCTGACGACGAGATGGCCAAACTGTACGAACAGACCAACCGTCACGTCGGCGAGGACGCACCCTGCTCGAGGTGCGGTCGGTCCTGCGCGCTGTACGTGGACGGCGCCTGCATCCACTACGCGTGCTGGAAAACCACTGCGGCCAATGCGGAATGGGTGACCATCCCCGCCGACGAAACCCCGGTTGATCCGACAACTGATACCCCTCAACCTGAATCAGCCGCACCGGACCAGGCCGGGGAAACGCCGGCCAAACCGACCGAGACACCTCGGACGGAGACGTCGGTAGCCGGCGGGGGCGCGGTTGTCACCAGGCCTCGGACCCGGCCGTCACCGCCGGCCGGTCGGCCCGTGCGTCGGGGGTCTCAGGACAATCCGTTCACCTACCCCGTCGCGGTCCTGGACGTCACCGGCATCTACACCCCCGACGGGAAGGTCCACCCCGCGGCGACCATCGAGACCATCGCCGACATCGGGGCCGTCGGAGAACGGCTGAACGTCGGGCATCCGTCCGCGCCCGGCACGCTGGTGCTGTCCGAGGCCCTGTTCACCGAACTAGGTCTGCTGGCTGACCCGTCGTTGCTCAGCGCACCGGACAGCGACGGTGAGGAGGTCGCGCCGCAGGTCGTGCGGGACCGGATCCTGGAGCACCTGGCGGGGCAAACCTCGTTCCTGCACAACACCTCCGGGTGGGACACCGACGGTCAGGCGATGGGCCCGTGGACAACGATCCGCCGGGGGCAGCGGGCCTTCCGGGTCGCCATCGAACCGTATGTGTGGCTGTGGGATCCCCGACTGGACTCGCCGTCCCCGTTCCACCACCTCCCCGACCCCGCCGAGGACGCCGCCGCATGCTGGACTGAACTGGCCCGACGGCTCGGCAGGCTGGCCGAGCTCCTGGAACTGCCATGGTCATCCAGCGCCGGGGTGACCGGGGCTGCGCTGTTCGACAAGATCCGCCGCGGCCGGCAGCGCACCGCGGAACGCGCCAAGGACCCAGCCGAACGAGAACACTTGCAACGGCGGGTACTTCACACCGCCGGGGTGTTCCCCGACCTCGGGCACACCGGGCCGTCGAACCTGGAATCCGAGGTCAACTGGTCCCTGCCGGTCCTCACCACCAGGCAGCTCGCGAAGGCCTCCCATGTGCATTTCTACGACCGGCGCGGCTCCTACCTGGCGCCCCTGGGCGGGTGCGACCTGCCCGTCGGCGAACCCGAGCCGTTCACCGCCGAGGACACCCGGGCGTTGATCGAGCAGATCCTGCGCGGCGGGGGAGTGTTCCCCGCCGGGGTCTGGCAGATCACCCTGCCGGCGTGGGACCAACCCGTGCCGCCGCCGCATCCGGAGCAGCACCCGTACGAAACAGTGCAGCGGTGGGTCACCACCCCCACCCTGCGGCTCCTACTGGACGAGGACGACAAAG
>JBBQGJ010000377.1:0-6747 GCA_038322925.1 Mycobacteriales bacterium
TCACCGGAGTCGTTCAGCAGCTATCTCACCACAATGCACGAGCGGCACCTGACTGGGTGGGACCGGATCGTCGCAGGTCAGCCCGGTGACAGGCCCTGAATAGGTTGCCCCCAACCCCCTGTGCGGAAGTCCGCGCTAACCAGCGGCCCGGGCGGGCGTGGAACAGGTGCCACACGGCGGCCGCGTCCGCGGCCCGCGGAGTGTCCCAGTCCTGGTGCTCGGCGCAGAACTGACAGGTGAACGACGCGAACTCCATCGAAGTACCCCCATTTCTGGATCGGAGGGGTCATCTGCTTTGTTGAGGAAACGGGATCGGCGGTTACACGACCGTGAGGCCGCCACCGGGCGGTAGGACTCACCACCCGGGACCGCCGGAGCGGGAACGGCCGGCGAGGAACGTCCGGGGGCCGGGGACATCGCTTCTGCCGCCGCAGCAACCAGGCCACCGTAGCGGGCAAACCGGACCCGTCGTGACCGGGCCACCGGTGCGGCGTGTCGATGGCGGTCTTCGGGCGGATGTCTTCCGGGCAGGGGGGGTGGGTCCAGTGACCAGACTCCGCCACTTGCAGCGACGGTTGACGAACCAGATCATCAGCAAACGCATGGTCAAGAAACAGCAGATGCGATGGAGCCCTCCGCGGCGCGCGCCTGCTACTGCAGATCCACACCCGCGTCCTCAACGACACCCTCACCGACGACTACCGGCGCTGGTACCCGACTTCACCCCCCAACCGATCAAGAGCACCTGGCCGCGAAGCCTCGCACGGTTTGTCCCGCTCTCCAACCACGACTGACGCCGACGGTCAATGGCCTTGCATTCGGAGCCGACCGCTGAGTCGATGAGCCACACTGACCGCGGTCCGCGCTTGGTCGATTCCCGCTGCCGCGGCCTGCGTGTGGATGGCGATCTGATTGCAGACGACCTGGGCCGGCACCGGGCCGTCCTGCTCGTTCACTCGGAGGTCCTCGGTGAGGTCGGGCAGGCTCTCCACGGCCGACGATAACCGCCTGGTGTAGCTGCTCAGGACACCGAGGAGTTCATCGAGGTCACCCAGGTCGCAGGCCATGCCGTCGAGATCTGATGGCATCGCGGCCTGGGCGTCCTGGATGCGGGCTACCGCGGTTTTCAGCAGTCGGATCACGGCCTGTCCTCTCTATCTCCCCTGTTGACGGCTGATCCGGCGAAGACCGCCCGTGACCCCGTCGGCCGGCACGTCGACCAGCCGATCCGGCACTCCGGTGGCATCTCAAGACTCGCAGTGTTCTCGTTCACTGGTCCGGCCCGCTCTGTCAGCCGCGGTCGTTTCAGGAGGTTGCCTGGGTCGTGGTGACCGTCAGTGCGAGGAGCGGATATCCGGGTGTCGGCGGTCGGATCACGGTGAAAGAAGGCGCGGGCGGGGTCACCGCGGTCTTCGGTGCCCCCGTTGACCGATCTGCGGCGCTTGCCGGCGGCCCGTCACCCGGTGGCTGGCCGATGGGGCTGAGGCGGCGCTCGAGGCGGACCGCGGCGAGCCGGATGGCCATCTCGGGCAGCGCTTCGACATTGATCGAACCGAGCAAGTCCTGGACTGCGTGGTCCACGCAGTCCAGGACCACGCTGGGCGGCAGCAGCCCCTCGAACTGCGGTCGGAGTTCCTGGAAGACCGCCCACTTGGCGTCGGACACGGCCCCCTGCTCGGCGTTCTCCTGGCCGGCGTTCTGCTGGCCGCGTTCGGCCGAGTCGCAGTGCAACGGCGCCACGCTCTCAGTCCCCGGGTCGCTGTTCGCGACGGCACCGGTGGTCAGCGACGCCTCGGACACAGCCGGTGCCGTCATCGCCGGGGGCAGCCGGGGAGGTCGATCCGCGTCTGCATAGCGGTCATGACGGAAACCATCCAATCCCAGGCGGCATCGCCGCCAGGGTCGAAGGTCCCGGCCGAGTGACCGCACTCGACCAACAGGGCGATGCGATGAGTGTCGATCGGAACGGAACGTGATCAGGCGGATCGGTGCGTGTTCCCCGGACGCAACCGGCAGCTGCGGGTTGACAGCCCGGCGGTGTGCATCCGCGGGATGGACGGCGCCCGTGTCTTCCTCTCGCGGGGAACGGCGTCCGGGGGAACGGTTGGGTGGCTCCATCACCCCTATGGGTGACATGATCCGATTGTCCGGTAGCTTCACGCCACGGCGGTGTTGCCGTGGTCCTGTTCGGCCCTGCCGCGCGGCGGGTTCGACGCCTGGCCGTCCGGTGGTCGCGCCGCCCCAGGTGATGCCCACCGGCGGTCGTTGGAGTGTTCGCCTATGTGTCGCCGGGAGAGGTCATTCGTTGGACGCCTGCCAGGGGCACGCTGCGACCGGTCCGCCGACCGGTGGGGCCGCTCCTCAAGGCCGTTCGGCGGCGGTGCTGCAGACCGCTGCGCGGATGCCGCGGACCTTGGCCCGGTGGGGTCGCCTTGACCCGGGCCGGCGTCGGGTGATCAGGTACCGGGTTCGTGCCTGGTTGGCGGTTGCCCTGGTTGCTGCCGTGGTGGTCCTGGTGCCGGTGGTGTCCGACGTTGCTGCGGGCCCGCGGTTGGGGGTGTCGCAGCGACCGGTCGTGACGACGGTGGTCACGGTGTCCGCGCCGGCCGACCCGCGAGCCACGCAGGGTCCCGCGCTGCAGGACCGGCATCGGGTGCTGTCATGGTGACCCCGAGCTCACGGGCGGCTCGGGCGGCTCGGCCTGCCGGGCATTCCCCGATCGGCAGGTCCGGCGTGGTGAGGATTCAGCCTCCGACGACCGGTCGTGGGGGCGCGAACACCTGTGCCGGGGGTGTCCCGGAGTCACCGGACTTTCGGTGCGGTCACGGTGTTCGATCGGCGTCGATCAACGGGTCGAGATGCGTCGATCCGGCGGGAGATTGATGCGCGGCCCAGCGCGGCGATCGGGGTCCGCGGTCACCGGACACGATGCGGTCGCGCTCTGGGGGTCACGGGAACTCGCCCCCGGGGAATACGTCACCGGTGCTCTCGGCGCCCAGCAGTCCGGGGCCGACCCCCTTCCGTGTTGCCGATCCGGTGCCGGCCTCCTGTTCCCGTGCCCGGCGGCGCAGGCCGCGGACTGCGGCCGGGTCATTGCGGGGTCGGGGAACCCGACGACCGGTCGGGTGACTCGGAATTGGGTTCGGAACGTCGAGGTCGGTGAGCGGGTGCCCTCGACGGTGAGTCGGCCGGGTCGGGCGTGGGCGTGGGCGGCGGTGCGGGCCGGGCTGGTCGCGAGCCGGGTGTCTCGCCGCGTGGGGTTGGGTGCCGGCTCGATCATCGGCGGGCGGGTCACCCTGCTGCTGGATCCGGGGGCGTTGTCCGGGCTCGCGATCGGCCGCCGGGTGGTGCTGGTGTCGGGCACGAACGGCAAGACCACGACCAGTCATCTGCTGGCGGCGGCGCTGCGCACGGCCGGAGCGGTGGCGCACAACGCCACCGGGTCGAACATGGCCGACGGGGCGGTCGCGGCGTTGGCCGGGGCCGGCGACGCCGCGTACGCGGTGCTCGAGGTGGACGAATGGCACCTGGGCATGGTGGCCGGGGCGGTGCAGCCGGTGGTGGTGGTGCTGCTGAACCTGACCCGGGACCAGCTGGACCGGGGCACCGAGGTCCGCGCCGTCGCGGCCGCCGTCGGCGCGGCGTTGGCCGGGCTTCCCCGGACCCTGGTCGTCGCCAACGCCGACGACCCGATGGTGGTCTGGGCGGCCAGCCGAGCCCGCCGGGTGTGTTGGGTGGCGGCCGGCGCCGGCTGGCTCGGAGACACGGCGACCTGCCCGCGGTGCGGCAGCATGCTGCACACCGACGGACCGGCCTGGGATTGCGGGTGTGGGCTGGCCCGACCGGAACCGGACTGGTGGCTGGACGGTGACCTGCTGCACACCGGGCGGCAGGTGACCCGGCTGGCGTTGCGGCTCCCGGGCCGGTGCAACATCGGCAACGCGGCGCAGGCCGCCGCGGCCGCCGCGGCGGTGGGCGTTCCGCCGGAACGGGCGGCGGCAGCGATGGGTGAACTCGACACGGTGGCCGGCCGGTTCGCCGTCATCCACCACGGCGGGCAGGAGCTGCGGATGTTGCTGGCCAAGAACCCCGCCGGATGGGCGGAAACCCTGACGGTGATCGCACCGGAGCGGCCGGTGTTGATCGTGATCAACGCCCGCGAGGCCGACGGGCGGGACACCTCCTGGCTGTGGGACGTGCCCTTCGAACAGTTCCCGGCGCGCGAGGTGGTAGCGAGCGGTGAACGGGCCGCGGACCTGGGGGTGCGGCTGTCCTACGCCGGGCTCGACCATCGCACCGAGCCGGACCCTGTCGCGGCGCTGGCCCTGCTACCGTCCGGGACGGTCGATGTGGTCGCCAACTACACCGCCTTCCGCCAACTGCAACGCCGTCTGGCGGCGGAAATCAGCCCGCCGTGACCGGTGCGTCGACGATCCGGATCGGGCTGCTGCTGCCGGACGTGCTCGGCACCTACTCCGACGCCGGCAACGCCGCCGTGCTCGCCGCCCGGGCCCGCTGGCGCGGCATCCCCGCCGAGATCCTGACCATCCCCGCGGACGCCACTCCACCCGCCGGCTGCGATGTGTACCTGCTCGGCGGCGGTGAGGACACCGCGCAACTGTTCGCCGCGGACTGGCTCCGCCGCCACCGGGACCTCCGTCACGCGCTGGACAGCAGCTCCCGGGTCCTGGCGGTGTGCGCCGGCCTGCAGATACTCGGACACACGATGCGGGACCGCGCCGGCCAGGACCATCCCGGGCTCGGCGTCCTGGACCTCACCACCGCACCCGGCCGGCGCCGCGCGGTCGGCCAGATCATCACCACCGGTGCGATTCCCGGCGTCGGGCAGCTCACCGGGTTCGAAAACCACCAGGGCATCACCACCCTCGGGCTCGGCACCGCCCCGCTGGGCACCGTGGTGACCGGCACCGGCAACGGCACCCGCGACCGCACCGGCCGCCGCACTGAGGGCGTCCTCACCGACCGTGTCATCGGCACCTACCTGCACGGCCCCGTCCTGGCCCGCAACCCGGCGCTGGCCGACCACCTCCTGACCGCCGTCACCGGAACCACCCTGGCCACCCTCGAGCTCCGCGACCAGGCCGGGCTGCGCCGCGCCTACCTCGATCTACACGCGACCCGCAGACGCCTCCACCTCCGCCGGCGCATCCCGAAACACCTCTCCCGAAACACCTCTCCCGGCAACGGTTGACCGGGACACCTCCGGCGGTCCCGGTCAGAACGACCGCCCGGCCGGCTATCGACCGGCCGGTCCGAAACCGCCGCCTGGGCCGAGCCGGGAAGGTGGGACTGTCAGGGCGCCTGCGTGATCGCGGCGGTCATGTGGTCGGGAGCGTCCCTCGAAGTAGGTCGTGAACGCTGGCGACGCTTGCTTCCCACCCCGAACTGCTGATCCCGACCATTGGCCAGCGGTACGCCTGCAGGTTCCGCACCGCGAGGTACAACACTTACAGAACGGACTGCTCGGTCGGGAGGTGCCCGCGGTTACGGGTGACCTTCCGCAGACGCGCGTTCATCGATTCGATGGAGCGGTTGAACAACGAAATCACGCGCCGCACCGATGTCGCCGGGATCTTCACCGCACGGCACCGCGCTGACCCGCCGTGCTGGCCGGGCCACCGAACCCCGTCACCGCATAACCCCACGCAGGAGCACCAGTGACAGTCCCCTCGATACACCAAGACGATGGGCTTGACCCGGTCAGCACACGTGGCGGTAGCTGGCCTGCCACTTTGAATGGCGGGGCGAGGATGACGTTGGCGAACGGATGAGGCGCGGCCACCGGCAGGGGTTGGTGATGCTGTCGTCATTGCTGGCCATCGGGATCGTGGCCGTGGTCATCGGTACCTCCGCGTCGCGACCCACGACCACCGACGGGCGGGCGGCGGTTGCCGTCTCGGCAGGCGTCACCGTGACCGTGCCCCCGGCTGGCACCGCGCAACTGGATGTCACCGGTGTTTCTGATGGTGCCGATTCCGCCGCCGGCATCGGCGACGCGGTCATCGAGGACACCACGCCCTGGCCGCCACCACCCGCCGACCCGACGCCGGCGGTGACAACCGCGGTGGCCCAGGCCGACGCGTCCGGTGTGCATCAGGCCGTGGTGATCATGGATCGGACCACCGGGACGATCCTGACGCAGCTCAATGCCGATCAGCCGTTTCCGGCGTTGAGCCTGGTCAAGCTGATGATCGCGACCGACGTGCTGAGCGGCGCGGACCCAGGAGGGGCACCGAACCTCGACAGCACCGGCGCCGCCGCCGGAACGGTCGCGGCTGACGGCGCAGACGGCTCGAACGATCCTGGAGGGCCGGTCGCTTCGGGCTCCGTCGACCCGGCCGGCGCCGACCCGGCCATCCGGGCCATGGTCCGGGAGATGATTGTCCGGTCCGACGATGTGACCGCGGACAACCTCTACGAGCAGGCCGGCGGCGACGCGATCGTTGACCGGATCACGCGGCGCTATGCCCTGACGGGGACGACACCAACACCCGACGGCATGTACTGGGGCAACGTGCAGACCACCGCCGCGGACATGGCATCGTTGCTGAACCAGACACTGGCCGATCCGGGCACGGCACCGGACATCGCACCCGCCATGCTGGCCACCAGCGCCTACGCGCAGGACGGCGTCGACCAGCGGATCGGCATGCGGACGGTGCCCGCCGCGGGATCGAAGCAGGGCTGGGGGTGCTGCCTGAGCGGTGTCGTCGGCATCCATTCCGT
>JBBQGJ010000378.1:0-6729 GCA_038322925.1 Mycobacteriales bacterium
CTCATGCGATATCTTCTTCACCACAAAGGCCTTCCCGCCAGGGCTGCGTTGGAGTCGCAAACCCAGGCAGGGTAAGGCCTTTGCCCTTCAAACCCGTCGAAACGACACGCCGACACGCTTGGTCAAGGGCTAGGCAGACCCATCCGCTGCTGGATCGGATACCCGTATTACAGGTATATAGGGGACGGGACACTGCGCGCTCAGTTCGCGGTAGACCAGATGCGTTGGCGGAGAGGGTAATCGAGCCAAGATACCGTCGGCGGGCTCCGGGAGCGAAGGCGTTGGGACCTTGTCCTCTGGCCGCGCCGTGCTCGCGGTGACAGGCTCGAATCAGCCGGTGGCGACTGGTGACGCTCTACCGAGGATGCCGTCGGCAGAGGAGGTCACCATGACTATCCCAGCGACAGATGTGACGGCGGTTCCTCCCCAGCGGCGCCGGTCCCGGGTGATCGTTGGCCTCGTGATCACCGTAGTCGCAGCGGTTGTGGTGGCAATCGGAATTGCGATCGTCTCGGTAGTGATCGACCGCAGCTGGCAGCGAACGGAGTTCGAGTCCCTGGCCGAGCACCCCGACAGTTCGCTACAGGGCACAATCGCCTACCTGGCCGACGAATCCCAGTGCGTGCGTATCGCCGCCGCGGCCGGACAGCCCGCCAAGGATGTGCTGTGCCTGGAGAGCCAGGACGTGGCGAAGGCCACGAAGCTGGGCAAGTTGATCGGTCCTCAGCTCGTGTGGCTGCCCGACGGCCGACTCGAGGTGACCATGTTCCGTATGACCGATCCTCCCGGGCCGACGTTCAGGGCGGGGTGGCAAAAGATCGTCGACGTGCGTACCGGGGTGGTCGAGGACGTTCCGGCGGCGATGTCCCCTCCGAAGCGAACTTGGAGACACATCCAACGGTGAGCCCGAGCGGTGAGCAGGTCAGCACGACAGTTGATGGGCGGCAGAGCGAGGTGATACTCAACGACGGCACCAGGTCCCGCACCTTGGTGTCCGTTCAACTCGCCCCGCAAGGCGAGTACGGGGTGGAAGGTGTGTTCTGGGCGCCGAACTGGCAATGGATCGCGGCCGATGACGGACGAATTCTGATTGTCACCCCCGACGATCCCTCGGTGACCAGGGTGCTCACGAATGACAGCACCATGAACACCTCAGGCCTCGACCCTTCGCTCGCACGGTTCGCCGTGACCGACGCCAACATCCTGACAACCGCCGGCTGACCGCATCCCAGTCATGCCGGGCGCCACAGTCCAACCGTCGCTACCGCTCGCGTTCAGGCGCACGCCGCCTTGAACTCCGACAGATAGGCGGGGCAGGCCTTATTCGGGCAGGTGTCTGGCGGCGAACAGTGCCGCCTGGGTGCGGCGTTGCAGTCCCAGCTTGTCCAGCAGGCTGGAGACGTAGTTCTTGACGGTTTTCTCGGCCAGGAACATGGATTCGGCGATCTGCCGGTTCGTCATGCCCTGGCCGATCAGCGAGAGCACGCGCCGTTCCTGGTTGGTGAGTGGGGCCAGGGCCGGGTTCAGGTCGGGGCCTCGCAGTACTCGTTCTAGCACCCGAGCGGTGACGGCGGGGTCGAGCAGCGACTGTCCGGCGGCCACCCGCCGGATGGAGTCGATGAGGTCGGAGCCGCGGATCTGCTTGAGCAGGTACCCGGCGGCGCCGGCCATGATCGCGGCGAACATTGCCTCGTCGTCGTCGTAGGAGGTCAGGATCAGGACGGCGATGTTGGGGTTGCGGGACCGGATCTCCCGGCAGACGTCGATGCCGGAGCCGTCCGGCAGCCTGCCGTCCAGCACCGCGACCTGGGGTTGCAGGGTTGGGATTTGCGTCTGTGCGTGGGCGACCGACCCGGACTCACCGATGACCTGGATGTCGCCTTCGCTCTCGAGCAGGTCTTTCAGTCCGAGCCGGACGATCTCGTGATCGTCCAGGAGGTAGACGGTGACCGTCTGGGTCGGCGCCGGGGCCGTCGGAGTGCTCACTCTTGCCGTCGTGGTCGCTGCCGGATCGCCGAGTCCGGCGTGCCTTCCGGACGGCGGCGGGTCCGTCCAGCCGAGATCGGCGTCCCTGTTCGCAGGCCGCAGTGCCGTCGATCCGGTCCACAGCATCTCGCTGTTGATCATGATCCTTCCTAATGGTTCCCGCCGGCCGTGGCCGGTCATGCACATTCCGGGAGGGCTGTTCGCTCTGATAACTCCCGACCGCACCATCCTCATTCGCGACGGGGTCGCACGCATGGGCCGAAGGACCCCCACCGGGCGGGTCGGATATCACTTCATGAAGTTGGTCACGCGATTGAAGGAAAGACCCAGCCGGTCAAGCAGTTTGGCGGCGCTGATACTCGATCGGTGGTCCTCGACATCGGGACGCGAATCTCATCGTGGAGATCGTCCATGGCCGGGTACACAATGCTGGCATGTAACAGGCAGCCCAGACGTCCGCGCCATTTTTCGAATTCCTCTGCGACCGATGGAACACAGTCAACCCATCTCGATCCAGCGCGCGGCGTGCTCGAAACCGCACAGTCGTCACCGACTGCGGGACAACGGATCTGCAATCCGTAACCTTCGGTGGGCGTTGGTAACGAGTGGGGTCCGTCCGGCCGCGTCACGTCCGCCGGTGATCACCCGGCCTCATAGGACACGAGAGTGTGCATCGGCCGCAGACCACCGCCACCAGTCTGGCCGCGCATCGGCCCATGCCGCGCCGACCCGGAGCGCGGGGACGACGCCGACCCGGTCAGGGTCGGCGCCCGCGCCCAAACGCACGATTCATCATCCTGGCGTCCGCGTCGATCCGCGACCTTGTGCAGGCCGTTGGTGAGGAGATCCAACGGTTCACCCGCGTTCCTGGGTGTCATCCGCTTCCGGGCCCGCGACGACGCCGGGCAGTTTCGTGGCCACCAACGCAGAAATCGTGGCGAACAGTGAGCAGGTCTACTGGCCGCCGGTGGCCAGAATCAGTGGCCCTTGACACCGACGCATCAAGCTCTTGACCTCGTTCATCTTGTCCGGAATGTGATCGGCATGGCGGCGTCGCGGACCTATTCTGGCGTGGGGTTCGCAGCTCGTCATTCGCTAACCTGCGGTGGATTTCGGGGAAGTGGGGTGGACCAGTCGATGTCGGCCGTCGGCCAAGTCAGTGGGATGGCATCCGTCGGTGATACGGCGGACCCCGGTACCGGTCGGCGAACTGATCTGCACCAGTTCAACGTGTATTCGTCCGCGACTGGTCGGATCAACTTGCCTTGGGTCACCTCGGCGGTACGGCACCTGGTGGGTTCGGTGGAACCGGCCCGCATGTTCAGCCAGTTGGCGCAGGTGTGCGTCCCTGCAATCTCGGACGCCTGCACGATCGACTTGGTGGAAGAAGGCGGGCACCGCTACCGGATCCGCCAACCCGCCGAGAACCCGCCCAGCGGTGGGCAACTCGACGAGGAAGAACTGGTTGCGAAGGCTGACTTCTCCTCCGCCGGGGCGGGTGGTCCACGGTTCTCCGGGGTGTTGATGTGCACGTGGTCCGACGGCTACCGGCCCGTCGACGCGGATTCGGCGTTGATCGGTTTGCTGGTCGACCACACCACGGCCCTGGTGGAACATGAACGCCTCACCGCACGGGTCGACGAGCTGCAAACCACTCCGGAGAACGCCGCCCTGATGTTGCCCAGTCATCAGCGGGTAGCAGCCGCGGTCGGGATCTTGATGGTGCTGCATCATCTGACCGCCGCCCAGGCCACGGACCTGCTGACCCGGGCCAGCCAGCACACCCATCTCAGCATCCGCGGCGTCGCGGACACCGTGCTGCGGACCGGTGCGATGCCGGACCATCCGCACCCAGCAGCGACTTCGGGGTAGCGACCAGCACATCAGTTCCGGGCGTGGGGGATCGCTTCAACATGCTCTGGGTCGCGGCGGTCGGCGTCGCCGCCGAGTGGGCGCTCAACAAACTCCTCGATAGCGGGGAACGGCCCAGTGAATCGTCCACGATCAGACGACTTTCATTTTCTGCAGGGCAGGCTGCACTTCATTGCAGCGTTTCACCGCAGAATCTGCTCACCCCGCGGTGGATTGGTGAGCGCTCGAGGGCTGATCACAGCCTCGCGGGCTGCCGCCCAACCCCCCGTGGGTGGTGGCCCGAACCACCTGCCTTGGTCGACTGCTGCTGCTATGCACGGGGTTTGCCTTCCTTGCTGCGGGGTGGAGGCGGACACCGCCGCCACTTGTCACCACGCCGCGCGGGGGTGATCGGTTCACTGGTCCGCGCTCCGACATCTCCTTATGGGGGTGGCGGGTGGGTGAGGTGGTGGTGGTAGGCGTAGCTGACGGCCTGCGCGCGGTCGTGTGTCCCGGTTTTGCTGAACAGGTGGTTGATGTGGGTTTTGACGGTGGCTTCGGTGACGTAGAGCCGGGCCGCGATTTTGGTGTTGGTCAGGCCGGCGGCGATGAGGGCGAGGACGTCGGCTTCCCTTGCGGTCAGCCCGTCCGGCAGCGGCGCGCCGGGGCCGGGCGGGGTGGGAAGGTTGGCCGACGCCGCGGTCAGGAGCCGGGTGTGCACGGCGGGGTCCAGGACGGCCTGGCCGGCGGCGGCGGTGTGCAGGGCGCGGGTGATCTGTGCGCGGCCGGCGTCCTTGGTGAGGTAGCCCAGGGCGCCGGCGTTCAGCGCGGCCAGGATGTTGGTGTCGTCGGCGAAGGTGGTGAGCACGACGACCTGGGTGGCGGGGTGCTCGGCGCGGATCCGGGCGGTGGCGGTGACACCGTCGACGGTGGGCATGCCCAGGTCCATCAGCACCACGTCGGGGTGCAGGCCGGCGGTCAGGGCGATGGCCTGGGCGCCGTCGGCGGCGGCGCCGACGACCTCGATGCCGGGGGCCAGCCCGAGCAGGGTGACCAGCCCTTCCCGGACGGTGGCTTGGTCGTCGGCGACGAGCACCCGCAACGGCGGGGCGTTCCCGGGTGCGGGGCTGCCGGGGGTGCCGGTCATGGTGGTGCGGGGAGGGTGAGTTGCACGGTCCAGGCGGTGCCGTCGGGTCCGGCCCGCAGGGTGCCGCCGAGTAGTTCGGCGCGTTCTCGGAGCCCGGTCAGGCCGTACCCGCCGCCGGTCCCGGCCAACCGACCGGCTGGTTCCGGACCCTGTGTTGTCGTTGTGGTGGGCGGGGTGTCGGTGACGGTGAGCAGGGTCGCGTCGTCCCGGTAGTCCAGGTTCAGGGTGACGGCGGCGTGCGGGGCGTGTTTGCGGGTGTTGCTGAGCGCTTCCTGCGCGGTGCGGTACGCGGCCTGCGCGGCGTCCGCCGGCAACGGCCGAGGGGTGCCGGTGATGTGCAGCCGGGCGGTGGCGCCGCTGTCGGTCCGGTACTGCGCGATCAACCCGTTGAGCAGCACCGGCAGCGGTGGGGTGTCCTCGCGGAGTGCGGTGACCGCGCGGCGGGCCTCGGTCAACCCGTCCACCGCCAGCCGCCGCGCCCGCGCGACATGCGTGTGCACCACGGCGGTGTCGGCGCCGTCGTCCAGCAGCGCCTCGGTGACGTCCAGTTGCACGGCGAGCGCGCCGAGGGAATGCGCGAGCACGTCGTGGATGTCCCGGGCGATCCGGGTGCGTTCTTCCAGGGCGGCGGCGCGGGCCTGCTCCCGGCGGGCGCGTTCGGCCTGCGCCAGCAGCAGGTCGGCCTGCTCGGCCCTGGCCGTGTACTGCCGCCGGTTGAAACCCAGCAGCAGCGCCGCCGCCAGCGCGAAGGTGTACCCGGCGACCGCGGGCAGCGCGGGGCCGCCGACCGTCACGGCCGCGGCGGTCAACGCGGCGATCCCGGCCGCGGTGACGGCGACCGCGGCGGTCGGGGTGAGCAGCACCACGGCGTCGAACACCCCGACCGCGGGCAGCACCACTCCCGGGCCGCTCTGGGTGATCCCGGCCAGCGCCGCCCCGCTGATCACCTGCACGGCCAGCACCGCGACCAACACCGCCGGGTGCCGCCGCGGCGGGTTGATCATCACCAGCCACCCGATCGACGCCAGGGCGCCGTTGATGGCCACCGCCAGACCGACGCCGGACGACGAGATCCCGGGCGGCAGCACGGCGAGCCCGTACCAGACGGCGGTGAGCCCGGCCAGCCGCAGCAGCACCTGCGCCCGGTGCCAACGGCCGGTCGGGCCAACAGTCATGGAGGTGGTGGCGTTCAGCATCGGTGGTTCCTCAGTCCCAGATCCGTGAGTTGGATGGCGGTGGAGCCGTGTCTATGACGTAGGGATGCCCTCCGAGCTGGGAAATTGGTGTTTGTGAGGACGACCAAACCCAGCAACGAAGGGCACTGAAATGATGCTAGCGCAGCTTGCGTCCCCGAAGGGCGCATCTCGTCGTCGTGGGTTCCGTCGGGTGGGGATCGGGGCGTCTGATCACAAGTTGACCGGTCATGCGGGTGTCGCGGCGGTGGCCGAGGTGGATCGGGTGTTGGGCATCGCGCAGGCCATGGATTGTGCGGTCGGCCCGGTGAAGCAACGCCGCCGCGGGGTGACCGCGGGTGGCCTGCTGGTATCGATGGCGTCCGCGCATATGACGGGTGCGGATTTTCTGGTGGGGATGGACCTTCGCCGCACCGATGTCGCGGGGCAGCAGTTGGAGCCGGTGCCCACGCCGGCGTCCACGACGACCGCGCAGTTGGCGAAGCGTTTCACCGCAACGCATCTGGCCGGGATCGAGAACGCGATCGGCATGGTGAACGCCCGGGTGCTGGC
>JBBQGJ010000379.1:0-6707 GCA_038322925.1 Mycobacteriales bacterium
CAGAGCGGGCTGCCCTCCGGATGCCAGCCCAGCGCCAGCGCGACGCCACCGAGCACCACGAACTGACCGGCGACCACCACCAACGCGGCAGCGGCCTTGCCGGCGATGAATTGGGGACGGCTCATGCCGGCGGCGGCCAGCCGCTTGAGCACCCCGTATCGGCGGTCGAAGCCGGTGGTGATCGCCTGCGAGGTGAAGGCGGTGGACAGCACGGCCCGCGCGAGGACCCCCGGGGTCACCGAGTCGATCCGCGGCTCGGGCAGGGCGATCACCGTGACGAAAGTGCCGCCGATCAACGCGGCCAGCGGGATGATCACCGCCAGCAACAGCTGCTCGCCGTTGCGCAGTGTCAGGCGCAGTTCCAAGCCGGCGCTGGCGGTGATCATCCGCGCCGGCGCCGAGGGGCGCGGGTCAGGGGTGAACTGGCCGACCGCGAACCGGTCCCGAGGGAATCCGTTGACTGTGTCGTTCGTCATCGGATCTCCCGCCCGGTCAGCTCCAGGTACACCTCGTCCAGCGTGCGGTGGCCGACCTGCACATCGAACGGCATGACGCCCACCCGCGCGCAGAACGAGGTCACCGTCGCGACGGTCGCCGGCGCGATATCGCCTTCGACGAGGTATCTGCCCGGCGAGACCTCCCTGGCCGAATAGCCGTGTGGCAGGGCGGAGCACAGCAGGTCGACGTCGAGCCCGGCGATCGCGGTGAACCGCAACTGGGCGGGCGCGTTGCCGGTCAACTCGGCGGGGGCGCCCTCGGCGACCACTCGGCCGTGGTCGATGATCACCACCCGGTCGGCGAGCAGTTCGGCCTCGTCCAGCAGATGGGTGGTGAGCAGCACGGAAACCCCGTCCCGCCGCACCGATCTCAGCAGCTCCCACACCAGGTGCCTGGCCTGCGGGTCCATTCCCGCGGTGGGTTCGTCCAGGAAGAGCAGTTCCGGCCGTCCCACCAGGGCCATGGCCAGGCTCAATCGCTGCAGTTGCCCGCCGGACAGCCGCCGCACCGGGGTGCGCGCGGCATCGCTCAGCCCGAGGGTGTCCAGCAGCCACTTCGGGTCGAGCGGCCGGGCCGAGCAGCGGGCGATGACGGTCAGCATCTCGCCGACCCTGGCCGCCGCGTGCGCGCCCCCTGCCTGCAGCATCACCCCGATCCGCGGCCGCAGCGATCGGCTCTGCTTCCACGGGTCCAGCCCGAGGACGCGGACCGTGCCGGAGTCCGGGCGGGCGAAACCGGTGCACACGTCCAGGGTGCTGGTCTTGCCGGCGCCGTTCGGGCCCAGCAGGGCCACCAGGTTGCCCCGCGGCAGCGTCATCGACAGCCCGTCGACCGCCCGCAGCGACCCGAACCGCCGGACCAGCCCGTCGACGACCAGCGCCGCGTCTGCCGGGGCGGGTTCCGGAAAGGGCTGAGGCTCGGGACTTGCCATGATCCTTCGAGGATAAGTGCCGCTCCGCGAGGCTCACGCCAGCAGCACATCGGTGCCCTGTTGGCGCGGATGTGACCTCGGCAACCCGCTGCGGCGCAGCGCCAGGAACACCGAGCCGACGACGACGGCCGCCACGACGACGGCCTGCACGATGACGTACACCGGAATCGTGGCGCCGTTCGGCATGATCGTCACCGAGAACAGCACGGTCAGCCAGACCGCACCCGTCCGGATCCGCGGATCAGCTGTCGAGGCGGCCAGCGGCAACACCGCCCACAGCAGGTACCAGGGCTGGATCACCGGGCTGAGCAGCACGAACGCGCCCATCGCCATGCCAAGGCCCAGCACCGGGTTGATCCGTCGCTGCCAGCACTGCCACATGATGATCAGCGCGATGATCGAGCCGATGGCGGTGCCGACCGGTTGCATGACGTCGAGAGCGGCCTGGGTGTGGTCGCCCAGCCCCAGCAGCAGACCTGCCTCACCGGCCCCCACGCCGAGCGTGGTGGACACCGAGAGGAAGGACCGCACGGAACCCGGAGCACCGAGCGCCACCACCCACCCCACGCCCACGCCGGCCAGCGCGGTGCAGGCGGCAAAGGTGAGCACAGCGACGACCCAGACTTGTACACCGCAGCGGAGCAGGTCCCGCCATCGGCCGCCGGCCCGCAGCGCCAGCATGATCACCAGGAAGGCCAGCGTCATCCCGGCGGTGGCCTTGATCCCCACCCCGAGCGTGATCAGCACGGTGCCGCCGATCATCGATCGCTGCAGCCCGATCACCAACCCGGCCAGCATCGCGCCGAGCATCAGCGCCTCGTTGTGCCCGCCGCCGATCAGGTGGAACAGCACCAGCGGATTGAGTGCCCCCAGCCACAACGCCGCGACCGGGTCGAATCCGCAGATCCGCGCCAGCCGGGGCAGCGCCCAGACGATCATCGCCACGCCGACCAGCTCGACCAGTCGCTGCAGCAGCACGCCGACCACGATGTTGTCCCCGGCGACCGTGACGATCGCCTTGGTGATCAGCAGGTAGACCGGTCCGTACGGGCTCGGCGTGTGCTGCCATCGGACGTCCACCTGGTGCGCGAACGGATCGGAGTCGCCCAGCACGTCGTACGGCCCGCTGTCGTACGGGTTGTGGCCGCTGACCATCATCGAGCCGATGGCCAGGTAGGAGTACACGTCACGGGAGAACAGCGGTGGGGTGACCAGCAACGGCACCGCCCACATCGCCAGGGTGTGGCTCAGCTGGCTGCGGGACAGCCGCCGGGGCCGGCCGGGAGCCGCCAGCCGGCCGATGAGCACCCAGCACAGCACGATGAGACCGATGCCCGAGTAGGAGCAGGCGAGAGCTGCGGGACCGACCCGGGACAGCAGGCCGACGATCCGGATGCCGTCGACCGGGTTCGGGATCGGGGTGGCCGCGCCGTACGACGAACCGGTGCCCAGCATCAGCAGCAAGGCCCCCGCGGTACCCCACCGGCGCAGCCTGGACAGTTGAGCGCGCTCGACGGTGTCCAGTGGCGCTGCGTCTGGCGCTGCGTCGGCGGGAACGGGATTGAACGGACGGGGACCCGAACCAACCCGTTTCGCCGCCCCGTCCGTGGCCATCGGTGCAGTCTAGGAGCGACCTTCCGAACCCACCTTTGATCTTCTCGCCGAAAAAGGTCACACTGGTGTTGTGAAAACCGCCGCAACCGAACCACGACCGACCGGAGGCCCCGCCGCGGGCGCGCCGGCCGAGCGTTCTGCGGAGGGTCGGACCCGCGCGGCGGTCATCGATCTGCTGCTCGCCGACGGCCCGTTGACGGCCGCCACACTCGCCCAACGGCTCGGTATCTCGCCGGCCGCGGTCCGCCGGCACCTCGACCAGCTGACGGACGAGGGTGCGGTCAGCTCGCGGGAGGCGCCGGCGCGGCGCGACCGCGGTCGTGGCCGTCCGGCGCGGTCGTACCTGCTGACCGACACCGGCCGGGCCAGGCTGCCGCACGCTTACGACCAACTGGCCGTGCAGGCATTGAACTTCCTTTCCGAGACGGCCGGGCCCGAGGCCATCGGGGACTTCGCGCGGCGCCGCGCCGAGGCGGTCGTCGATCCCTACCGCGCCGAGCTTGCGGCCGCACCGGATGTTGCGACCAGGGCGCAGATCCTGGCCACCGCGCTCACCGGGTCCGGGTTCGCGGCCTCGCTGCACGACGTGGGCGTCGGGAAGCAACTGTGCCAGCACCACTGCCCGGTAGGGCACGTGGCGGCGCAGTTCCCGCAGCTCTGCGAAGAAGAGATGGCTGTCTTCACCCGGGAACTGGGCACCTATGCCCAGCGGCTGGCCACCATCGCCCGCGGCGACGCCGTGTGCACGACGTTCATCCCGATCGACACCGTGCCCGTCAAACGAGCGGTCACTCCGGCCTCTCCGTCGCACCAGCTCGCGCACCACAGCTAGACCCGCTGCACCACCGCCCAGACCCGCCGCAGCACCCGGATTCGCACCAACCGCCGCATGCACACCTTCGTCCCCGTGACGAAACGGAAGGATGTTCATGACCACAGCACCTGAGAAGGCGCCGGACCTGAGCCAGGCCAGGATCGACCAGGCCGCGACGATCGACACGCTCGGCCGTTACGCGTTCGGCTGGTCGGACTCGGACAAGGCCGGGGCCTCTGCCCGCCGTGGGCTCGACGAGGACGTCGTCCGCGACATCTCGGCGAAGAAGAGCGAGCCGCAGTGGATGTTGGAGCGCCGGCTGAAGGCGCTCAAGCTGTTCGAACGGCAGCCGATGCCGACCTGGGGCGCCGACCTGTCCGGCATCCATTTCGACACCATCAAGTACTTCGTGCGGTCCACCGAGAAGCAGGCCGCCTCCTGGGAAGACCTGCCGGACGACATCAAGAACACCTACGACAAGTTGGGCATCCCGGAGGCCGAGAAGCTGCGGCTGGTCGGTGGCGTCGCGGCCCAGTACGAGTCCGAGGTCGTGTACCACCAGATCCAGGAAGACCTGGAACGTCAGGGCGTCATCTTCCTGGACACCGACTCCGGCCTGCGCGAGCACCCGGAGATCTTCGAGAAGTACTTCGGCTCGGTGATCCCGTCCGGCGACAACAAGTTCTCGGCGCTGAACTCCGCGGTCTGGTCGGGCGGCTCGTTCGTCTACGTCCCGCCCGGCGTGCACGTCGACATCCCGCTGCAGGCCTATTTCCGGATCAACACCGAGAACATGGGCCAGTTCGAGCGGACATTGATCATCGTCGACGAGGACGCCTACGTGCACTACGTCGAGGGCTGCACCGCGCCGATCTACAAGTCCGACTCGCTGCACTCGGCGGTCGTCGAGATCATCGTCAAGAAGGGTGGCCGCTGCCGGTACACCACCATCCAGAACTGGTCGAACAACGTCTACAACCTGGTCACCAAGCGGGCAAAGGCCGAGACAGGCGCGACCATGGAGTGGGTGGACGGCAACATCGGTTCCAAGGTGACGATGAAGTACCCGTCGGTCTGGCTGATGGGCGAGCACGCCAAGGGCGAGGTGCTCTCCATCGCGTTCGCCGGCGAGGGCCAGCACCAGGACACCGGCGCGAAGATGCTGCACCTGGCGCCGCACACCTCCTCGACGATCATCAGCAAGTCGGTCTCGCGGGGCGGCGGACGCACCTCCTATCGCGGGCTGGTGCAGGTCAATCCGGGTAACCACCACAGCCGCTCGACGGTGAAGTGCGATGCCCTGCTGGTGGACACCATCTCGCGCACCGACACCTACCCCTACGTCGACGTCCGCGAGGACGACGTCTCCATGGGCCACGAGGCGACCGTCTCCAAGATCAGCGAGGATCAGCTGTTCTACCTGATGAGCCGCGGGCTCACCGAGGACGAGGCGATGGCCATGATCGTCCGCGGGTTCGTCGAGCCGATCGCCCGTGAGCTCCCGATGGAGTACGCGCTCGAGCTCAACAGGCTGATCGAACTGCAGATGGAAGGGGCAGTGGGCTAATCGTGGCCAGCGCACCTGCCCTGACCGAACCCACCCTCGACGAAGATGGAACGACGACCGACGTGACTGCAGTAGCCCAAGCCGGCCCGCCCACCCAGCAACACGGTCTGACCCGCCACTCCCATGTCGGCGGCCGGACCGTTGGCGCGCAACCGGATTCGCACCTGCACGGCATCGGCTCCGCCGACCTGGCGGACCATCCCGTGCCCTCCGGCAAAGAGGAAAACTGGCGGTTCACCCCGCTGCGCCGGCTCCGCGGCCTCGAAGTCGACGCACCGTTCGAGCACGCGATGACCGACGAGCACCTGCTGATCGAGGCGCCCGACAGTGTCTCGATCCGCCGGGTCACCGGCGACGAGGCCGCAGCGCTCAAGGGTCTCGCCGGCCAGCTGCCGACCGACCGGCCCTCCGCACGCGCGTGGGCGGCCAGTGAAACGGTGCTGCTGGTCGACATTCCGCAGGGCGTGGAGATCGCCGAACCCGTGGTGATCACCTTCGTCGGCACGTCAGCGGCGCGCGCCGCTGCCGGTCACGTGGTGATCCGGATCGGCGCGCAGTCCAGCGCTCAGGTGGCGATGGTGCACGAGGGGAGTGCGACGCTGGCCGACAACATCGAGATCGTCGTCGGCGACGGCGCCAAGCTCGATTTCGCCTCGATGGAGGAGTGGGCCGCTGACGCCGTTCACCTGTCCCACCACCACATCCGGGTGGGCCGGGACGCGACGCTCAAGCACACCGCACTGACCTTCGGCGGCGACCTGGTCCGGGTGGTCGGCACGGTGTCCTACGACGGGCCGGGCGGCGACGCCGACCTCACCGGTCTGTACTTCGCCGACGCCGGCCAGCACCTGGAACACCGACTGTTCGTCGATCACGCTGTGCCGCACTGCAAGTCGCGCGCGTTGTACAAGGGTGCGCTGCAGGGGCAGAAGGCGCACACGGTGTGGATCGGCGACGTGCTGATCCGGAAGGCCGCCGAGGGCACCGACACCTACGAGATGAACCGGAACCTGCTGCTCACCCAGGGGGCGCGCGCCGATTCGGTGCCGAACCTGGAGATCGAGACCGGTGAGATCGTCGGCGCGGGCCACGCCAGCGCCACCGGACGTTTCGACGACGAGCAGCTGTTCTACCTGCTCTCGCGCGGCATCCCGCAGGAGGTGGCCAAGCGCCTGGTGGTGCGCGGCTTCTTCGGAGAGGTGCTGTTGCGCATCGCCATCCCCTCGGTCCGCGAGCGCGCGGCCGAGATCATCGAGCGCGAACTGGCCATTTCAGGGATCTAG
>JBBQGJ010000380.1:0-6699 GCA_038322925.1 Mycobacteriales bacterium
TGCACAAACGTCTTCGCCTTGCCACCGGGGCTGGCGGAGATGACGCCGTACCTGATCACCGCGAACCGGAGCAGGGTCACGCCGATCTCCCGCACCAGGATGACGATGGTGATCCACCACGCCAGGTCGCCCAGCATCGACAGCCCGACCAGCGCGGAGCCGGTGAGGGCCTTGTCGGCGATCGGATCGGCGATCTTGCCGAAGTCCGTGACCTGGCCGCGTTTGCGGGCGATGTGGCCGTCGTACCGATCGGTGATGGCGGCGATCGCGAAGATGACGAACGCGATCCACCGCCAGGTGGTGTCGTGTCCGCCCTCCGCGAACAGGGCCAGCAGGAAGACCGGTACCAGGATCAGCCGCAGCACGGTCAGCGCGTTCGGCAGGTTGTACAGCGAGACGGGCGGGCGTTCGGTCACGACGGCACCGCCGCGCGCGGACGGGTGTGAGTGGTCGGTCCGGGAGCCGATCCGATGACCGCCGAACCGATCACCTTCGAACCGATCACCTCTGAACCGATCACCTCGACGGCGCGGGCGTACAGGTCGATGCCGTCGGTATCGACCACCCGGCAGCGGACCAGGTCACCCGGACACATGCCGTCGACCCCGAGCAGGTCGGTGGCCTGGACGGTGGTGCTGCCGTCGACCTCCGGCGCCTGATGCGCGGCCCGCCCGACAACGGAGTCACCGTCAGCCGACGAGTCCGGTTCCGGTTCGTCGACCAGCACGATCACCTCCGTGCCGACCCGGTCCTCGGCCCGCTGCGAGGTCAGCTCCTCGACCAGCGCACTCACCCGCTCAACGCGCTCGGCGATCACCTCGTCGTCCAGCTTGCCGGCCAGGTCAGCGGCCGCCGTGCCGTCCTCGTCCGAGTAGCCGAAGACGCCGACCGCGTCCATCCTGGCGTCGATCAGGAACGCTTCCAGTTCGGCGAGGTCGTCTTGGGTCTCGCCGGGAAATCCGACGATGACGTTGGAGCGGATCCCGGCCTCCGGGGCGACGGCCCGGATCTGGTCGATCAGCGAGAGAAACCCTCCCCTCGAGCCGAAGCGGCGCATCCTGCGCAGCACCGGCTCGGAGGCGTGCTGGAAGGACATGTCGTAGTAGTCGGCGACGCCGGCGATGCTCGCGATCGCCTCGATCAGCCAGGGCCGGGTCTCCGCCGGCTGCAGGTAGGACAGCCGTACCCGGGTGATGCCGGGGACGTCGGCCAGCGCAAGCAGCAGTTCCTCCAGGGAGCGCTCGCCCGGCAGATCCTTGCCGTAGGACGTGGAGTTCTCGCTGACCAGCACGAGTTCCCGGACGCCGTGGGAAGCCAGCCAGCCGGCTTCGGTGACAATGTCGTGCACCGGGCGGGAGACGAACGCACCGCGGAAGGACGGGATCGCGCAGAACGTGCAGCGCCGATCGCAGCCGGACGCGATCTTCAGCGGGGCGACGGGTCCGGCCTGCAGCAGCTTGCGGACCAGTACCGGGCCGGACGCCGGGGTCGGTCCGGCGGCTGCCGGTCCGTGGCCCGGCAGCGACACTGCGCCGGCCGCCGCGGGCCGGGCGGTCGGGCTCAGCGGCAACAGCATCCGCCGATCGACGGGCGTGTGCGCCGGCGGTCGGTGACCGTCCATCACCTCGCCGAGGGCCGCGGCCAGATCCGGGTAGGCGTCGAAGCCGAGCACGGCATCGGCCTCGGGCAGCGCCTGGGCCAGTTCCTCGCCGTACCGTTCGGCCAGGCACCCGACGGCGACCACCTTCGCCCCGGTGTCGGCCGCCGCCAGCAGGGTGTCGATGGAGTCCTTCTTGGCGCTCGCCACGAACGCGCAGGTGTTCACCACGATCACGTCGGCCTGCTGCTGGTCGGCCACCAGGTCGAAGCCGCCGAGGCTGAGCCGGCCGGCGATCTCCGAGGAATCGACGTCGTTGCGGGCACAACCCAGCGTGGTCACGGTGACCCGAACGGGTCCGTCACCGTTCGCCCTACCCGACACCGTCGACACCGCCCCAACCCTAGTCGGCGCGAGCACTGCAGCGGGACACGATGCCGAGCCTGGCCCGGCAGGACAGGCCCCATGAAATCGCTAGGCTGATCCGCCGTGACCCCCGACGCCTCTGACACGCTCATCGTGCACCGCGCCAGGGTGAACGACGTCCGGCGGATCAAGGACCTGGTTGACGAGTACGCCGGGGTCATCCTGTTGGAGAAGACGCTGGCGAACCTTTTCGAGGACGTCACCGAATTCTGGGTCGCCAAGGTCAACGGGACCCTCGTCGGATGCGGTGCGCTGCATGTGCTCTGGGAGGACCTCGGGGAGATCCGGACGGTCGCCACCGATCCTGCGGCCCGCGGACGCGGGGTCGGCAAGGCGGTCTGCGAGGAGATCATCCGCGAGGCGCGACATCTCGGACTGCACCGGCTGTTCGTGCTGACCTTCGAGGTGGCGTTCTTCCGCTCGCTCGGTTTCCAGCCGATCCACGAACTCGATCTCACCCCGGAGGCCTACGCCGAACTCCGCAGCTCCTACGACCGTGGGGTGGCGGAATTCCTTGACGTGCCGTACGTCAAGCCGAACACGCTGGGTAACACCAGGATGCTCAAAACGCTCTGAGGGGTCGCAGTGCTGACGGCGGGGGTCGAAGTGCGGACAGCGGGGATCGCAGTGCTGAGCACAGGATCAGGCGTGCGGGGTACGGCGGTCCTGGATCTTGGCCAGCGCCTCGGCCAGCAGCGCCTCGCCGTCGGCGTCGCTGCGCCGTTCCTTCACATACGCCAGGTGTGACTTGTACGGCTCTACCCGGGGCACCGGCGGCGGGGTCTGCTCGTTCTGACCGGCAGGCAGCCCGCACCTGGGGCAGTCCCAGGTGTCCGGGATCTCGGCGTCCATCGCGAACGCCAACCGTGTGGTGTGCCCGTTGGCACAGAAGAACTCAAGGCGTCGCCGGGGTGCGGATTCGCCGCGATCGGACTCCCCCATCCGACCAGCGCCCACCCGGGAGCCTCGAATCGGATTGCCACCCGCCATGATCGACCTGCCCGCTCTGTCAGTAGGGAGCCAGTAGTAAGTGAGTGCCTGGACGAGTCAGCAGTCAGTGACCCTGGACGACCGGGTCAAGCGCCGACCTTCAGCAGCAGCCCGACCCCGATGATCGAGATCGCCCAGACCGCAGCGGTGAACAGGGTGAGCCGGTCCAGATTCTTCTCGACCACGGACGACCCCGACAAGGAGGACTGCATGGTCCCGCCGAACAGCGAAGAAAGGCCGCCGCCCTTGCCCCGGTGAAGCAGGATCAGTGCCATCAGCCCGAGGCTGGTGATCACCAGGAGAATGTCGAGAAAGATTTTCATCGCTGCCTTGCGTCATCGGGGGCGGTAGCGGTCGTGCCAACCACCAAGTAGTACCCAGTACCGGTCGGTCCAACCCGTCGCGGGCCAGTCTAACCCGACGAACCGGTCAGGCAGGCCGACCACCCGGTGGTCGGGCGGTCAGCCTGCCTGCAGGTCCCGGTGATATGCGGTGGTGGGGCTAGGACAGCACCCCGACCGCATTCGCGGCGAGGTTGGCGAACTCGGTACCGTCCAGCGACGCCCCGCCCACCAGGGCGCCGTCGACGTCGGTCTGCGCGGTGATCTCCGCGACGTTGCCGGACTTCACCGACCCGCCGTACAGGATCCGCACGGCATCGGCGACCTCGGCCCCGTACTTGTCGGCCAACGCGGCGCGCAGCGCTCCGCACACCTCCTGGGCGTCGGCGGGGGTGGCCACCCGCCCGGTTCCGATCGCCCAGACCGGCTCGTAGGCCAGCACCAGGGTCTTGGCCTGCTCGGGGGTGACGTCGGCCAGATCGGCCAACAGTTGACCCACCGCGTGCGAGACCTGGTTGCCGGCCTCCCTGACCTCGAGGCCCTCGCCGACGCACACCAGCGGGATCAACCCGTTCTTGAACGCTGCGTTGACCTTCTTCGACAGCAATTCATCGGATTCTGCGTGGTACTCGCGCCGCTCGGAGTGACCGACCAGCACGTAGGTGACGCCCAGCTTGGCCAGCTGCGCACCGGAGATCTCGCCGGTGTAGGCACCGGAGTCGTGCGCGGACAGGTCCTGCGCGCCGTGCACGATGCTGAGCTTGTCGCCTTCGATCAGCGTCTGCACGGACCGCAGCGCGGTGAACGGCGGGATGACCGCCACCTCGACGTGGTCGTAGTACTTCTCGGGCAGCGTGAAGGCGATCTTCTGGACCAATGCGATGCCCTCGAGGTGGGTGAGGTTCATCTTCCAGTTGCCGGCGATCAGTGGTTTGCGGGCGGTTGTCATCAGGGGTTCATGCCTCCAGTACGGCAAGACCGGGGAGCTCTTTGCCCTCGAGGAACTCCAGGGACGCACCACCGCCGGTCGAGATGTGGGTGAAGCCGGATTCGTCGATGCCAAGGATGCGCACGGCCGCAGCGGAGTCGCCGCCGCCGACCACCGAGAACGACGCCGACGCGGCGATCGCCTCGGCCACCGCCCTGGTGCCGTCCGCGAACGGGGCCAGTTCGAACACACCCATCGGCCCGTTCCAGAAGACGGTGGCCGCGCCGGAGGCGATCTGGGAGAAGTTCGCGCTGCTCTCAGGGCCGATGTCCAGGCCCAGCCAGTTGTCCAGGATCCGGTCGGCGGTGACGATCTGGATCGCGGCGTCCGCGGAGAACGCGTCGGCGATGACCACGTCGGTGGGCAGCACGATCTTGTCCGGGTTGTCCGCGAGCAGCTGCTTACACGTCTCGATCTGGTCCTCCTGCAGCAGCGACGCGCCGACGCCGTAGCCCTGCGCGGCCAGGAAGGTGAACGCCATGCCGCCGCCGATCAGCAGCGAATCGATCCGGGGCAGCAGCGAGGTGATGACGCCGAGCTTGTCCGAGACCTTGGACCCGCCGAGCACCACGACATAGGGCCGGTCCGGATCGACGGTGAGCTTCTTGAGCTCCGCGGTCTCGTTCGAGACCAGGTAGCCGGCGTAGTGCGGCAACCGTTGTGCGATCTCGTAGACCGAGGCCTGCTTGCGGTGCACCACGCCGAAACCGTCGGACACGTATGCGGCGTCGGGGCCGACGACGGCGACCAGGTCGTCGGCGAGCTGACCGCGCTCGTCGGCGTCCTTGGACGTCTCGCGGCCGTCGAAGCGGACGTTCTCCAGCATCGCCAGCGGACCGCCGTTGAGCGCGGCGACCGTCTCGCGGGCCGACGGCCCGACCAGATCCTCGGCCAGCGGGACGGTGACGCCGAGCAGTTCGCCGAGCCGGGCGGCCGCGGGTGCCAAAGAGTACTTCTGATCCGGTGCGCCCTTCGGTCGCCCGAGGTGAGCGGTGACGACCACCTTGGCGCCGCCCAGCAGCAAGGCCTGCAGTGTGGGCAGCGACGCGCGGATCCGGCCGTCATCGGTGATGACGCTGCCGTCGAGCGGAACGTTGAGATCGGAACGGACCAGCACGGTGCGACCGGAAATACCGGAAGCCAGCAGATCGTCGAGGGTGTGCACGTCGAAACTCCTTGAGCAGGCAACAGACACAGGGCGAATACGGTGCGGACGGCGTGTGGTGGCAGGCGACTGAACAGACAGCCTCAGGTCACCAGGACGCGAGACAGTTCGCGGGCGGGGTCCGCAGGGACCGACTTCGTCCCCCGCGAACTCCACCCGCGAGTCAGTGCATCAGAGACTGGCGCCCACGAGGGTCGTCAGGTCGACCAGCCTGTTCGAGTAGCCCCACTCGTTGTCGTACCAGCCGACGATCTTGAAGAAGTTGCCGCCGAGGCCGATGGTGAGCGGCGAGTCGAAGGTGCACGACGCCGGCGAGCCCACGATGTCCGTGGACACGATCGCATCGGTCGAGTAGAACAGCCGATTGTTCAGCGGGCCGGAGTCGGCGGCGGCTTTGAACGCTGCGTTGACCTCGTCCACGGTGGTGCCCTTTTCGAGCTCCACGGTGAGGTCGGTGACCGAGCCGGTCGGCACCGGGACACGCAGTGCGTAGCCGTGCAGCTTGCCCTTGAGCTCCGGCAGCACCAGCGCGGTGGCCTTGGCCGCACCCGTCGTGGTCGGGATGATGTTGATGGCGGCGGCACGGGCGCGACGCAGGTCCTTGTGCGGGAAGTCAAGGATCACCTGGTCGTTCGTGTAGGCGTGAATCGTGGTCATCAGACCCTGCACCAGGCCGAAGTTCTCGTGCAGCACCTTGGCCATCGGCGCGACGCAGTTCGTGGTGCAGGACGCATTCGAGATGATGGTCTGCGAACCGTCGTAGGCGTCGTCGTTCACACCCAGGACGATCGTCAGGTCCTCGCCGGTGGCCGGCGCGGAGATCAGTACCTTCTTAGCCCCGGCGGTCACGTGCGCCCGGGCCGCGTCTGCCTTGGTGAAGAAACCGGTCGACTCGATGACGACGTCCACGCCCAGGTCTCCCCACGGCAGGGCGCCGGGGTCCCGGTTGGACAGCACCTTGAATTCCTTGCCGTCCACGCTGATGACGCCGTCACCGGCGTGTACGTCGTACGGCAGCTTGCCCATCACCGAGTCGTACTTGAGCAGGTGGGCAAGGGTCTTGGTGTCCGTCAGGTCGTTGACGGCGACGATCTCGATGTCCTGGTCGAGAGAGTCGACCGCTCGCCAGAAGTTGCGGCCGATCCGGCCGAATCCATTCACTCCGACGCGCACAGTCACGTGTGTCAGCCCT
>JBBQGJ010000381.1:0-6693 GCA_038322925.1 Mycobacteriales bacterium
CCACGGTCGGGCTCAGGGCGACATGGCGGGTCTGCTGTGACGGGTTGGTGATCCGCACCTGCATCCGGCGACCGAAAACCGTGGTCAGTTGGGCGGGCTCGACGGCCACCACCACCCGCTCCCTGCTGTCCACCACCAGGGTGGACTCGGCGGTGGCCATCACCGGGCTCCCCGCGCCCAGCAGGTCGGTGGCCTCAACGGCGACCGCGAACGGGTAGCGCGCACCCATCGCCCCCGGCTCGGGCTGGACGGGGATCAGCAGCCGGGTGATCTCCCCCGGCTCGACCGGCCCGAGCACCACCGGCTCGCCGATCCAGGTCGGGTCCAGCCCGACCACAGTGACGCTGAGCATGGCCGGCCGCGGCCCCGGGTGCCGGATGTGCACCTCTATCGTGGTGAGAGTGCCTGCGCCGCAAGCGATCAGCGGCGGAACGCCGATCTCCGGCGCGGCCGGGTTGACTCCGGGCCGCTGGCTCATCCGCCACCACCGGCGGGCGGCGGGACTGCCGGCGGTTCGGCGTTCGGCGCCTCGGCAGGGGCGGCGGGCTGTGCTGGAACCGGAGCTGGAACCGGGGCTGGAGCGGGCGCTGGAACCGAGGCTGGAACGGGGGCGGTGGTCCCTGTCGACGGGGCGGGCCCGACGGTGATGTCCAGCACCGCCTGCTCGCTCGCGGCGAGCACCAGGGTCGCCGAGCCGAGCGCGCCCGCGGTGGTGCTGCGCACCTCGACGACGTAGGCCTGTGGTGCGTCGACCTCATCGAATCGGTAGCCACCCCTGGCGTCGGTGGTGGTGCTCTGCTGGGACTCGGCCGGGTACGCGGAGGCCTTGAACAGCATCACCTGCAGGCCGCCCAGGGTGCCGCCGGAGCGATCGGTGACGGTGCCGGCGATCGACGCGGGCTGGATCAGCACCGGGTTGTAGGTCAGCGCCTGGCCGGCCACCACGGTGACGATCACCGACGTGGGGCTGGTGCCGCGCCGGCTGACCGCGAGCGTGTAGGAACCGGGCTTGACCCCGCCGACCAGGTACTGCCCGACCGCGTCGGCGGGCTGTGACGCGCTGGTGACGGCGTAGGCGTCGGTTCCCGAGCTGAGGCTCACCAGGGCCTCGCCCACCGGTTGGGTCGAGGAGTCCGATTCCAGTTGCGAGACGACGCCGGAGATCACCGCGAACGCCGACATCATGGCCACCGAGATGGAGTTGGCCGCACTGGAATTGCCACCGACCCCTGAGGCGGCCGACCCGCTGCTCAGGCTCCCCGCCGCGTCCAGGGTCACCGCGACCGTCTGGGACTGCAGGTCGGCGCGACTGAAGGTGACCGTATAGGTGCTGGGTATCGGCAGCCCGGCGACCATCCAGCCGCCCACCGTTCCGGTCGACTGGGTGACGGTCTGCACGCTGGTCGCCCCGGCGGCGATCGTCACGGTCACCCCCGCCGCGGGCTCGTTGCCAGGCAACGTCGTCACCGTGCCGGACAGCGAACCGGAGGACCGGGCGACAGTCAGCTGCACGCCGGTGAGTTTCTGGCCGTCGGCGAGGGTCAGCGTCGAGGTCTGCGGGGTGAAGCCGGGCGAGGTGGCGGTGACGGTATAGGTCGCCGGGGTGACCAGCCCGCGGATGGTGAACGAGCCGATGTCGCCCTGGGTGAGCGAGACGGTTTCGACCTTGTTCGAGCCGGTCGTCGCGGTGATCACCGCGCCGCCCAGCGGACCGTCGGGTCCGCTGACCGTCCCGCTGATCAGTCCGTCACCGGTGCGCAGCCGCAGTTGCACGTCGGTGCGGGACTCGCCGGCGGCCAGGTCGATGCGCTGCTGTTCGGTGGCGAAGCCGGGCTTGGTGACGACCAGGTCGTAGACCCGCGGGGAGGGAATGTCCGTCACCTCGAACGCGCCGTCCGAGCCGATCGGCACGGTCTTCAGCACCGCGCCGCCGGGGTCGCCGCCCGCGGGCGGCTTGGCGGCCACAGCAGCAACATCGGTGGGGTCGGGCGGCAGGAACTCCACCGGCACCTGCACGGTGAGCACCGCGCCCGCGACATCGCCACCCACCACCTGCCCCGACACCGACGCCGGCAGCCCGCCCAGGGTGACCTGTAGGTCGGTGACCTGCTGCCCGACCTGCACGGTGATCACCGTGGCGTCCGAGGCCGACAACGCCTGCGGGTACCAGATCTGCACGAAACCCGCGCCGCTGACCCGGAAAAGGTAGGACCCGCTGGGCAGGTTGTCGATCTTCCAGCTGCCGTCGTCACCGGTCGCGGTCTGCTTGACCGGGGTGGTGGTCGCCGCGGCGTCGAACAGTTCCACCGTCACGCCGGCCACCGGCGCCCCGTCGGTCAGCAGCACGACGGTGCCGCCGAGCGTGGAGGTGCCGGCGATCGCCACGGAATTCCGCGCGGCGGCCACCTGGATGGCCAGGTCCCGGTCCTGCGCGGATTGCCCGACCAGCGCACTGAACGCGATGGTGATGACGGTGGCGAACACTGTCGCCGCCAGCAGCAGGCTGAGCAACGACAGCGCACCCCGGCTCAGCCGCGGCTTCTGCAGCAGGGTGCCGGTGGCCAGCGGTTCGTCGGAGGCCAGCGGTTTGCCGGTGCCCGGCGGGGTTGCCGCGGCGGCGGCCGTCGGCGACGCATCCGACTGCGAAGCTCCGGCCGGCACAGCTCCGGGGGGAACAGCTCCGGGGGGAACAGCTCCGGCCGGCACAGCTCCGGGGGGAACAGCTCCGGGCGGCACAGCGGGCGGCACAGCACCGGTCGGCACAGCACCGGTCGGCACAGCACCGGTCGGTGGTTGCAGGCCGATGCCGAACGCGCGGACCACCGGGGAGCCGAACCACCGCCTGGGTCCCTTGACCTTCAGATCCGCGATCGCCTGGTCGCCGGGGGCCAGCGTCAGCGTCGGCGGGACGAACCGGAAGCGCAGCACGTCTTCGGCGTCGGTGCCGGCCAGCGGCGCGACAATCGTGGTGTTTCCTGAATTCTCTAAGATCACCCCGAACGTGCCCGAGCTGCTGCCGACCACCGTCATCGGGGTCAGGGTCAGTTTCAGCGCCTCACTCGGCGGGACGACCAGTTCCACCTCTGCAATCGCGATCGCCTGCGGCGGGGTGAGTTCCCGCACCTGGACGGCGATCCGCCGCTCCCCGGCGGCAACGCCGGGCGGGATCCGGATCAGTGCCCGGACCGTATCCGCGGTGTCAGGGAACAGCGAGAGGTTCTCCGTCTCCAGCACCACCCAGGAAGGGTCGGCGCCCAGCACCCGCAGGTGGTACCCGCCGATCAGGCTGCCGGTGTTGTGCACCGTCACGAAGACCTCGACGGCGTTGTCCTCGCTGAGCTCCACCCGTTCCGGGGTGACCTGCACGCGCACGGCTACGTGCCGTCCGGGATGACGAAGTCGACGGTCGCCTGCGCCCCGGCGGTCACCGTGACCAGCGCCGTCTGTGACGGGCCGTCGCCGACCTTTGCGGTGACGGTGAACGGCCCCGCGGGCAGTTCGGTGATCACGTAACCGCCGGCGGCGGTACCCGGCGATCCCGCAGTGGACGTGACGGGCCAGGTCCGTTGCCCGTCGGTAGCGGTCACCGTTGCGCCGGAGATCGGCGTCTCGGCCGCACTGGTGACGGTGCCGGCGATCCGGCCCTGCGAGCCGGCCATGGTCACCGTCAGCGGACCGGCAGTGCCCGGCGGCACCGGCACGGTGGTCTCGGCGAACCCCGGATGCGTGAACGTCAGCGTCAGCCCGCCGCCCGACGGCAGCCCGGACAGCGAGAACGAGCCAACCGCACCGGCCGTCAAGGTGTTGGTGGTCGGCGGATTGGCCATCCCCCCGACGCTGACGGTGGCGCCGCCGATACCCGCTCCGGCGGTGTCGACGAGTTGCCCGGTGACCGTCCCGGTGCCCGCCGAGAGCGTCACGGCCAGGTCGGCCTTCTGTTCGCCGGGACCAAGATCGACCACCACGGTGGCCTGGCCGTGGCCGGGGCCGCTGACGGTGAGCACGTAGGTGGCCGGTGTCGGCAGGTCACCCAGCACGAACTGGCCCACCTGGCCGGTGGTCGGGGTCCCGGTGGACACCACGGTGCTGTTCACCGTCGTCGCGACGGTGATGCCGCCCAACGGGGTGGTGCCGTCGGTGACCGTGCCGGAGATCGAACCGTTGCCGGCACTGAGCAGCACGGCGGGCTGGATCCGCGCCGCACCGCCGTCCACCGAGGTGGTGACGATGCTCGGCTGGTAACCCGGGGCGGTCAGGCTGAGCTCGTACACCGCCGGTGCGGGCAGGTTGGGGATCGAGTAGGCGTTGGCGGCGTCGGTCGTGGTGGTGGCCACGTCTTGACCCGCGGTGGGCCCCTGGGTCGCCCGGACGGCGACGGTGGTGACCAGTGGCTGCAGGGTGTCGCCGAGATCGACCGACCCGGTGACGGACGCCGGCAGCCCGGCAATCACCACGTCGGTCCCGGCGGTGACCTGTCCGACGGTCGCCGTCACCTGCGCCGCACCGGACTGGTCGGCGGCGCTCGGGTAATAGACGGGAGTGAAACCGTCCGCGGAGAACCGCAGCGCGTACTGGGTCGGGAACAGTCCGGCCAACTGGTAGGACCCGTCGGCCTGGGTGGCGACCGAGCTCTGCAGCACCAGGTTCCCGCCGGCATCCTGCCGGAGCGCGTCGACCAGGATGCGCCCGACCGGTTCACCGCTGCTCGCCGCTCGTACCGTCCCGGCGATCGTGCCGCCCAACCCGGGCGGCATGGCGCCGTCCTTGGGCAACGCGCCGGGGGGCGGCGGGCCGGGTGGTGGCGGCGGGCCGGGTGGTGGCGGCGCTGAGCTCGAGGGCGAGGACTGCGTGGCATCGCCGGCCGGCGAAGTCCGCTCACCCCCGACCGGCGCTGCCGGGGTCGGCGGCGCGGACAACGCGGACGGTGCGACCTGGGCGGCCTGCGCGCCCTGGGTGGAGCCGGCCAGGATCACCGTCGCCGCGAAGAACGACTTGGGCGCCGTTTTCGTGGCCGGGTCCTGGGCGAACACCTCGCGCAACCCGAACAGGAACAGCGCCGCCCAGAGCCCGATGATGGCCAGCAGGATCAGCGCGGTCAGCAGCCCCCGGGTGAGCCACGGGCGCTGGCGCAGGGTGACGGTGACTGTCTGCGCGTCCGGTGCGTCCCCGTCGGGATCCTCGCCGTCCGGGTCGGCGGGCGGCTGAAGGATCGGCTCCGGGAACTGCCGAGGGATCGGCTCCGGGAACTGCCGAGGGATCGGCTCGGCGAGAAGGTCCCCGTCCGGCGCGTCCACCAGCGTCCGGACGGCGGTAGCCGTCACGGCCGCCGGCCGATCGATCTCGGAACCGAGAAGCATTCGCGGGCCACGGATCTCGAGCACGACGTCACAGGCCCGTCCGGGTTCGACGGTCACCCGCCCCGGGCCGAAGGTGATGGTCAGCGCCTTCTCGGCGTCCACCGCACTGAGCACCACGTCGAGCGGCACATTGCCGTTGTTGCTGACGGTCAGCACGAACCGCGCGGTGCGGTGCGCCCGCGCGACCTGCGGCCGGCTGAAGATCTCGAAGGCCGCCTGCGGCGGCACCAGCAGGTCCAGATCGAGGTACTCGGGCGCGGTGCCCGCCTGCCGGGAATGCACCTCGACCGTGACCGGATGGCGCCCGGCCGGGAACGCCGGCGGCAGCCCGAGGTTGACCGTCATCCGGCCCGTGGCCTCCGGAAACAGTGCCAGCACCGGCGGTGTCGTGCTCACCTGCCGCTCCGGCAGCCCGACCACCCTGGCGGTGACGCCGTCGATCACCGCCCCGGTGTTGATCACGTCAAGGACGATGTCCGCGGACGAACCGGGAGCCAGGTCGACCAGGGTGGAATCGGAGCTGACCCGCACGCCGATCAGCTCCCGGGCCGCGACTGCGGCTGATGATCCGGCTGGAGCTGCCGGTCGGGCTGTCGATCTGGCCGGGGCTGATCTGGATGCGGATGCGGGGCGACCATGGCCGAGATCCGCTCGACCGGCGGCGCGAGTTCGACGAACTCCAGCGCGTCCCCCGCCGTGGTGACGACCAGCTCGAACGACGGCTTGATCGCTCCGCCGACCGTCGCCCAGACGTCCTTGGCGCGGGTGTTGTCGTACGGCGCAATCGCCAGCTGCACGGCCGCGGTCAGCTCCACCGGGAAGTGCCGGGCCGGCAGCACCTGGGTGTCGATGAGGCAGCCGAGGGCATCCCCGAGCAGTTGGTGCTCGTCGCGCACCACCCCGGCCCAGGCCGAGACCAGGTAGTGCAGCTCGAGCATCGGGATCGGTTGACGGCGCTGCACCCGCCCGTCGACCACCCGGTCGGTGGCCGGCCGCGGCTGCTGGCTGGACCGGCCAACGCCGAACAGGAACAGGTTCACGGTGATCCGGTTGAGCTGCGCCGACCAGGTGCCGGACGGCGACTCGAACGAGACGTCGCCGAGGGTCTCCGGAAGCGGTAACCCGTTGCGCAGCAACGCCTCCAGCCCCGCGTCGATCGTCGGGATGATCATGAGGCAACGGCGCCGTGGGTCGGAGCGGACGCCGCCGTCTCTGGTCCGTGCGGCGTCATGGCGGCCCCCGAATTCGATCCGGCGCCGGGCGCGCCGCATCGCATCGTGCCCGGCGCGGGGCGGCGCCGGATGTCCGGCAGTACCGGCTCAGCCCATCACTCGCC
>JBBQGJ010000382.1:0-6670 GCA_038322925.1 Mycobacteriales bacterium
CATCGGCGACACCGCCCCACTGCCGGTGCCCGAGGACACCGCGAACCTGCGCTTCGGCCCGACGCTTCATCCGGCCTGCCAACCGCTGCTCCCACTGGTCGGCATCTGGCGCGGCACAGGGGTTTTCGGGAACGATCCGGGCGTCAAGGACCCCCAGTTCGGTCAGCAGATCACGATCGCCCACGACGGTCGGCCATTCCTGACGTACGAGTCGGTCAGCTGGCTACTCGGGCCGGACGGCTCGGTCACCGGGCCGGGCGAACGCGAAGCGGGCTACTGGCGTCCGCAGCCTGACGGCTCCATCGAGCTGCTGGTGGCTCACGCGGTTGGCCGGGTCGAGGTGTTCTACGGGCAGGCGCGCTCGGTCGCCAGCTGGGCGCTGTCCACCGATGTTGGCTGGCGCACCCCTACCGCGCCGCCCGTGGTGGGCAGCACCCGGCTCTACGGCATCACCCCGGATGGCCGGCTCGCTCATGTCGAGGAACGTGCCCACTCGGACATCGAGCTTTCCCCGCACGCCTCGGCCGCACTGGATCGGATCGCCGGCTGATCGCCGGCGAAGTGCGCTCCGCAGTCGTCGGTCAATCCGCGAGCGGATCCAACAACCGAACACTTCGGAACCTGGCGAACCCACGGTCATGGGTGACGAAGGTCGCGCCGTTCTCCATGGCGAGGGCAGCGAGATACGCGTCAGGGACGAGATTTCCGCGAGCCGGCGTTCGCGCACACAGCTCGGGCGAAGATGGGCCAATGCCGCTCACCTGGCCGCACGATCACAGTGGCCGGCGAATCGCGCACGACGTCGCAGAATTCCAGCGCAGTATCCACGGGCGTTGGCGTGCTGAAAACGCGATGATTGGTCACCACACGGAGAAACGCCGAGAGCACCAGTTCCCTCACCCCGAAAGCCTCTGGTCCGTCGAGCGGGTGCTCCAACCAGTCGCGGTAATCTGGAGCGGGAACGTGCGACAGCTACCCGGCGAGTGCCGCCGACACCACCTCGCGGGCCTCCTCCTGCACCTGCTTGAGATGCTCGGGTCCCCTGAACGACTCTGCGTAGATCTTGTAGACATCCTCGGTGCCGGACGGCCGCGCCGCGAACCAGGCGTTCTCGGTGGTGACCTTCAACCCGCCGATGGCGGCGCCGTTACCCGGGGCGGTGACCAGTCGCGCAGTGATCTTCTCCCCGGCCAGTACATCGGCCTTGACGTCCCCGGGAGAGAGCTTGGCCAGCTTGGCCTTCTCGGCCTTCGTCGCGGGCGCGTCGACCCTGGCATACGCCGGATCGCCGAACTGCGCCGTCAGCTCGCGGTACCGCTCGCTCGGCGACTTTCCCGTCACCGCCTTGATTTCCGAGGCCAGCAGCGCGAGCAGGATGCCGTCCTTGTCGGTGGTCCACACCGTGCCTCGCTTGCGCAGGAACGACGCCCCGGCGGATTCCTCACCACCGAACCCGATGGATCCGTCGATCAGCCCCGGCACGAACCACTTGAACCCGACCGGCACCTCGACCAGCTTGCGACCCAGCTGCCCGACCACCCGGTCGATCATCGAGGACGACACCAGCGTCTTGCCGACGCCCATGTCGGCGCCCCACTCGCTGCGATGGCTGTACAGGTAGTCGATGGCCACGGCCAGGTAATGGTTGGGGTTCATCAGCCCCGCGTCGGGGGTGACGATGCCGTGCCGGTCCGCGTCCGCGTCGTTGCCCGTGGCGATGTCGTAGCTGGCGGCCTTGGCGACCACCGAGGCCATCACGTACGGGGACGAGCAGTCCATCCGGATCTTGCCGTCCCAGTCCAGGGTCATGAACGGCCAGCGGGGGTCCACCGTCGTGTTCAGCACGGTCAGGTCCAACCCGAGTCGCTCGGAGATGGCGCTCCAGTACGCCACCGACGCGCCGCCGAGCGGGTCGGCGCCGATATGGACGCCGGCGTCACGGATGGCGTCGATGTCGAGCACGTTTTCCAGGTCACCGACGTAGCCGGAGACGAAGTCGTAGTAGCCGGTGGTGTCGGCGTTCTTCGCCGACTGGTAGTCCATCCGCTTCACGTCGGACAGTCCGCCGGCCAGGATGTCGTTGGACCGCGCGGCGATCACCGACGTGGCGTCGCTGTCCGCCGGGCCGCCGTTGGGCGGGTTGTACTTGAAGCCCCCGTCCCGGGGCGGGTTGTGGCTGGGGGTGACGACGATGCCGTCCGCCAGCCGGCTGGTGCGCTTGCGGTTCGCCTTCAGGATGGCGTGCGAGACGGCCGGCGTCGGGGTGTAGCCGTCGCTGGCGTCCAGCATGACGGTGACGCCGTTCGCGGCCAGTACCTCCAGCGCCGTGGCGGTGGCCGGACCGGAAAGCGCGTGGGTGTCGGCACCCAGGAACAGCGGCCCGTCGGTGCCCTGTTCGGCGCGGTACTCGCAGATGGCCTGGGTGATCGCCAGGATGTGGTCCCGGTTGAAGGCGGTGTCCAGGCTCGAGCCGCGGTGACCCGACGTCCCGAAGGCGACCCGTTGATCCGGGTTCGACACATCGGGGTGCAGGTCCTCGTACGCCGCCAGGACGGCGTCGACATCAACGAGATCGCTGGCCTGAGCAGGCTGTCCTGCGCGTGGATCCATAGGGCTATTGAACCGGACGCGAGTGTGGTCGGCATCACGGGTGTTGGGATTCGGCCGGGGTGCCCGAAGGTTCACCAATCGGCGATCGTCGGGACCACCTCCTTGCCCAGGATCTTCAGCGGGCTCAGCTTCCAGACGCCGGGCACGATGCCGCGGGCCTCCGAGATGCCCAGCCGCGCATAGTGCTGCAGCTGCTGGAGAATGGCGTCGACGTTCTCACCGTTCTCGCCGGGATCCAGCGATGTCATCACCGTCTTCTCGATGTCGTTGTAGTTCCGGCCCACCCGTTCGCAATGCCCGCGCAGCACTTCGAGCTTGTGCTTGACCTCCGGCGTCCCGAAAAGGTTGCAGGCCTGGGCGTACTTCGCGACCAGGCGCAGCGTCTTCTTCTCCCCGCTCCCACCGATCAGGATCGGCGGGTGCGGACGCCGCAGCGACTGCGGGGAGTTGAGCGTCCGCGCCAGCTGATAGTGCCGGCCCTCGTAGGGACCGTCGTCCTCGCTCCACATCTGTAGGCAGATCTGCAGCGTTTCCTCCAGCCGCTCGAACCGCTCGGCGGTCGGCGGGAACGGCAAGCCCAGGCCGCGCGCCTCCGCTTCGTTCCAGGCGGCGCCGATGCCGAGCCAGGCGCGTCCGCCGGACAGCACGTCCAGCGTGCTGACCAGTTTCGCGAGCATCCCCGGCTCCCGGTAGACGACCGCTGTCACCCAGGAGACGAGTTCCACCTCCGAGGTGCGCGCGGCCAGATAGCCCAGGGTCGTGTACGCCTCGAGCATCTCGTGCTCGGGCGGGCCGAGAAAGCCGATCTGCCAGAGGTGGTCCATCACGCTCACCCTGCCGAACCCGGCCTCCTCTGCGGTGGTGACGATGCGCGAGAGGTCGTCCCGCAGCCCGGCCGGACCATCCGGATAGGTGAAGTCCGCGACGTGCAAACCGATCTTCATGTCCGCCTCCACGCGGGACCCGCGCCCGCCATTGCGAGGCTCTAGTCGTGCAGGTTGGTCGTCGTGGAGGTTGGTCGGCACACTCCGGCGAACGGGTGAATCCTCCCGGTGACATCGACAGATGAATCCCGCCCGGGCGTGTGCCACCCTGGTGACATGTGCCGAAACATCAGAGTCCTGCACAACTTCGACCCTCCGGCCACCCATGACGAGGTCCACGCGGCCGCATTGCAGTACGTGCGCAAGGTGAGCGGAACGACGAAACCATCCGTCACGAACCAGCTCGCCTTCGACCGCGCCGTCGCCGAGATCGCGCACATCACCAGGCACCTGCTGGAGGACCTGGTGACGCACGCGCCGCCCAAGGACCGCGACGAGGAGGCGGCCAAGGCTCGGGCCCGGAGCGAGAAGCGTTTCGGTACCGCGGTCGCGAGCTAATCGCCGGTAGCTAAGGCGCCTCAGACCGTCATGGTCCGACATCTGAGGTCGACGGGTGAATCCGCGGCGTGAACGACCGATGTGGCGGCCCCGCTCTTAGCGGGACTCTCGTGGCTACGACAGCGAGCACCGGTTCGCTGAGCGGGCAAGGGAGATGGCCATGACGATGAACTTGGGTCTCGGGTTAGAGGCCGAGCTGAACTACCGGCAGGAGCGGCTGCGCGCCGACTTCCGTCGCATTCACGGCACGAACAAGCCTCGGTGGTGGCAGCGCCGGGCGCCCGCCGCGGTGGCCGCGCATCGGACAACGACCGTGGCGGGCACCCAGCTCGCCGGCGCCGACACCGTCAATGCCAAGACGGCCGAGGTCGTCCCGGTTGCCATGGAATCACTAGTTGTGGGCGGCCGCGCCGGCACGGCGAGCTCGCCCAAGGATCGAGCACACGCGGCGTGATCGTGGCAGAAGTACCGGGTGCTGGTCGGTAACGGCGATGGCGTGAGTGGGACACAGAGGCCAGGACCGGTCGACCGGCCGGCGGATCAACTGCGAGCGCCCCACGCGGACCGAGCCGAATGAGCGCCCACCAACGGGGAGCCGCCCAAGGGAGGACAGCCCAAGGGAGAGCGGCCCAAGGGAGAGCGGCACTGTCGGTGGTAGCTGCCAGTATGGAGCCCATGGCCAGGTCCGCGGCGGGGACGCCGTTCGTCGCACGTCACGAGCAGTTGGAGCGGTTCCGCTCGGCGCTCGGGCGTGCGGCGTCAGGCGAACCCGGGGCGATCCTGCTGTCGGGTGACGCTGGTGTCGGTAAGACCCGGCTGCTCACCAGGATGGCCGAAGTGGCCACTGCGTCAGGGGCCCTTGTCGTGGTCAGCCATTGCATCGATCTCGGGGACGTGGGCCTGCCCTACCTGCCGTTCGCTGAGGCATTGGCGCAGCTGCGCTCGTTGGGTCCGGCGGTGGAGGACGTCATCGCGGCGAGGCCGGCCCTGAGACGTTTGGTGGACAGCGGAACCACCGAGCCGCCGGACGGCACCGCGGAGCAGGTGGCGCGGCTGCAGCTGTTCGACGGAATGGCCGCCGTGCTGGCCGCCGCCGGCACCCCCAAGCGGCCCCTGGTGATGATCATCGAGGACCTGCACTGGGCGGATCCGTCCAGCCGCGACGTCCTCCGTTTCCTGCTGGCCCGGCTGCGGACCGAACAGCTGCTGATCGTGGGGAGCTACCGCACCGACGATCTGCACCGGCGACATCCGCTGCGGCCCTTGCTGGCCGAACTACTCCGTCATCCCAGCGTCGATCACCTTCAACTGCCGCCGTTCACCCACGACGAGCTCGCCGAATTCGTTGTTGCCGTCACCGGCGCCGATCTTCCCGAAGCTGCGCTCCAGCGGGTGCTTGCCCGGTCCGAGGGCAACGCGTATTTCGCCGAGGAGTTGCTTGAGTGCGGCGTCGACTCCGCAGAGCTACCGGGTTCCCTTGCCGATGTCCTGCACGCCAGGCTCGAGCAACTCGGCCCCGGGGTGCAACGCCTGGCGGGGATCGCGTCGGTGGCGGGTCGACGCGTCACCGAGGCGCTGCTGTGGGCGGTGGCCAGCACGGACCCCGCCTTCGCCGAGCCCGCCGCGTTCGACGCAGCGCTCCGCGAGGCCGTCGCCCACAACGTGCTGCTCAGCGAGAAGGCCGAATGGATCGCCTTCCGGCACGCGTTGCTGTCCGAAGCGGTGTACTCGGACCTGTTGCCCAGTGAGCAATCCAGCCTGCACCGGGCCTACCGCCGGGCGCTCGAGGCCGACCCTTCCCTCGGCTCGCAAGCGGAACTCGCCCATCACGCGCTCCGCAGCCACGACCTGCCGGCGGCGCTTGCCGCGTCCTATGCCGCGGCTCGGGAGGCGGCCGATGTGCTGGCCCCCGCCGAGGAATTGCGACGGCTGGAAACGGTGCTCGAACTGTGGGATGCCGTGCCGGACGCGCAGCACGTCGTGGGGCAGGACCGGGTCGAGATCACCATGTCCGCGGCCTCCGCCGCCAGCCGGGACGGCCAGCCGGGGCGCGCCGCTGCCCTGGCCCGGTCGGCGCTGGCACAGTGCGATGCCCTGCGAGCCGCCCTACTCACGCCGGCTGCGGCGTTCTACCTGGTCGATGCCGACCACGCCACCGAGGCCTTCGAGCGCGCCACCGAGGCGTTGACGGTGCTCGACGCCGAAGAGCCGTCGGTCGACCGCGCCAGGGTGCTCGCCGCCCAGGCCAGGTCGGCGCTGAATTCGGACCTGGACGACGTCGCCCGGGAGGCGGCCGAGCGAGCTGTCGCCGAATCCCGCGCGCTGGGGGTCGCCGACGCGGAAGCGGACGCCCTGACGACGCTGGCCCTGCTCGAGGTCGACGAGCCCGACACGGCCGCGGACCTGCTCGCGTCCGCGCTGGCCCGCGCCAAAGCTTCCGGGGACCTGTTGACCGAACTGCGCACGGCGCACAACCTGACCTCGACCCTGTACTACGCGGGTTGGCTCGATCAGGCCAGAAGGGTCTGCGATGAAGGCATCGATCGGGCCCGGACCACGGGCGTCATCTGGATGGGATACGGCGTCAGTCTGCTTGTCTTTCGCGAGCTGATCCGTTACGTCACCGGCGATCTCAGTCCTGCACCGCCGGCCAGGGACGAAGTACCGCCGCTCGCGCT
>JBBQGJ010000383.1:0-6648 GCA_038322925.1 Mycobacteriales bacterium
CCCGGTTCACCGGGCTGGCGGGGCTGGCCGCCGTGGTGGGCCCCGGTCTGCTGGCGGGGCTGTCGGACGACGACCCCGCCGGGATCACCACCTACTCGGTACTGGGCACCGACTACGGGTACACCTTTCTGTGGGTACTGGCCGTCTCGACCATCGCGTTGGTGCTCTTCCAGGACCTCGGCGCCCGGATCGGCGTGGTCACCGGGCAGGGTCTGGCCGGACTGATCCGGCAAAGGTACGGCGCCCGCGCGGGGGTGTTGTCGATCACCGCGTTGTTCGTGGCGAACGTGGGCACCACCACCGCCGAATTCGCCGGCATCGCCGCCGGCTGCCAGATCTTCGGGGTACCCAGGGTGATCTCCGTTCCGGTGGCCGCGGTGCTGGTGTCGGTGCTGGTACTGCGCGGCGGGTTCCGGCGCGTCGAACGGATCCTGCTGGCGTTGTCCGCGGTGTTCATCGCCTACGTCGGCGCCGGGGTGTTGGCCGGTCCGGATTGGGGCGCCGCGTTGCATGGGCTGGTCGTGCCCACGTTGCCGACCAGCAGCGACGCGATCCTGATCTGCACCGCGACGCTGGGCACCACGCTGGCGCCGTGGGGTTTGGCGTTCATCCAGTCCTATTCGGTGGACAAGAAACTCACCCCGCACCACCTGGGACTGCTCCGCGTCGACGTGATCACCGGGGCGGTGCTGACCGGGGTGATCGGTTTCTTCGTGGTGATCTCGTGCGCGGCGACGCTGCACGCCCAGGGCATTTCCATCACCGACGCGTCCGACGCCGCCGTGGCGTTGGAACCGCTGGCCGGTCGGATCGCCACCGAACTGTTCGCGTTCGGCTTGATCGGCGCGGCCCTGTTGGCCGCGTCGATCCTGCCGTTGTCGACCGCCTACTCGGTGAGCGACATCGCCGGGCGTCCAGCCGCGCTGGACGACTCGTTCCGCGACGCCCCGTTGTTCTACGCCAGTTTCGGTACGGTGACCGTCATCGGCGCCGGTCTGGTGCTGATCCCCGGCATCTCCCTGGTCCCGATCCTGGTGGGCACCCAGGTGATCAACGCGGTGCTGCTGCTGCCGTTACTGGCGTACATGTCGGGCATCGCTAGGGACCGGAAACTGATGGGCGACTACGCCGCCGGCCGCGTCGTCAGCTCCACCTACCTCGTGGTGATCGCCCTGATCACCATCTGCATCGTTGCCCTCGGCGTGCTGTCCCTGCCCCGGTGAGCGAGCCCCCCCGCAGCCGTCCGGGACATCCGGCCACGTGGACCGCGGAAACCCGGCCGTCATACCGCTGGGGTCGCCATGCGGTCGTCGGCCCTGTCGGTGTCCGTCGTGGGGATACTCGATGGCGCCGCGGCGGTCGTGGTCTCGCCGGTGTCGGCTCCTTTGCCCGCCGGCTCGCGTGCGCGCGGCCCCAAAGATCTCGGGCGGACTTGTACCGTCGGCGCCGAGCCGCCTGGCGTGCTTCACCCGGCCGGGCAGTCGTGCAACGGACAGGTCAGGAGGCTGACGTCGCGGTGGGTCGGTGCGTTCTGGATTGCTCGCGCCTCGAGACGATGACCGTCGCGGTCTCGTCCCGGTGACGTCGAGGTGACGGCGTCGCCGCCGAACAGGTGGTCGGCATGGGCAACCAGAGCTTCCGGTTCGCCGCTCGGCCTGGCGGCGGTGTTGCGGCGGGCCCCGTTAACGGTGGCGCTGGTCGTGGTGTTGTGGGTGGTGGGCGCTGCCACGGGGAGTTTGGTGAACGGCCCGTCGGCGGAGTTGCTGGCCGCCGTGGGTGTGGGTCCGGACGCGTTGACGCAGGGCCGCTGGTGGACGCCGCTCACGTCGGCGGCGTGGTGCGCGGATCTGGGTGGCTATCTGACCGCCTCGGTGCTGCTGCTGGTGTTGGTTGTTCCGGCGGAACGACGTCTGGGCGTCGGCCGGGTCGGGTTGCTGCTGTTCGTCGCGCAAGTCGCCGGGACGGTGATCGGGTCCGGTGTGGTGTGGCTCGCCTCGGTCGCCGGGGACCAATGGGCGGAGCAGATTTCCCATGGCCTAGTCGTCGGTCCCGGCGGGGCCGCGGTGGGCGTCGCGATGGCCTTCAGCTGTCGGATGTCGACGCTGTGGAGGCGACGGATCCGGCTGTTCCTGCTGCTCGTCTCGGCGCTGCTGGTTGCCTACTCGGGTGCTCTGACGGATGTCTTCCGGCTGGTCGCCGCGGTCACCGGGCTGTTGATCGGGCCGCTGCTGCTGGGCCGCTCCGCCCGGCCGCCGACACGTACTGCATCCCGGACGGAACGCCGGGTGCTGGTCGCGCTGGTGGTCGCCACCCTGGCGTTGGGACCGGTGATCGCCGCCGTCTCGGACACGGCGATCGGTCCGCTGTCGGTGCTGCGGTACCTGGTCCTGGTTCCGCCGCCGAGTCCGGACACGGTGCAACAGGTGTGCGCGAACCCGGCGACCGGCGACGACTGCCGGGCACTGCGGGCGCAGCTGACCCTGTCCGGGTTGGGTCCGTCGATCATGACGCTGCTGCCGGTGCTGCTGTTGCTGATCAGCGCGGAAGGACTGCGCCGCGGCCGACGCGCGGCGTGGTGGGTGGCGTTGCTGGTCAACGTGGCGCTGACCGGGCTGGCGGTCCTGTTGGCCGCCCAGGCGTTCGGTGTCCCCGAGGACCAGTTGGTGGCCTTCGGTGGTCTGAGCCGCACTCTCAGCGTGGCGGCGGTCCTGCTGCCGCTGGCCGTCCCGGCGTTGGTCGCCGGGCTGTTGCTGGTCACCCGCTCCTCGTTCGACGTCCGGGCACCGCGCGGCACCTACCGCCGGCTCACGGCGATCGTGCTGGCCACCATCGCGGCGGTCTCGGCGGTGTTCGTCGCCGGCTCCGCTGTCCTCAGCTCGGATTTCGACCGGCCGCCCACGGTCGGCGACCTGCTGCTGGCGTTGCCGACCCGGTTCGTGCCACCGGCCTACCTGACCGAGATCGACCCGCTGTTCCTGCCCACCCGGCCGGTGGCCACGGTGCTGTACGAATGGCCCGGCGTCCTCGTCCTACTCGTGCTCGCGGCGGGACTGGCCCTGTCGTTCGGGCGGAACCGGGCCGACACCTTCACCGGGGACCACGCGCACGCCCGGAACCTGCTCACCGCCCGTGGCGGGTCGTCGTTCTCCTACATGACCCTGTGGCGGGGCAACAGCTACTGGTTCACCCCCGACGGCCGTGGCTACGTCGCCTACCGGGTGGTCGGCGCTGTCGCGGTCACCGCCGCTGATCCCGTCGGCGCGCCGGAAGACTTTCGTGACACGGTCACCGGTTTCGCCGGTTTCTGCGTCGACCGGGGCTTGACCGCCTGCCTGTACGCGGTCACCACCGCCACCAGGGACGTCGCCGAACACGACCTGCAGTGGCGCAGCGTGCAGGTCGCCGAGGAAACCATCGTCCCGCTCGCCGACCTGAGCTTCACCGGGAAGAGATGGCAGGACATCCGCAGCGCCGTCAACCGGGCCGCCAAGAACGGCATCACCGCGCAATGGATCACCTACCGGCACGCACCATTGGTGATCACCGAGCAGATCGCCGCGATCTCCGAGGAATGGGTCGCCGACAAGGGCCTACCGGAAATGGGGTTCACCCTCGGCGGACTGGACGAGCTGGCCGACGATCAGGTGCGCTGCCTGATCGCCGTCGACAACTCCCGGACCGTGCACGCCGTCACCAGTTGGCTACCGGTCTACCGCGACGGGCGAACGGTGGCCTGGACCCTGGACTTCATGCGCCGCCGGCCGGGCAGCCTGCCCGGTGTCATCGAATTCCTCATCGCCTCCGCCGCGCGGGACCTGAAAACGCAGGGCGCGGAGTATCTGAGCCTGTCCGGGGCGCCGCTCGCCCGGGTCGACCGCGGCGCCACCGCCGAGCCCCTGCAACGATTCCTGGACCTGCTCAGCCGCACCCTGGAACCGGTGTACGGATTCCGCTCCCTGCTCGACTTCAAAGCCAAATTCCAACCCGACTACCAGCCCCGCTGGATGGCCTACCCCGACCCCGTCGCGCTGCCCGCCATCGCCGCCGCCATCACCCGCAGCTACCTCCCCCACCTCACCACCCAGCAGGCCACCGGCCTGGTCCGCAAACTGCGGAAGTGACCACGCGACGCGGATAGCCCTCCCGCAGAAGAGGTCGACCACGACGAGGCCCACACGCCCACACGCCAGCCCGACGTTAGTCCGGCGCCGCCGTCCAGGCATCGGCGGAGGCGGATGCGGTCGGGGTCGGTGGTTGCTAGGGGCTCCCAATTGCCGATGCGGGCAGCTTGTCGCAGGGACAGCGGGTAAACGGCCCAGCCACGCGCGACATGAGCGATCGCGTCGGCGGCTATCTCCTGCTCCGTATTAGCGGTGGCCCTCAAGGTCCGGAAGCTGATCTGGTGGAGTAGGGCAGCGGATGTACTCATAGTCGGAGACGCCGGACTCGGAACTCAAGGTGGCGAATGCCTAGCGATGTCCAGTCCAGGGATAAATGAACGTCGCGCGGTTGCCTTCACCTCAAAGGCAAGAATTTCTCAGAAATCGCAGAAGCGGTCGGATACGAGAGCCGTGGCGTTGCATATACCGTATACCGCCGTGATGCGACCGATCAAGCGAGACACAGTTGCGGACATCGCTGAGATCCGTGACGTCGAGCTCGCCCGTATCGATGCGTTCTTCGAGTTTCTCTTGGGCATCGCTATGGAGGGGCCGTCAGCTCATTGAGCAGCTGGTCTCGATCATGCCGATGGCATTGCGGACAGACAGCTGGTCATCAAATCAAAAGATCGGTGATCTGCTCGCCGGGGGTATCCCGGCCATCTTGAAAGGCCTGAAACTCACTGCCAAGCAGGAGGCTGCACCTCCAAGGCCATCGAGCCCATGATGCTGAGACCGGCGGCAGCGGGTCGACGAACTCTTCGCTACCGGCTTCAAGGCCTACCCGACAGGATGGGTCTCATGGAAGAGCAGACTGCCATGACCGGCAGGCCATCGATGCGACGGCACTCGAGCTCTCGGCCGTGTACCTGACCAGCCCAAACGGCGGTTGCCTAGGGACGGCTTGAAGTCAACGATGGAAGTTCCATGATCGCGTTGCTGCAACCCTAGGAGAGGCCATGCCCACTGTTGTCGCCCACCATGATGTGAAAGACAAAGATCATTGGCTGGCCTCGCCGAAACGCGAGGAGGTCTTCGGACCGCTCGGGGTCACCAATATCCGAACATTCGATGACCCCCAGAACCCAACCCGGGTCGCGGTGCTGATGGACGTTGCGGACATGGATGCGGTCATGGCGGCCATGCAGACGAAGGAGATGGCAGACGCGATGGAATATGACGGCGTGCTGCCCGAAACCTTGGTGATTCTCGTCGAGGCGTAGCAAGTCGGAACAGCGGTGAAGGAGTCGACTCGGCGTTACTCCCCACAAAAGGCAACCTTTGTCGCGTGCTATTGATAACGGATCCTCTGTTTGCCCACCTCTACGGCCGGGACTTGCTTTGGCAGAATCACCGCACATTGCTGCGGCCGCCAGCCGTATCGCGATGGAGAATGCCACGCCTGTGTAGAGCGTCGCGAAGGACCGGGCGGTGCCGAACCCGTCGAACTGCGCGACGCGGCCGGTACGGTCACCGGCATCAAATCCGCCCCAGATCGCGTAAGACGGCGCACCCAAACCACACGTTTCCGGCTCACCACTGGCAGGGCGCGACGCGCGTGGACGGGTCACGCCGGTAGCGGTGCGGCAGGAAGGCGTCGCGGACGCCTCCGGCCTCCGGCGGGATCATCAGGGCGGGAGGAGTCCGGGTGGTGGACCACCGATCAGGACAGGTTGCGCAGGAGCGGATCCGGTCGGGGTGGTGCGACCGCCACCCGCACGCGGGCATCGACGACCAGCAGGTTCTCGCCGTGGCAGATCACCGGGTTCAGATCCCGTTCGGCGACTTCTGGGAGGTCGTCGGCCAATGCGCCGATGCGCACGGCGAGGTCGGCGAGAGCAGCTCGGGACACCGTGGGTGCGCCCCGACATCCGTCGAACAGCACTGCTGTGCGCAATTCCGCGAGCATGTCCTCGGCGTCCTGCAGACCGAGCGGTGCGAGCCGGAACGCTCGATCGGCGATCACATCCGCCAGGATGCCGCCGGAACCGATCATCACCGTCGGCCCGAACTGATCGTCCTGGACGGCACCGAGAATCACCTCGGTGCCAGCCGGTGTCATCGGCTGCAAACCAACACCGCCGGTCTGCCCGGACACAGCGCTGCCAGCTCGGCAAAGACGCGCCGCAGTTCGGCCTCGTCCGGCACGCCGAGGCGGACCCCGCCGACATCGGTCTTGTGCACGCCACCCTCGGCGAGCTTCACCGCGAGCGGATAGCCGAGTTGGCCGGCTCCAACGAACGCGCTGTCGGCATCGCCGACCACGCGCTGCGGGCTGACCGGGAGGCCGTAGCAGGTCAGCAGGCGGGCGACGTCCCCCGCCGCGAGCCACTCGGCGCCGGCCGTCAGCGCCCTGATGATCAGCGACCTGGCCTCGTCTTTGTCGATATCCGCGGGACGGGCGACCGGCGTCACCGGCGCCCTCCGCAACCGGGAGTATCGCCAGGCTGTCCCCAGAGCCGCGGCTGCGGGTTCCGGAAAGGTGAAC
>JBBQGJ010000384.1:0-6635 GCA_038322925.1 Mycobacteriales bacterium
GCCCGATAACGCCTGCCCCAGGGCCGGTAGAGGCTCCCGGGTCAAGGGCGCCCGCAGGCCGTCGCGCAGCGATGCGCAGCACCCTTGACGCGGGAGGGACCCGGCCCGTACAACGCGCAGCCCGAGCCCGCGGGGACCCCCCCTTGACAACCCAACCCCCATAGGGAATCAGATCAAGACGTCCTCAGCCCCTCATCTGTGCGTACCGCGGCGCCATGGACTCCATCTGCTCCATCACCAGCTTGATCGCCGCCGGCTGCTTGTCCGGCGGATACCCGTGCTTCACCAGCAGCCGCTTGATCGAAGATCTCAACCTGGCACGAACGTCCTCTCGGACCGTCCAGTCGGTGCGGACGTCACGCTGCATGACAGCCACCAGGTCCCGGGCGATCTGCGCCAGCACCCCCTCGCCCTGTTCCGTCACCGCCGATTCGTTCTGCGCCACCGCGTCGTAGAACGCAAGCTGGTCATCGTCCAGCGGCGGCGTGAAGTGTGCGCCACGGCTGCCTTCCGCCGAGATCTCCTTCGCCATCGCGACCAGTTCGGCGATCACCTGGGCCGACGTCAACTGCTGGTTGGTGTATTTCGTCATCAGCTCGTTGACCCGCTCGGAAAACGCCCGTTGCCGCACCACGTTGTTCCGGGTGACCTTCGCGGATTCCTCGGCGACCAGCTTCCGCAGCGCCTCGATCGCCAGGTGCGGGTTGGCCGCCTGCTGGGTCTTGGTGATGAAGTCGGGGTTCAGGTCGCTCAACGACGGCTTGGGCATCCCCGCGGCACCGTAGATGTCGAGAACCTCGCCGGAGATGGTGGATTCGGCGATCAACGACGCCAGCAATCGCTGGATTTCCTCGGGAATCGGTTCGCCGCGGGCGACCCGGTCCGCGGCGTCGAACTTCGCCATGTACACCCGGACCTCTTCGTAGAACTGGACGTCGAAGCGGACCGGCGTCAGCTCATCGGAGCCGGTGCACAACGCCCACGCACGCGCCAACTGGCCCGACAACCGCCGGTACTGCGCGGACAGCGGTTCCTCGCCGTCGGCCACCTGATTGCCGGGGGTGAGCGGACTCCGCAGGTAGTCGACGGTTGCGGTGACTGCGTTGATCAGCGACTTCGGCTTGCCGGGCACGATGCGCGACTTCCACTCGAAGGCGCCCAGCAAGGCTCCGATCTTGCCCAGCAGTTCCTTGACCAGGCTCACCGCGTCCTCGACGCTGCGGCCGAGCGGCTTGGTGTGCCGATCGGCAGACGTGTACTCCTCCAGGGCCTTCTGCAAGTTGTCGGCAAGGGGCGCATACCCGACCAGCAGCCCGGCGTTCTTGCCTCGGAAGGTTCGGTTGACCCGGGCGAGGGTCTGCATGAGCAGGGCGTTCTTGAGCGGCCGGTCCAGGTACAGGGTGTGCAGCGGCGGCGAGTCGTAGCCGGTCAACATCATGTCCTTGACGATGACGATCTCCAGCTCGTCGTCGATCTCCTGCAGCCGCTTCTTGATGACGGCGTTCTCCGACTCGCGTCGCACGTGTTTGCTGATCGGCTCCTGGTCCGTGGCGCTGCCGGAGTACACGACCTTGATGCGCCCCTTGTCGAGCTCGTCGGCGTGCCAGTCGGGCCGCAGGGTGATGATCTCCTCGTAGAGCCTGGCGCAGATATCGCGGGTGCCGCCGACGATCATGGCCTTGCCGGTTCCCTCGATCAGCGGGCGCATCGCCTCCCGCCGGCTCTCCCAGTGCAACACCAGGTCCTCTGCCAACGCGGTCAGCCGGCGGGGCGCGCCGTAGACCGCGTTGACCACCGCGACGCTCTGTTCGATCCGGGTGCGCTCGGCGAGGTCGAGCCCGTCGGTGACGTCGTCGGCCGCAGCGTCGAGGTCCTCCTCGGTGACGCCGGCGGCGAGGCCGACCTTGATCAACCGCGGCTCGAAGTAGACCGGAACGGTGGCGCCGTCCTCCACGGCACGGGTGAGGTCGTAGATGTCGATGTAGTCACCGAAGACGGCTCTGGTGTTCCGCTCCGCGAAGGAGATCGGGGTGCCGGTGAACGCAATGAGGGTGGCGTGCGGCAGCGCGTCCCGCAGATGCCGGGCGTTGCCGTCCAGGTCGTCGTAGTGGCTACGGTGCGCCTCGTCGACCACGACGATGACGTTCCGCCGATCGGTCAGCATCGGGTGTTCGGCTCCCGATTCTCGTTCCTCCTTGCTGCGACCGAACTTCTGCAGGGTGGTGAAGTAGATCCCGCCGGTGATGCGTTCCGAGAGTTCCCGGCGCAGTTCGGATCTGGTCCGGATCTGCTTCGGGGTGTCCGGCAATAGCAGACTCTGCCGGAATCCCTGGAACAACTGGCCGTCGAGTTCGTTCCGGTCGGTGATGACGACGATGGTCGGGTTGAGCAGCTTGGGATGCCGGATGACGAGGTTGGCGTAGAGCTCCATCTCCATCGACTTACCGGAGCCCTGGGTGTGCCAGACGACGCCGGCCTTGCCGTTGCTCTCCACCGCCGAGACCGTGCTGCCGATGGCCTTGGTGACGGCAAAGTACTGATGGGGCTTGGCGATCCGCTTCGCCAGGCCATCGGCGCCCTCGTCGAACGCGGTGAACGAACGCATCAGCTGCAGAAAGCGCAGCTGGTTGAACAAGCCGTACAGGGCCAGATCAAGCCCGGTCGCGGCGTCGCCGTCGGCATCCAGATCGCCGACCTCGACCACGGCGCCGGTGTCGTCGACGTTCCACGGCGAGAAGTGGTACAGCGGCGTGAAGGGGGTGCCGTACTTGGCGAAGATCCTGTCGGAGGCGACCGTGACGACGATGAACCGGAACGCCATCGGGAATTCCCGCAAATAGGTCTGCAGCTGATTGTGAGCGGCTGGCACATCCGCGTACTGGCTTCCGGCGTTCTTCAGTTCGATGATGCCAACCGGCATGCCGTTGCAATACAGCATCACGTCGAACCGCCGCCGATGCTCGCTGCTGACGATCCGCACCTGATTGACGGCGAGCCAGTCGTTCTCGTCCGGATCGGGGCTGATCAACCGGATGGTCGGCGTAACCTCCATGCCGTCGCTGTCGATATAGGTGATGCCGCGGAAGCCCTCGGTCAGATGGGTGTGGATCCGGTGGTTCTCGGTGATCGCGTCGATCGACTTCGGGGTGACGATCTCGGCCAGTGCCTGCTGCAGGTACTGCACGGGCACTTCCGGGTTGAACTTGCGGAGCGCCTCCAGCATTCGGGACGGGATGTGCAGTTCCTCCCATTTCTCGCGCTCGCCAGTACCTGGCGCGATCTGCTGGCCGCCCATGACCGTCCACCCCAACTCGGCGAGCGTATCGAGCGCCAGATGCTCCCATTCGTCCTCGGACATCCCCGCTGTCGTCGGAATTGTCGTGCTCATGCTATTCCCCCTGTGGTGTGATGCCCTCGTCATTCGTCGGTGGATCGGACAGTTCAGCTTCGAGTTCGGCGATGCTCGGCAGGCTCGAGGTGAACTCCTCCGGCAATGCCGTGGTGATCACAGTGGTCCACTCCGCCACTCCGATCGGCGTGTTGTAGCCGCGGAGCGCGTACTCGGCGACCACGTTGTTCTTCGACCGGCACAGCAGTAAGCCGATCGTTGGTTTGTCGTCCTGGTGCGCGAGCAGGTCGTCCACCGCGGCCATGTACATGCCGAGCTGCCCCAGGAGTCCCGGCTCGAAGTCGACGGCCTTCAATTCGATGACGACGTAGCAGCGCAGCTTCAGGTGGTAAAAGAGCAGGTCGCAGAACAACTCGTCGTCTCCGATCTCCAGTCGAACCTGCCGGCCCACGAAGGCGAAACCCTGGCCGAGCTCCAGCAGGAACTTCCCGACGTGGTCGACCAGCCCCTGCTCGAGGTCCCGTTCCCGCCGGATGTCCGCATTGCCGACGAAGTCGAACAGGTACGGATCGCGGGTGGCCTGCTGGGCGAGGTCCGAGTCGGCAGGCGGCATGGTGGCAGCGAAGTTTGTGATCGCCTTGCCTGCGCGCTCGTGGAAACGCATGCTGATCTGATGGGCAAGGACGTCCCTGCTCCACCCCTGCTCGACTGCTTGGGCTGCATACCAAAGCCGCAGGTCAGACGTCGTCAACTTGTCCAGCAGCACCATGTGGTGGCGCCAGGGCAATTGTGCAGCGCTGCGCTGCACAATTGCCGGGTCCGGCCACGCCGCCGCGAAGGCACGCAGGTACTTGAGGTTGCGCGACGAGTAGCCCTTGGCTTCGGGGAACCGTTCCCGCAGGTCAGCGGACAGCCGGTCGATGACTCGGGCGCCCCAGCCCTCCTCTTCCTGACGGGCCAGGATGTCACGGCCGATCGCCCAGTACGTCGCCAGCATCTCCCGGTTCGCAGCCGCAATGGCTCGTGGTCGGCCCGTCGCGATGTGGTCCGAGACCGATGCCAGCAGCTCCGGGTACCGGGTCGACATGAGGTGAGCTGATGGTGCGATGGAGAACGACGCACCTTCGTGTCGGCGCCCGAGGTATCGGCTCTCGCCTGGTTGCAGAGACTCGGTCATGGGCGCGGGCCTCGATTAGGCGGCGGCCAGGGCTCAGAGCCGCCTTGCGGGGTCGGCATCTACACCACCACCTCGACCTGCTTCTCCGCGTCCCTCACGCGAAGCATGCCGGACATCAGCATCGGAAGCAGAGCGTCGCGAAGGTTGATAAGGTCGCGATTCTCGACCAGCGCTCGACGTCCGCGCGTATGCAAGACGGTTGCTCGATCGCCAAACTTCTTCATCTTGAAGTCTTCGATCAGCCGAACCGCGAACTGCTTGAACTTGCCCCTGCTCAATTCCAAGAAGGTAGCTCCATTGGCATGGGAGATGAATTCGTCCACGCGTTCACTCATTTCGTGGAAAATCCACCATTGAAGTGATTGATCATTTGGGTTCACAACGATGAATCCCTGATTAACGGCGGTCGGCTCCTGTACAATAGCGAAGGCACCGATCGTTGCTCGCGAGGTCATGAGGATCGAACCGGCGGGATACAGTGGCGACGAGCAACTCACCAACCCCTCGTCGCTAATTGTCCGCGACGTTGATTCGAGATATGGGCCGGCCAATGCCGTGATATCGGTCGGCGTTGCCCATGGAATGGCGCCGTCCCAGAACTCCGGCGTGTCCGTTCTAGGCGTACCCCCGCCCCCAACTGCGGCGATTTCACCGAAGCTGTGTTGCGAGAATGGCACACCAATTATCGACTCCTTGAATATCGCAGAAGCAAGTTTCAATGAAGTCCCTGAGAGCTCAATATTGGCGGCGATCTTGTCGTCGAGTGCCCCAAGGATCTCGGCGATGACCCGCTGTGTGGACAGAGGTGGATGAGGGACCCTTAGGCGAATCAGGAGTTGACGACATCGATCTGAGCGCCAGTCCACCGTCAGGGATCGAGACCTGGTGCAATGCAGTGGCCGCCGAGATTCTAGTGCCCCTTGAGTTGCTCAGTGGGCGCGACCTCGATCTCGACTCTTCCTCGCTCACTGGGCAGTTGGAATCGATAGCGGCGGAGTTCAAAGTCAGCACGCTAGTGGCGCTCAGTCGTCTCCGCGACATAGGTCAGATAACGGCTGCTCAGTTCCGCGAGCACTACGACTCCGAACTCGCGCGAGTCCTGGTGCTTCGCGATCAAGAACCAGCCACCAGTGGAGGGAACTTCTACAACACGCAGCCTATCCGAACGAGTAAGCGATTCACGCGTGCCTTGGTGGCAAGCACAGTTGAGGGTCAGACCCTGCGTCGCGATGCCTACCAGCTATTGGGCTTCAAGAAGTCCAGAACTTTCGACGAGTTGGCACGCCGACTGGACGTGATCTGAGTGCCCTATCTTCTGGACGCCAACGTTTTCATTCAAGCCAAGAACCTGCACTACGGCTTTGACTTCTGTCCGGCCTTTTGGGATTGGATCGACGACGCGAATGCACATTCGAGGGTATTTAGCATCAATCGTGTCGCCGACGAACTCGCGGGCGGAGCGGACGACTTGACTACATGGGCCGCCGAACGCTCGCCGCAGCTGTTCCTGCCGCCCGACGCAACGGTGTTGCCGAGCCTGCGACGGGTCAGCCAGTGGGCGACGGGCGGTCAGTATGAGCCCGCCGCGGTGAACACGTTCTTGCAGGTTGCTGACTTCTATCTCGTTGCACAAGCTCACGCTGGCAGCCACGTCGTGGTCACACACGAAATTGCGTCGGCATCGACCAAGCGAATCAAGATTCCCAACGCGTGCATCTCGCTGGGGGTTAAGTGTGTGACTCCTTACGAGATGCTCCGAACGGAGCGGGCCAGATTTGTATTGCGACCAGGCGATCAAGCCACTTGAAGTGTGACCCGGCACCAAATGGAAGGGGTAGGTTCCGTGCCGTACGAACGAATCACGGTCGACCCAGAAGTCATGGGTGGTTTACCATGCATCCGAGGGTTACGAATCCCAGTCGCGAGTGTGGTCGCGATGGTTGCCGACGGAATGCCCGCAGATGAAATCGTCAGAAAGCGCCGGGATAAACCGGCATGAAGGAGGAGATGGAAACGCTCTACACCGAAGGAGTAGCGATCCACGGTGGCCCCGAGTCATGCGTTGGCGACCCGCGAGGGCGCAGCGAAGCGTTGACAGGGGTACACGTA
>JBBQGJ010000385.1:0-6623 GCA_038322925.1 Mycobacteriales bacterium
GGACTTCCGTGACGGGATTGTGTAGGAACTCGATCGTCACGGGGCGTCCCCTGTCGTCCCATCAGCAACACTTGTCACATCCGTCACACACGTAACCGCTGGTCACCGGCCCTGAACACCGACCTTGCCGAGCCCCTGGGACACCACCGACGTGGAGGTCTACGGCCGCCAGAATCAGGACGCCGTGTACAACTATCAGGGGCAACGCGCCTATCGGCCGCATATCGCGTTCTGGGCCGAGGGTGGTGTCACCCTGGCCGCGGATCTGATGAAAGCGGACGAGGATCCCCGCGCCCGGTCGCCGCGCAGTTGTTGGAACGAGCGATCGCCCAGCTCCCGCCCGGAGTGGAGCGGATCCGGTGTCGTTGGGATGCCGGGTATTTCGCCGCGGACCTGGCCAAGCGCTGCATCGACAGGGGCGTGGAGTTCGCGATCGGGGTGAAACGCAACAGCGCCGTGGTCCGCGCCTGTCGGGGCGCACCGGTCGGCGGGTGGCACCCGGCGAAGGGCATGGATCACACCGAGGTCGCCATCATCGATTACCTGCCCGGGAAGTGGCCGGCCGACGGCGGTGTGGTGTGTATCGCCCGGCGGACCCGGATCCCGGTCGAGCTGATGCCGACCGACCCGCGCGCCCGGAAGCTCCGGACCATCGACAAGGCGCAACAGGCGTTGGCGTTGGAAGGGAAGCTCGACTATGTGTACGGGTATTCGTTCATCCTGACCAACCTGGACGTGTCCACGCCCGCCAAACTCGTCGAGGTGGAGCACTGGTACCGGCACCGTAATGCCGACGCTGCGGTTATGCCGATGTCCGGGCGGGATGTGTTGGGCGGGTGGGTGAACGGCTCCGGAAGGTCGGCATAACTACTGCTGGTTTCCGGCAGGCTTGGCTCTCCACGATTGGAGAGGAGCTTCGGGCATGGACGAGCGACGCAGGGGAATGGTGGGGCCGCTGGCGCCCTTCTGGTTGGGCTTCAGGGTTGAATTGACTCGGTTGGGTTTCGCGTCCTGGTCGACCGACACCCAACTCAGCTTGATGGCCGACCTGAGTCGTTGGCTGGATCGGCAGCAGCTCGGCCCGGCTGATCTGAGCGTTGCGGTAGTGGATCGTTTCCTTGATGTGCGTCGGGCCACGCACGTGTCGTTGGTGTCGGGTCGGGCGTTGCTGCCGCTGTTGTGCTAATTGAGAGGGTTGGGTGTCGCGCCACATCCGGTCGTGGCGGTCCCGTGCGGGCCGGTGGATGTTCTGCTGACCCGTTATGCCGGGCAGCTGCGCCACCAGCGTGGTCTGTCGGAGTCGACGATCGGGTACTACCTGGAGCTTGTCCGACCCCTGCTTTGCACCGAAATAGTCAGTGATGAAACTGATCTGGCGAAGCTCGATGCGTCAACGCTGATCGGATTCGTGACGCAGTACTCCGCCTCTGGTGTGAGGGCACCGCGGCGCCTGACGACGGCGCTGCGGTCCCTGCTGCGGTTCCTGCGTCGGGAGGGGCTCCTGTCGCCTGCGTTCGACGACGCGGTGCCGACCGTCGCCGACCGACCCTCAGGTGTACTGGACCGGTCTTTGACACCTGCGGACCTGGCGGCTCTGGTGGCTGCGTGTGACCGGCCCGGATCGGTCGGGTTGCGTGATTCCGCAATCCTGGCGGTTTTGGTCCGCCTCGGTCTGTGAGCCGGCGAGGTCGCATCGCTGCGCCTGGAGGACCTGGATTGGCGGCGGGGGACCGTGCAGATCCGCGGAAAGAGCGGTCCCGCCGTGCTGCCGATGCCAGCCGATGTGGGCAAGGCGGTGGCTCGCTACCTGGAACACGGCCGTCCCAGCACCGCATTGGACCGATCTGTGTTCCTGCGGTGCAAGGCACCGCACTACGGTATCGGCAGAGCGGCTGTCTCGGCCGTCGTCGCTCGGGCCTCACGGCGGGCCGGACTTCCTGAGCTCGTGCATGCCCATCGGCTTCGCCACACCGCTGCCGCGGCCGTCGTCCGGGCCGGCGGCGGCCTGGCCGAGGCCGGTCAGCTTCTCGGTCACGCACGGCCGGTCACGACCGCGGTCTACGCCACCGCAGGCGTTCAAGCGATGACTGTGCTGACCCGGCCGTGGCCGGGCGCGGACGGTCCGCGATGAACGGCGCGACCCGGATCCGCGCCGCACGAGCGGAGTACCTGGCGATGCGCCGGACGCTGGGCTACCAACTCACCGATCCCGAGCATCTTCTGCAGCAGTTCGTGGACTATCTGGACACGGTCGGCGCCGACTCGATCACCATCGACAACGCCCTGACCTGGGCGCGTCAACCAGCCGGCGCCGATCCGTACTGGTGGTCGATGCGGCTGAGCACAGTTCGGGTGTTCGCCCGTTACCTGCACGCTGTCGATCCGGACCTGGCACAGCCGATACCGCCCCGGCTGCTGCCGACGCGACCGTGCCGGGCGGTGCCCTACCTGTATTCCGGGCAGCAGGTTTTGGCGATCATGAACGCCACCGATCGATTGCGAAAACCACTGCGCCGTAGAACTGTTCGCACCTTGATCGGTCTGCTTGCAGCCACCGGCATGAGGGTTGGGGAAGCCATCGCGGCGGATGTCACGGACCTGGACGTGACCCGCGGAACGATCCGCGTCACCGGGAAGCTCGGCCGGGTCCGAGTACTTCCGCTGCACCCGAGCACCTCCCAGGCCCTGGCCGACTACCTGCGGCTACGCGTCTGCTTGCTGCCCCTACCGAAAACATCCGCGCTGTTCGTCTCCAACGCCGGCACCCGACTGATCTACAACTGCGTTCAAAACACCTTCGCCAGGCTCGCCGCGCAGGCCGGCGTGTCCGCCACCTCCCGCCGCTGCCGCCCACGCATACATGATCTACGCCACTCCTTTGCCGTGAACACCCTGGCCGATGCTTACCGCACCGGGGCTGATATCGATGGCCGACTGGCGTTGTTGTCGAACTACCTCGGCCACCGCGACCCCGCCAGTACCTACTGGTACCTGACCGGATCCCCTGAGTTGTTCGCGTTGGTCGCAGACCGCCTGGAACACCACCTCTCGGGTCGGCGGCCATGACCGCGCTGGCCCCCACTCTGCAGGCGTTCTTCACCGAACGGCTGTCCCGGCAGCTCAACGCCAGCCCTCACACCATCGATTCCTACCGACATGCCTGGCGACTGCTGCTGCGGTTCGCGTCCCAGCGCACCGGTATCAAGCCGGCCGACCTGGACATCTCCAGCATCACCGCGCCGCTGATCAGCGATTTCCTCGACGACCTCGAAGACCGGCGGAAAAGCACCCCGGCGACCCGCAATGTCCGCCTCGCGGCGATCCATTCGCTGTTCATCTTCGCCGCGCCGCTGCACCCGGAACACGCACACCTGATCGCTCAGGTCCTCGCGATCCCCGCGAAACGACACGACACCCCGCTGATCTCCTATCTCACCGACGACGAGATCACCGCACTGCTCACCGCACCCGACCGCGGCAACTGGACCGGCCGGCGCGACCACCTGATGCTGCTGATCCTGGCCACGACCGGGCTACGGGTCAGCGAACTGACCGCGCTCACCAACGCCGACGTCCAACTCGGAGTAGGAGCCCACCTCGCCTGCCAGGGCAAAGGCCGCAAAGAGCGGAACACTCCGATGCTCGCGGCGGTCGCCACCGAACTGGCGGCGTGGCAGCGTGAGAACCCAGGCCCGGCCGACGGTATTCTCTTTCCTGCACTGGGGACACGCCGTCGACTCTCGTCGGACGCGGTCCAACACCGTCTCGCCAAGCACATCGACACCGCATCGAAGAACTGTCCTGGGCTCACCGGGAAGACCATCACGCCACATGTCCTTCGGCACAGCTGCGCGATGCGACTTCTCCACGCGGGCAACGACATCGCCGTTATCGCGCTCTGGCTCGGTCACCAAAATCCTCGATCGACGCGTGTCTACTTACACGCGGACCTCGAACTCAAACAACGCGCGCTCGACCGGACCGCGCCAAGGGCAGCGAAACGCGGTCGATACAAACCCGGCGACCGCCTCCTCGCCTTCCTGGAGGCACTGTGATAATGCCGACCTTGCGGAAGCCGTTCACCCACCCGCCCAACACATCCCGCCCGGACATCGGCATAACCGCAGCGTCGGCATTACGGTGCTAATGCCGACTTCGGCATTAGCACCGCACCGACATCGAAGCCCTCAACAAGGACGCGAAACACGGTGCCGCGCTTCGTCATCTCCCGTCAGGTGATCGGACCGTCAATACCGTGTGGATGTGGGCGGCACTGCTCGCTTGCGCCATCTCGAACTGGATCCAGGAAATCACCGGCATCGACGACGGCCGGGGTCGGGCTCGCCGGACGGTGGCCCGGATGCGCCGCGAATTGTTCAACATCCCGGCCCGGATCACCCGCACCAACCGGGCCCTGACCCTGCAACCACCACCCCGACCCAGGGCTGCTGACCGTCGTTCTCACGAAACCGCAAACCTGCCCACCACCCGCGCGGGATGATCAGCCGCCCCCCGCCCACCAACAGCACCCACGGACCCGGAACCCCGACCACCCGGCGCGACAGCCGGGCTACCCGCACGCGAACCACCCGCCAACACGACAAGTAACCGGGCAAACCGGGCAGGCACCGAACCGACCAGGATGACTCACCCTCCTACCCACGGAATTGGGTCTGAGCGCGGGCTCGGGTCGGCCCGGCTCCGGGCGAGGATCGGCCCGGCAAAGGCCTTGGCCGCTCTGTCGGTCCGGTGGGACGCTGGGCGGATGCGGATGGCGTCACGAACCGACAGCGCACCGCCGGTTCGCCGTGCCCCGGATGACGCGACGCGTCCGGCGTCCGGCGCCGTTCGCGAGGCCCGGCCACTGCACCCGGCGACCATCCTCGAGCTGCAGCGCGGTGCGGGCAACGTCGCCGTCAGCGCCGCGCTGGCAAACGCGACCATCGTCCAGCGCGACGACGTCAAGACCACCCCACCGGGCAAGGCGCAGTCGGCCACCCAGGACGTCATCTTCATTCTGCGTAAACCCGGTGACGAATACACCAAGGGTATGGCCGAATACGTCCGGACGACGCTGAAGGGACAGGCATTCAAAGAGGTCGCCAATATCGAGGAAATCGCGGCGTATGCGAGCGCGTTGTCGGCCAAGGGCATCAAACTCAGTGCGGTCCGGATCATCGGTCACGGGCAGCGGTCGATCGGCGGTGTGGGGATGACGCCGGGCTCCGAGAAGAAGTGGCGCTATCTCTCACCCGACGAGGTCAAGGCATACATGGCGAAGCCGGAGGGGAAAGCCATCCGCGATGCCATGGCGCCGGGGGCCCAGGTCGAATTCTGGGGGTGTTACGTCGGCGGCATCCAGCAGGCCGGGGACGCCTGGGCGGGACTGTTCAATTCGAGCATCCGCAGCACCAGGGGGAAATGCACATCGCCACCGAGACCTTCCGGACGAACAACGGCGTCGCCCGCAAGGTCTCCGACGTCCCGAAAACCAAGAAAGTGCAGGAGAAGTTCACCGCCTGGCTGCTCGCACAGTACAAGGTGCTCAGGGCGTCCGGAGAAGCCAAGGCGCTGAAGACGGACGACGAAAAACTGGACTACATGCGGGACCTGTTCGATCGGTCGGGCGGGGTGATCCGCTCGCGCTACGTCAACGAGACGGGAGCCACCGCGAAATACCGACCGAACGAAAAAGGCGAAGCCGACCTCTGGGAATCGACGACGCCGTAGCCCTCGGGTGAGCCGGCGGCCGGAAGCCGGCGGCCGTCAGCGATCAGCGATCAGCGCCGCGGGGCCGCGCGGCGCTGGGCTGTCCGGGCGGCCCCGCCGTCCCTGGAGCCGGAGGGAGACGCACCGCCGCGAGAGGCCCGCGGGAGCCGGTGCGGACCGGTCAGGTCCGCCGGAATTTCCCGGCGGTCCGCGGTGCGACGATCCGTGCGTCGCGGAGTCGGACGGTCAGTCGGCGAGGCCGGTTTGGCGTTCGCCCGCCACAGCTGCTGGGCCGACTTGATGACCTCCAGCGGGTCGACCCGCGGGGTCGGAATCGCCGGGGCCTTGCGGCGGTGGGCCTGTTCCTGCGGATCGAGGTCGCGCAGCACGCGTTCCACTGTCTGCTGGACCGGTGTGCTGAGCTCCCACCCGCCGTCGTCGGGGCCGGCGTCGATCAGCTGCAGGTCGTCGATCCGGTCCCTGGCCTCGCGAAGGCTGTCCAAAGCGGTGCCCAGTGCCTTTTCGCGGGCGTCGATCCGGTCGGTGCCCTCGGCAAGGGCGAGATCGCCGAACGCCTGCACCGCAGCGGCCACGTCTTCCAGGAGTGCGGAGAAGACCAGTCGGAGGTCCTCGCCGCGGCTGGGATCGGGCGTCGGGTCGTCCCGGACGCCGTCCAGGATCGAGCGGAACATGCTGCGCACCGCGACGGTGGTGTGTTCCAGGGCATCCAGGTCGGCGCGCAGGGTTGAGCTGGTGTCCGGAACGACCAGCGCGCGCGGGTTCAGCCGGCGGCTCTGCTCGGCGTCCTGCACCGCTTTGTCGATCCGCGGCACGTGCCGGCTCAGGTCGCGGGCGTCGTCCATCCACCGGGCGGCCTGGGCCATGGTGATCGGATCGCGGAGCTCGCCGGCCGC
>JBBQGJ010000386.1:0-6622 GCA_038322925.1 Mycobacteriales bacterium
AGACTCCCCCACGGCAGCGATCTGACCGTGCACAGCACCGCCGACCTCGACTGGGTCGCGGCAGAACTCCACGACCGCCCCCGCGAACGGCGCGGCTTCCGCAACCAATCGAGCTGCTCGGCGAGCTGCTGCCGACTTGATCGAACCGGGCGCGCGCCCGCACCCATGCTCCGGCCTGGAACTGGCGACAGGGTGGTTCGTTGGCTACAGCAGGCCCAGTGCCCGGGCTCGTTCGACGGCTTCTCGCCGGGTGGCGACTCCGAATTTGCGGTAGATCGACCGCAGGTGTGCTTTGACGGTGTTGACCGAGACATAGAGGTCGGTGGCAATCTCGCCGGCTTTAAGCATGGTCGGCAGGTAGCGCAAGACGGTCATTTCGCGGTCGGTGAGATGGTCCACCATGATCGGCACTTCGCTGGTTCCGGCGGCCTGGGTCAATTCACCGGTGAGGTCGTTGAGGAACTTCACGTGTGGCCCGTCGAGGTGCCGGTACCGCAGGAGTAATTCAGGCAGCCGGCTTCCGATGAGGGTGAACGGTCGTCGAATATTCTCCGGCTCCGCGAGTTCGATAGCAGTACTGGCGGCGGCGATCGCGGCCGAGTCGCGGTGCTGCCGGTCGGCGATCGCAGCCTGCAGCAGGTGTGCTGTGATCGCTGGTTCCCGGTAGGGCCATACCTGTTTGAGCAGAGGCCGGATCAGCTGTTCCGCGGCCGGTAGTTGGTCCTGCGCGAACCGGGCCCTGGCCAGGCAGACCCGTTCTGCGGACGACACGAAGCTGGTTTCCGTCCCGGGGGCGTTGATCCGATCATGGACCTGCTCTGGTCGCCCGGCCAGCAACAGCGCTTCGGCTCCCGCGACGGCGGCCCAGCGGGTCAGCAGCTCGGCGGCGTCGGGGGTCCGCCGGAGTCCTTCCGCAACCCGCGCGTCGACGCTGATGGCGGCGTCGAGGTCGTGTCGGCTGACCGCGACCTGGATGGTGGAGATGCCCAGCGCCAGCCGTAGCGAGCGGTCGGTCTGGGTGCCGGTGGCCGCCAATCCCTTCCGGAGGTGACCTGCGGCCGTGTCCGGCCGGTTCCGGGCGAGTTCGACGAGCCCCGAGGACAGGTACTCGGCGAGCGCTTGTGGTTCTGACGTCCAGCCGTTCCGTTCGGCGATCTGCAGGACCTCGGCGGATCGGCGGGCAGCCCGCCGGCACCTGCCATGCAGTACGTCGAACAGGGCAAGGTGCCCCGTGGCGTTCAGCTGAGGGAGGAGCAAACCGATTTCCGCGGCCGCGATTGCCGCGTTCTCCAGGGTCTGCTCAGCATCGCCGGTGTTCCCGGTCCAGAGCCGGGCCCCGGCGAGGTTGATTTCCGCGATGACGCGGAAGTACCGGGCGTTCGGCAGCCGGTGCCTGGGTGTGGCGTCCAGAACCGCGACGGCCCTACCGGCCAGCCGTAGGGTGGCGGCGCTGTCCCCGCGGAACCGCGCCGCACCCATCTCGAACAGGGCGATCGCGGCCTCCGCGGCCGACCTGGTGTCTTCGTCGGCGCCGGGCAGGAAGCCCCGGGCTTCCACGGCGTCTCGGTGCATGCCGACGTAGTCGTGATGGTGCAGGTGATATGTCGCGGCGGCCAGCAAGGTCAGTAGCGACGGCTGATCGTGGGCGGTCCTGGCCAATGGCTCGATGGCCGCGGTGAACGCGGGCGCCTCTGCGCTCAGGATTTGCTGGATGATCGTCAGCATGGTGCGGCCCGCGGCCTGCATGTCGCCGGCGAGTATCCAATGCCGAATTGCTTCGATCGGCGCGCCATGGCCGGTTGCCCACTCGGCAGCCCGCCGGTGCAGGCCCGCGGCGGTCTGCGGCTGTTCGAGGGCCAGCCGGTGTCGCAGGAGCCCGCGCAGCAGCGGGTGGTAGCTGAACCACTCATTCCCGGCGCCGAGCCCGACGACAAAAGCGTTCGCCGCGACGAAACCGTCCAGCGTCTGCTGGCTGTCGGTGCGCCCGGTCAGGTGCTCGGCCAGCGCTGCGCTGATCCTGTCGACGACGCTGGTCCTGAGCAGGAAATCCCGATCAGCGGTCGACAAACGGTGGGTGACCTCCCCGCTCAGGTACTCCGCGACCGAGCGTTCACTGCCGGAAAACCGCTCGATCCCGGCGTCGACGTCGTCGGGGTCCAGGGACATCGCGGCCAGCCGCAGACCGGCGGGCCAGCCCTGGGTGCGCTCCCGCAGCACGTCGATCTGGTCGTCTCGGAGCCGGAACCCTGAGGTGGCGAACAGCTCGGCGATCTCACCCCCGGTGAATGCCAGATCCTGTGCGCGGATCTCGGTGAGTTTTCCTTGCACCCGCAACCGGTGCAGGCGCAGCGTCGGGTCCGCCCGGCTCAGCAGCACCAGGCGCAGGGTGGGCAGTTGACGGTCGATCAGCCAATCGACCGACTCAATCACCGCCGGGTTGGTGATTTCCTGGAAGTCGTCCAGGACGAGGATTACCGGTGCGGGGAGTTCGGCCAACCGGTCGCAGGCCTGCGATAGTTCGGTTTTTCCGAACTCCGCGGCCGGGGTGATGTCCCGGATCGAGCTGTCGGCGGGAACGCCACCGCTGGCGATGAGGGCGTGGAACACGTTCGACCAGAACGATTGCGGGTCATCGTCGGAATCGTCCAGGGAGAACCAGGCGACCCGGGCGCCAGCAAGACCGGACAGTGCCCACGATGCCGTGGTCAGCGTCTTACCGGCCCCGGGCCCGGCACAAACGACGGTCAACGGGTTCACCGCCGCGATGGTCAGCCTTTCCGCCAGTCCGGGTCGCTGCATCAACCTGGGTGGAAGGACGGGTGGTCGGGTCTTCAACGCCAGCATCGACTGCAGCTGACTCACCAACCGACGCTCACCACAACGGACCTCCCGGACTCAGGTGCAACACTAACTATCAGCTCGCGACCGGATCTCCATCCGCAGAACGGCGGCAGCGTCGTCGGCTCGACAGGCTACGTTTCGACGTGACGATCAGGAAACCGATAAATCGGCTGAGCAGGACCTCCCTGGTCAGTGGCCACCCAGTCAACCGGGACCGGTGTGCCGCCGCCACTCCCCGGGCCTGCTGCTCGGCGATGGCCCCGATCAGGGCCACACACCCCATCTACGATACCCTCGGGATAGCGGCGGACAGCACGACGGCGGTCACCGGCCATGCGCCTTGCACGAATGCGGCGGTACCCGCGCAGACGGTGACAACCAGAACAACGGCCCGCTGCCCAGCAGCAATAGGGCCAGCATGACCGGCCGCGGCTGTTACCGGAACTCACGATTACCGGTGCGGCTCACACCGAGCCGCAGATCGCCGCGATGTAGTCGCGCCGCATGCGGGGTCGATCGTGGTGGCCGGCGATTCCTGGTTCATGGTGGATGAACCTTCGGCACTTCGAGGGTGGTTTGTTACCACCCGAAAAGTGTGAGGTGCTGTAGTTGTGCTCGGGCTACCGTGACGGCCGTCCGTGCGTGTCTCCAGCAGAAGAGAGATCAGACGATGACGGTGGATCCGAGCCTGCCTTTTGCTGACACCGACGATTTCCGGGACGCCGAACGCGGCTTCGTTGCCGCCTTGGAACCCGGCGTGGTTCACAATCAGGCTGGACAGGTGGTCTGGGACAACGATTCGTATTCGTTCCTGACCGGGGAGGCACCCGACACGGTGCACCCGAGCCTGTGGCGGCAGTCCGCCTTGGTCGCCAAGCAGGGCCTGTTCAAGGTGACTGACGGGATTTACCAGGTCCGCGGTCTGGACCTATCGAACATCACCTTCGTCGAGGGCGACACCGGTGTCATCGTCATCGACCCGCTGATCTCGACCGAGACCGCGGCCGCGGCGCTCGGCCTGTACCGGGCGCATCGCGGTGAGCGCCCTGTTGTCGGGGTGATCTACACCCACAGCCATGTCGACCACTTCGGCGGCGTCAAGGGCGTCACCACCCAGCAGGCCGTCGACGCCGGCCGGGTGCCGATCATCGCACCGGAAGGGTTCCTGGAACCGGCGACCGCGGAGAACATCCTCACGGGGACCGCGATGACCCGGCGGGCCGGGTACATGTACGGGGCGGTACTGCCACGCGGGCCACGCGGCGGGGTGGGCGCCGGCCTCGGACAGACCACCTCCACCGGCGCCGTGAGCCTGATCGTGCCCACGGTCGACATCACCCACACCGGGCAGGAACTGAACGTGGACGGGGTGCGGATCGTGTTTCAGCTCGCCCCGGGCACCGAGGCGCCGGCCGAGATGCACTTCCACTTCCCGGACCACCGAGCACTGTGCATGGCCGAAAACGCCACCCACACCCTGCACAACATCCTGACGATCCGCGGGGCGGTTGTGCGGGACCCGCACGAGTGGGCCCGGTATCTCAGCGAGGCCATCGAGCGGTTCGGTGACGACACCGACGTCGTGTTCGCCTCCCACCACTGGCCGACCTGGGGCCGGGAGAAGATCATCGAGTTCCTCGGCTTGCAGCGGGACATGTACGCCTACCTGCACGACCAGACCTTGCGGCTGATCAACCAGGGGTACACCGGCGCCGAGATCGCCGAGGATTTCCAGTTGCCGCCGGCCCTGCAGCGGGCCTGGCACACCCACGGCTACTACGGCTCGGTCAGCCACAACGTCAAGGCAATCTACCAGCGGTACATGGGTTGGTACGACGGCAACCCGGCCCGCCTCTGGCCGCACCCGCCGAAGGCCGCCGCCGAGCGGTACGTCGCGTTCATGGGCGGCGCCGACGCCGTCGTGGCGAAGGCCCGGGAATCGTTCACCGAGGGCGACCTGCGTTGGTCCGCGCAGGTTCTCGATCATGTGGTGTTCGCCGAGCCCCAGCACGCCGCCGGGCGGGCGCTGCTCGCCGACGTGCTGGAACAGCTCGGCTTCGGCAGTGAGAACGGCACCTGGCGCAGCGCCTACCTGTCCGGTGCGATGGAACTTCGAAGCGGCAACTTCGGGACACCGATTGTCGCCGCGTCAGCCGATGTCATCGCTCAACTGCCCCCTGAATTGTTCTTCGACGCCGTCGCCATACAGGTCAACGGGCCGGCCGCCTGGGATCTGGACCTCGCCATTCGGTGGGTGTTTCCCGACCACGAGGCCACCTACCGCACCACACTGCACAACGGTGTGTTCAGCTACGTCCGCGACGGATCCGGCGAGATGTCGCTGACCGTGACGGTCCCGAAGCCGGCGTTGGGCCTGCTCGCTATCGGTGACGTCCCCGGCGCCGGCTCCGCCGGCCTCACCTTGGACGGCGCCGCTGCCGACCTACAACAGCTGCTGTCCGTCCTGCAACCAGGTGATCCCGCATTCAACATCGTCGAACCATGACCAGGACGAAGAGTGCACGCTGTCTCGGCAGGGTCTCCTGACCAGGGTCAATGGGACCCAACCTGAAATCTTCGCGTCGACGAAACGAATTCGATGGTGGCGTCCTCGGCGACGGCATTCATCATCCTGGTCTCCGACGTCTACGACCCCACCAGCAGTTCGGCATCGCGGGCTCGAGCCTGACCCAAGCAGCGGTGGCCGACCAGCCGGGGCGCCCGGACCGGATGGCTGGTGACCGTGCTGGTGATTGCCTTCGGGTTCTCCTCCGTGCTCGGGAACTACTCCTCTAGGCCGAAGTCAAAGCGTCGTTCCTGGGCGCGAATCACGTCGTGATGCCGCGCGGCGTCTGGCATTCGCAGCCGGGCAACAAGGTGACCCAGGGGCACAGCCCGGCCATTCAGTCATGCCGATCGAGTAACCGGTCGCTTGGGCAGGTCGGCACGAGCAGCTCGACCCGCACCGTGTACCGCTGCGGCTCAGACCCGATGTCTCGTTGATCGCGGTAAATGGCTCACCTTGATCGGGCCATTCACACCCGTCCTGGACGAACCGGAACGATGATGTGGGCCTACAGCCCGCTGATGCCCTTGCCGATCAGCACTACGCCGATCACCAGGATCAGCACGGCCATTACAGTGGCGTTGTTGGTCTGCAACCAAGCCTTGAGCGAATCCAGCGGGCCGCGCATCTTGTTCGCGGCGACCAGGTACCCGACCACCGGGACCGCAACGGTGGACGCGGCGATCACGGTGAACACCAGCACCGCGATGATCTCCGAGCTGACGGACAATCCGGCGGAGCCGATGACGACCCCGGCGCTGACCGCCATGATCAGGTTCTTCGGGTTGACCGCGGACAGCAGAAATCCCAAACCGGAGGCCTTGACCAGGGTGAAGTCGTCGACGGCGGTCATCCATTTCGGCGTCTCATGCACCCCGCCGCGGCCGCGCCACTGCCGGATCCCCACCAGCAGCAACAGCACCCCCAGGCCGACCTTGATCCAGGACGCCGTCGCGGACGGCTCCCCACCGGTGTGCAGGACACCGGCCAGCGCGGTGAACACCCCGGTCGCCGCGACGATCCCCAGGACCCACCCGAGCAGGAACCCGATGCTGGTGCTCCGCGCGCGGCGGGAGAACAACATCAGGATCGCCACGATGATTGGCACCGGGGACACCGCCACACCGACCGCCAACGGCAGGACCTCACCGATCACGGCACCCATCGCGAACCCCCATCTTCGACCAGCATCAGCGGTACAAACCTACGAGTTCC
>JBBQGJ010000387.1:0-6610 GCA_038322925.1 Mycobacteriales bacterium
GTCCATCTCGCCGGGCGACGGCGCCGTCGTCGGCGTCGCGGCTCCGGTGATCGTTCACCTCGGGTACGAGCCGGCCGACAAGGACCTGATCGAGAAGCACGTGACGATCACCACGACGCCGCACGTCGAGGGCGCCTGGGCCTGGATCCAGCACGACGGCGACAACTGGCCATCGTTGGACTGGCGCCCGAGGGAGTACTGGCCCGCCGGGACCGTGGTGCACGTCGCATCGAACGTCTACGGCCTGCCCTTCGGTGACGGGTACTTCGGCGGTGACAACGTCGCCAGCGACTTCACCATCGGCCGCAACCAGGTCGTGCTCGCCGACGCCAACGCGCACAACATCGCGGTCCAGCAGAACGGTGTGACCGTCGCGACCTACGATGCCTCGTTCGGCAGCGGTGACGAGATCGGCGACCCGAACCGGGTCACCCGTTCCGGCATCCATGTGGTCTCCGACATGCAGGAGACGGTGAAGATGAGCAACCCGGCCTACGGGTACACCAACATCACCGAGCACTGGGCCGTGCGGATCAGCGACAACGGCGAGTTCATCCACCAGAACCAGGGCACGGTCGACGTCCAGGGCGTGGACAACGTCAGCCACGGGTGCATCAACCTGTCCGCGGAAAGCGCCGAGGCCTACTACGCGTCGGCCATCATCGGCGATCCCGTCGTGGTCACCGGCACCAGCGTGCAGCTCTCGGCCGCCGACGGCGACGTCTACGACTGGACCATCCCTTGGGAGACCTGGCTGCAGATGTGAGGGGTAGCGCCCGCCGCTCAGCCGGGACGCACTCGCGGGCGGGTCGGGCGCGCGAAGCGGTTAGACTCTTGCACGCCGCCGCTGTAGCTCAGTCGGTAGAGCGTCTCACTCGTAATGAGAAGGTCTGGGGTTCGATTCCCCACAGCGGCTCGGAGTTTTCGCAGTTCAGAGGGCTAATCGTAACAGGCGTCACGATTGCCGTACGGGCACCGATCCCCGATGATCATGGATCGGTCCCCGTACACGCCCGTACAGTCTCCGTCGGCGCGCTATTCGTCCCGTCCCCGCGTGACTCGTCCGGCATCTTCGGCTAGGTTCCAGAGCAGCACGACCCGGTCGGGGATCGACCGGAAGCGGCCCCGGTTCACACCCGAGGTCTGAGAACCCCCGCCGGTTCAAATCCGGCGAGGTCGCGGACGGGTAGACCCGCCACGCACGGTCGAGCGGCCAAGGAGCCCACGACCATGCCCGAAGCAACACGATCCCCTGCCGAGTGGTGGCTGGAGCTGGTCCATGCCAGTCGTCGCCTGCACGAGATGCACTGTCGATGACATCCCCGATCTGCCGGCGGAGCTGATCCCCGACTCGATCGAATGCGAAGATCTCGGCCACCAGATCGACAACCTGCTCGACTGGCTGGACGATCACGGCTACGAGCCGCCCGACCTGCACGAGGGCATCCTGGCCACCGCTGCACAGGTTCTGACCCAACCGGCCCCACCGGCCCAGCGGTCGGTACAGACGGTCCACCTCCACCGCGTCATCGAACTGTTGGACGCCGAAGGCATCCCACCGGCACAGATCACCATCCGGAAGTGGCCGGCCGGCGACGGCGAGCACCCCGCGTACACCCAGGTGCGGGCCGGCGTCGCCGGCGACTACGTCACGTTCACCATCGAGGACAACGGCACGATCAGCGTTGTCAACGAAGAGGGCACCGACGTGGCATCCGACCCTCGTTGACGATGTCGTCGTCGCCGGCTACCCGCAGGGGTTGGGCTCGGAGAAGCTCCATGCCGACCTTGGCCTGGAGAACAGCAGGTCGTCGCCGCCCGGATCCTGGCCGAGCGGGGCTACGAGCTGTACGTGGCGGTCAACCGGACAGTGCGATGAGCCTGCGCAGGGTGGCGCACAGCGCCTACGCCCGGCGTGTTCCGGCTGCCCAACGGGACGGTGCTCGCCGGCCTGATCCTGCCCGAGGTGGCGGCCGCCTTCACCGGTCAGCACCGCAGCACCATCTACGAGCAGCTCAACGCGGGACCCGGGCGTTTCAGGACACCTGCGCGGTGAAGACCGGCGGCACCTGGCAATCAAGGCCAGGTGTTTGTTGGAGGAGTTGGGCATCCCGTTCGAGATCGTCGGTGAGAGTGTCGCCGAGACTGTCGGCGAGAGCACCGGCGGATAGGATCTCGGGCAACCCAACAGATCGAAGCCACGAAGAAATCCATCCACCAGAAGTTCGTTGGTAGAGGAATCCAGGCTTCGGTCTCACGGGGGACGAGTACGGCCCGGCTGCTTGTTCAATGGGAAGAACCGCTGGCGAGCGTCGGAGGCGGTGATCGGCGGGTGGCAGGGTGGTCACGCGGCGTTGCCAGTGCTGCAGGTCGTACACCGCGGCGAGGGCTTCGATCGCGCTGTCGCTCAGTCCCGATCGTTGCACTCGGTCCGTTTCGGCGGGTCCACCCCCGGGATGGCCCAGCAACACTGTGCAAGCCCGATCCGACCCGGACAAGTCGCCGGGCAGCGCGACCCGCCGCGCCTGCCCCCGCCCGACAGCACCGTCCCGCGCACCGTGGCGGTGAACGGCCGTGATTCTCGATTGCTTCCCAACGCGGACGCGGGGCCGGCGCCGGTCCTGCTGGATCGACGGGACGAACTCCGCCGACCGGGCGCGGTCTTGCACCGAGGAGCCCTGATCGGGCAGCAACACCCGTAGCCGAGGTTCGGCGTCGTCAACCCCGGCACCGCGGCCTGTTCGCCGAACACCACCCGTGGGTTGAACATGACCAGATCATACCAATTATCCGAACAGGTGTCTACAGACTCGGAACACATTCGACCGCTGATGCCGGGCATTCCCGGCATCAGCGGGCAACGGTGACGGGTCGCCGACCGGCGGTCACGAGGCCGTATCTCGCAGGTGCGGCGAGGAACGCGCTAGAAACGTATCCGGTTGGCCAGGATCTTGGCCAGGTTCCACTCGGTGCCGACGAATTCCCGGCCCAGCCAGCCACCAGCCGCACCGGTCGTCCATTCGGAGTACCGGTACCAGAACAACTGCCCGTCCGACTGGACGGCGTAGATGTTGCCGTCCCCGGTGGAGAACACATCAGTGAATTCCGCCCAGCCCTCGCCGATCTGATGCCCGCCCTTCATCCCGCCGGCCCCGTCGTGCTGGAACCAGCGCAGCGACCCGTTGCGCTTGATGACGTACAACACGCCGGCACCGCCCGAGATGATCATCAGGTTGCCTTCGCGCCACTCGCCCGGCAGACGCTGCGGGGTGCCGCCGTTCGCCCAGTCCCGGGTACCGAATTCCGCGCCCTGGTGCTGATACCAGTCCAACCCGCCGTCCGTGCGCAGCACGTAGAAGTCGACCGAGTCACGGTTGAGCAGCTCCCCGTTCGGGCCGCGCTTGCGGCCGATCTGGATGTGCTCGGCGGGGTCGTGATCCGGCAGCGCCTCGCACATGACGCCGATGATGTCCGCGTCGGCCCATCCCCAGCCGACCGGCCGCAGGTCGGTCCAGTCGGCCCGGCCGTCCCGCACCGCCTTGTTCTTCCGCCAGCTCAGCGTCCCGTCACCGTCGATGGTGTACAGCTCACCGGGCTGCCCCGGCAGGATCGACGGGTAGTCCCAGTTCCAGCCGACGGTGCGGCCGCCGTCCCAGTCCCGCGGCGCTCCCGGATTCTGCCGGTGATTGAACCAGACCAGGTCGGGCAGGTTGCTGGCCGGGAACCCCTGGATGTTGGCCGGCCGCGGCTTGATGGTCCAGACCAGACCCGGGACGAACGGGCGGTGCAAGGGCGGGTAGTCCTGGAACGAGAAGGCGTCCCGCTGCAGCTTCCAGGTGATGTCGGTCCGCGGCGGGCCGCCGCAGTCCTCATTGTCCTGCGATCCGACGTAGTGCCGGGTCAGCAGTTCGTCACGGGCCGCGCCCGGCGCGAAGGTGAACGTGTCGGTGAGCACGACGCCGTCGCAGTTCTCCCGCGGCCCGTCGAACAGCCCCACGAGGGTGTCGTAGAACCAGTCGGCGGCGTCGTTGATCGCGCCCTTCAGCCATTCCCCGGCGTCATCAAGCGCCTTCTGCATCAGGGCCCCACCGAGTTCGCCGATGGTGTCGAAGAAGGCCTTGATGCCGTAGGCCGCCCAGACGGATTCGCCGTACTCGATCAGCTTCTCGACCACGTAGTCGTAGACCTTGCGAGCGAATTCCTCGGCCAGCGCCAACTGACCGTTTGCCGGCTCACTGGCCAAATTCACGACCGTGACGGTCGCGACGACCGCAAGGCTGTCGTCGAAATACTCCAGGCTGCCCCTGGGCACGAACTGGGTTCCGTCCCAGAGCACGTGCGGATAGTCGCCGGGCGGGTCGGCGAACAGCTGGATCGGGGCCACCTCCTTCCGGCCGTCCGCGGTGACCCAGGTGACCAGCAACCAGTCGTTGTCGCTGTAGCCACCCTTGCTCTTGGTACTGACGATCCTGCCGGCCTCGATGCCGGCGTAGCACGCTCCCATGGCGGTCCTCCCCTGGCCAAACTGCGGTTGACGAGAGCCAGTGTCGGAGGGTTCGAGTCGCCTGCCATCGGGGCTGGCCCTGAGCGTTTCGTGCCCTTTCGGACGCCCGCGGACCAGTCAGTCGCGACCACGCAGGTAGGTCAGGACGGCCAACACCCGACGGTTGCCGTCGATCTCCGCGGGCAGGTCGAGTCGGTTGAAGATGGCACCGATGTGGGTTTCCAGGGTCTTGCCGGACAGCCGCAGCCTGCCGCAGATCGACTGGTTCGACAGTCCTTCGGCCACCAGGGCCAGCACTTCACGCTCCCGCACGCTGAGCCGGCCCAGCAGCTCGACGTTCCGGCGGCGCTTCAGCAGCTCACCGACGACCAACGGGTCCATGACGATCTCGCCGGCGGCGACCCGCTTGACCGCATCGAGGAAGCCGGCGATGCCGGTAACCCGCTCCTTCAGCAGGTACCCGAAGCCACCTCCCGTCGCGCCGGCCGGTTGCAGCAGGCGCGCGAGGTGGTGCACCTCGAGGTGCTGGGACAGCAGTAGCAACCCGATGTCCGGGTGCTGTCGGCGGATGTCCCGGGCGGCGAGCAGACCCTCGACGGTGAAGGTGGGCGGCAGCCGGATGTCGATGATGCAGACGTCAGGTCGTTCGGTCCGCACGGTCTCCAGCAAACCGGCCGGGTCTGAAACGGCGGTGACATCGGCCCCCGCCTGCAGCCGCAGCACCTCGGCCAGCAGATCCCGGAACAGCGCCGCGTCGTCGACCAACACCACTCCGAGCGCGCCGGCCGATCCCGGCTCCGTCACGGCGCGCCGAGCGGAAGCAGCGCACGTACCGTCGTCCCACCGGCGGCGCCGGCCGGGACGACGGTCAGCTCGCCACTGATCGCCCTGGCCCGATCGCGGAGGCCCCCCAGCCCGCCTCCGGGGGTGAGCGTGGTACCGCCGACACCGTCGTCGCCGACCTCGAGCCGCAGCCAGCAGCCGTCGACGCAGGCGTGCACCCAGGCGCGACTGGCTCTGGAATGCTTGCCGACGTTGGTCAGGGCCTCCGCCACGATGAAGTAGGCGGTCGCCTCGATGGTCGGCGGCGTCGCGGGAAGTCCCTCGACGCGAACATCGACCGGAATCGGGCAGCGGTCGGCCAACAAGTGCACCGCGGCCGCCAGCCCGGCCTCCGACAGCAGGGTGGGATGCACTCCCCGAGCAAGACTGCGCAGGTCGCCCACCGCTATCTCCAGATCCCTTGCGGAGGCGGCGACCAGCGCAGACGTCTCCGGCGACGCGGCGAGGCGCTGCTCGACGAGCCGGAGTCGCAGGGCCGCCGCCAGCAACTGCTGTTGCGCGCCGTCGTGCAGATCGCGCTCGATCTGCCGTCGGGCCTGGTCCGCGGCGTCCACCAGGCGGGCGGCTACCTGCTGCAGTTCGCCGAGCCGGTCGGCGACGTCGGTGGACAGCTGTTGGTTCTGCAGCGCGAGTGCAGCCGCGTCCGCGACCGCCGCCAATGCCGGCCCGTCGTCGCTCAGCGCCGGGTCGTGCACGATCAGGCCCAGCCGCTGGCCGCCGATCTCGATGGCGGTGATCGCCTGGTCGTGCGCACCGTCGGCGATGCCCTCCGGAAGGGTCGCCGATCGGGCCGTCGGGAACCGGATCAGGGCCAGCGACGGATCTCCTAGCGCCGTCCGTAGCAGCTGTTCGAGGTCGGCGCGGGTGGGTGCCCGGGACAGCTCGGCCAACATGCCGACCACCGGTGCGGTGCGGAGGCGGGTGCCGAGCACCCCGAGCAGGAACAGCATCGGAAGCAGCGCGAATGACACCGAGAAGACGGTGATCGATACCCGGTACAGGCCCCGATTGGCGAACAGGTCGACCGCCACGGTGCCGAGCAGTCCGGACGCCCCGCAGAGCGCGCTGGCCAGATACACCGGCGCGATCAGCCGGCGACGTGGCGGCGTTGCCTTCATCCAGCGTCGGACCATCACCACGAGGATTGCAGCGGCGATGACGCCGCCGGCCACCCGCTGGGCGGCGGCCACCAGGTGCACCATCGGTTCGTTCGCCGAAACGAGCAGCAGATTGGTGTTGGTGTCCCGGTAGTAGGACACGTCC
>JBBQGJ010000388.1:0-6586 GCA_038322925.1 Mycobacteriales bacterium
CCTGACCATCGCCAACGCGGTCGGCAACGGCATCGCCGACGACAAGCTCGTCTACACCTACGTCCCGGACATCATCCGGTACTACCTGAACGAGGAACCGATCCTGCTGAACGTCGACACCTACCGGATGGAGGTGCCCGATCACCGGGACTACGCCCTGGAACACCTGACGGAATTGGTGCTCAAGCCGGTCGACGGGTCGGGCGGCAAGGGCATCGTGATCGGCTCCCAGGCGGACCCGGCGACGCTGGCCAGGGCGCGCGAGACGATCCTGGAGAACCCGCGGGGCTGGATCGCGCAACGGGAGATCGCGCTGTCCACGGTACCGACGCTGATCGGCGACAAGATGCGACCCCGGCACGTCGACCTCCGGCCGTTCGCGGTGAACAACGGCAATTCGGTCTGGGTGCTGCCGGGCGGGCTGACCCGGGTCGCGCTGCCCGAGGGCGAACTGGTGGTGAACTCCTCGCAGGGCGGCGGATCCAAGGACACCTGGGTGTTGGCCGGACCCCAACCGGAGGTGTACCAGCAGGAGCAGACCGCCGACGCCACGCAGGTGATGTCCGCGTTGTCCACCGAGGCCTCGCTGCCGTCGCAATCGACCTGGGTGACCCAGTCCCAGACCTCTCACCTCTCCCAATCCCCGAGCTCGCAGTCCTCGAGCGTTTCGCTCGACCCGCCGCTGCTCGGGCCGGAGGACACCTTCGGCTTCCGGTCCCAACAGGGCCAGCAACAGCAGAGCCGGCAACAGCAGGGTCAGCGACAGCGAGCCCGGCACCAGGGGCTGCACCCGCGGCAAGCCCGGGGGCGGACGATCACCAGCGGGGAGGTCTTCGCATGCTGAGCCGGATCGCCGAGTCCCTGTACTGGCTAAACCGGCATGTGGAACGGGCGGACTGCACGGCGCGCATCCTGGACACCTACCTGCACCTGCTGCCCGCCGGTTCCTGGCAGGCGGACCACCTGGTGATCCGGTCGCTGCTGGACTCGATGGGTCTGTCCGACGACGAGACCGTCGGCGTCGGGCACCAGGCCGATTCCGGACAGCTGGTCCGCACCCTGGTCTTCGACGGGGAGAAGGCCTCGTCGGTGGCCGGCGCGCTGACCGCGGCCCGGGAGAACGCCAGGGGTGTGCGCGACGCGATCCCGCTGGACGTCTGGGAGTGCCTGAACGTCACCTGGCACGGTCTTCGTACCAGGGCAGCCAACGGTGCGGGCCCGCACGTCTTCCTGCGCTGGGTGGGTGAACGGTGCGCCATCGCCAACGGCCTGGTGTCCGAGGTGATGAGCCACGACGAAGGCTGGCACTTCCTGATCGTCGGCCGGTCGCTGGAGCGCGCGGACATGACGATCCGGCTGCTGGCGGCCGCCGAATCGGAGACCGGGTCGGTCCCGCCCTGGCGGGCGCTGGTCAGTGCCTGCGGCGGCTGGGAACCCTACGTCCGCTCCTACGGCGGCTCGATCGGGCAACGCACCGCCACCGAATTCGTGCTGATGGACCGGCAGTTCCCACGGTCCGTGCTGCGCGCGCTCACCGCCGCGGAAACGTGCCTGGCCGAACTCGAGGCGGTCGGGGCATCGCAGTATCGCGACCCGCGCCGGGACCCGTCATCGGCCCGCCGGATCGTCGGCCGCACCAGGACCAGCCTGGATTACCGGACCGGCACCGAACTGGTCGCGGACCGCGCATCGCTGCTGTCCAGCCTGCAGCGCACCGTGAACAGCGCACACAACGCCGTCACCAAGTCGTTCTTCCGCCGCGAGGACGCCGTCACCTGGGCGAACATCGGCGCGGACGGCGGCGCGGCATGACCATCACCCCGATCCCGGAGATCTGGCGGCTGCTCATCGTGCACCGCACCGTGCTGACCTATCCGGACACCGTCACCACGTCCTACAACGAGGTCCGCATGCAACCCGCCGACGAGCCCGGTCAGGCGGTGCTGTCAGCGCGGCTGGAGATCGACCCGTTCGAGGGGGTGCTGCCCTATCTGGATTACTTCGGCACCCGGGTGTCCGCCTTCGACATCCACCGGCCGCACCGGCATCTCGCGGTCACCGCGACCACCACGGTCGAGACGTTCCCGACGGTGGCGGCCGGTGGCCTCGCCAACGGCAACAGCTGGGCACCCACCGCCGAGCCGATGAGCTGGGCCGAGCTGGCCGGGTCCGACTGCTACGACCGCTTCGAGGAGTTCCTCACCCCGACCCCGCTGACCGCTCTCGACGACGAGCTGAGCGGCATCTCGGCCGAGATGAAGGCAGAGTCCGCGACGCCCGCGGACGCCGCGCGCACGGTGTGCGAATGGGTACACCAGACACTCACCTACGAGGTCGGCGCGACCGGGGTGCACACCTCTGCAGTTGAGGCGTACCTCGCGAGAAGAGGTGTGTGCCAAGACATCTCGCATCTTGCCATCGGCCTGCTCCGGGAGATGGGGGTGCCAACCCGGTACGTCTCGGGCTACCTGCACCCCGACGACACCGCCGAGATCGGCAAGGCCGTCGCCGGCGAGTCGCACTCCTGGATCGAATGGTGGGACGGCTCCTGGAACCGGTTCGACCCGACCAACCTCACCGCCCCGGGCCAGGCCCACGTCCTGGTCGGCCGCGGTCGCGACTACCTGGACGTGCCACCCGTGAAGGGCGTCTACGCGGGCCCGGACGCCACCGGCAACGAGGTGACAGTGCGCGTCACCCGGCTGCGCTGAACACGCTGAGCAACCTGCCTTGCCCTCCCCTCCCACCGTCGCGCCACGGCGGGGCCGCCCGTCCGCGGCGCCCGTCCGCGGCGCCCGTCCGCGTTCCGACGAGTCGGACCGGTGCTTCTCCGCGCGTGTATGCCGGTGCGTCCGGTTGCACCTAGGCTGAGGCGGGACACTCGGCCGTGTCTTCGCAGTGATCTGCGCCACGTAAAGTTTGGTTAACATCGGCGGCACGGATGGCGGCGCGATGCCCGCGCCACAGCACACCACCTGTTACCGGACTGTCAAGGAGGACGCCCCATGACCACCACCCTGACCGAACGAGCGCAGTCGTTCGGCCACTTGTTCGTGGAGAGGGTGGCGAAGACACCGAACGGCGAGGCCTACCGCTACCTCGTCGGCGGAGAGTGGCATTCGTTGACCTGGACCCAGACCCAGGACCGGGTGTTCCGGATCGCCGCCGGGTTGATCGATCTCGGCGTCCAGCCGCAGCAGCGGGTTGCGATCGCTGCCACCACCCGTATCGAGTGGATCCTCGCGGACCTGGCGACGATGTGCGCCGGCGGCGCGACCACCAGCGTCTACCCGTCGACCGCGGCTCCGGACGTCGCATTCATCCTCGGCGATTCCGAATCGGTGGTGGTGTTCGCCGAGAACGAGGCGCAGGCCGAAAAGGTCCGCGGCGCCGACCTTCCGGCGTTGCTGGCCATCGTGCTGTTCGACGGCCCGGCAGCGCAGGATGCGGCAGGGTCGAGAGTGCCCACGCTGACCCTCGACGAGTTGATGGCCAGGGGCAAGGAGCGCCTCGCCGCCGAACCCGATGTGGTCGACAAGCGCCTGGCCGGAACCAACCCGGAGGATCTGGCCACCCTGATCTACACCTCGGGCACCACCGGCCGGCCCAAGGGCGTCCGCCTGGTGCACGCCAACTGGACCTACGAGGGCTCGGCCGTCGCGGCCCTGAACATCCTGACCCCGCAGGACGTGCAGTACCTGTGGCTCCCGATGTCCCACGTGCTGGGCAAGGTGCTGTCCGCAGTGCAGTTCGAGCTCGGGTTCAGCACGGCGGTGGACGGCGATCTGACCAAGATCGTGGAGAACCTGGCCGTGATAAAGCCGACCTTCATGGGCGGCGCACCCCGCATCTTCGAGAAGGTGCACACCAAGGTCACCCTGACCGCCCGAGGGCACGGCGGGATCAAGGCGAAGATCTTCGATTGGGCGATCGGGGTCGGCACAAAGGCCTCCCGGGTGCGCCAGGAACGCAAACCGGTCCCCCGGCTGCTCGCCGCGCAGTTGGCCGTCGCCGACCGACTGGTGCTGAGCACCATCCGGGAGCGCCTCGGTGGCCGGATACGGTTCTTCGTCTCAGGGTCGGCGGCATTGTCCCGCGACGTCGCGGAATGGTTCGACGCCTGCGGGTTGATCATCCTCGAGGGTTACGGCCTCACCGAGTGCAGCGCGGCGGCGGCCGTCAACCTGCCCGCCGACACCCGGATCGGCACCGTCGGCCCGGCGCTGCCCGGTTCGGAGTTCAAGATCGCCCCGGACGGCGAGATCCTGCTGCGCGGCGGCGGCGTGATGCGGGGGTATCACCACAACCCGCAGGCAACGGCCGAGGTGCTCACCGAGGACGGCTGGTTGCGCACCGGGGACATCGGCGAACTGGTCGACGGCTACCTCAAGGTGACCGACCGCAAGAAGAACCTGATCAAGACCTCCGGCGGAAAGTACGTGGCACCGCAGAAACTGGAAGTGATCTTCATGGCGGTGTGCCCGTACGCCAGTCAGATCGTCGTGCACGGCGAGGGCCGCAAGTTCGTGTCCGCGCTGATCACGCTGGATCCGGAGCTGATCGTGCAATGGGGCGGGGAGAACGGGCTTGCGGGCAAGACCGCCACCGAGCTGGCCACCGAACCGGCCGTCATCGAGATGATCGGCGGCTATGTCGACACCCTGAACTCGCGGGTGGAGCGGTGGGAAACGGTGAAGAAGTTCGTCGTCCTGCCGCGCGACCTCAGCGTGGAGGAGGGCGACCTCACACCGTCGATGAAGGTGCGGCGCAAGGTGGTCGAGCGCAAGCACATGGGCGAGCTGGACAAGCTGTACGTCGACTGACGGGAGGTCGCAGCAGATCGATCTGCGGTCGGACAGATTCGTTTGCTCAGGCGACGTACTGCTCGAACGCCATCTGGAAGTCGCCGTACCCGTCCCAGACCTCCAATGGGGGCCCGACGGTGTTCCCGATGATCACCAGGTCACCCGGGATGAAGGTGTCGTAGAACCACTTCGCCGCATCCGTCGACACATTGACGCAACCATGCGAGACGTTCTCGTAGCCCTGTGAGTCCACCGACCACGGAGCGGCGTGCACGAACTCACCCGAGTCCGATATCCGGGTTGCCCAGGCGACCTCGGTGCGGTACGAGCCCGCGCCGGTGAGCCCCCAGGTGCGACTGTCCATGATCTTGGTCTCGTACTTCTCCGCCACCACGTGCACACCGTTGTACGTGGGGTACTGGTCACGGCCCATCGACACCGGGATCGTGTTGATCACCTGGCCGTCCTGGGTCACGACCATGGTGTGCGTGTTGTCGTCGATCTCGGCCACCATCGACCGGCCCACGGCGAACCCGAACGACATGTCCGCCTGGCCGTAGGTGCCGTTGCCGAGGTTCTTGCCGTAGGTCTTGACGGCCACCGCGACGGTGGTCCCCGGCTGCCAGTAGCTGGCCGGCCGCCACCGGACCTCCCGGTCGCTGATCCACCGGAACCCGCCGGCCTGCGCGGGGGCCGTCGTCACCGTGATGGCCTGCTGGGCCGCGGCATGATCGGCGACCGGCTCGTCGAAGAAGACCGAGATCGGTTGACCGATACCGACTGTCATCCCGTCACTCGGGAACGAGCTGGCCGCGGTCAGGTTGCCCGGGACAACGGTGGTGAACGTCGTCTGCGACTGGCTGACGGCGCCGGCCACGTTGCGGGCGTCGGCTGCGACCGTGTAAGTCGTTCCGTACCCCAGTTCGACGGCGGCCGTCCAGGACAGCCCGTCGGGCGCGAGTGCGCCGGGCACTTCTTCGCCGCCGGGGTTGGTCACTCGGACTGAACTGAGCGTCCCGCCGCCGACCGCGACCGAGATGGGAGCGAGCGGATCGACCCCGGTCGTGCCGTCCGCGGGTGTCGCCGAGATGACCGCAGCGGGCGGCGGAGGTGGGGGCGGAGGTGGGGCCGGCGAGGTCGGCGAGGTAACAGCCATGGAGTCGAGAACTGTTGCGGTATCACTCCCGGGAACCTGGCCGGGTGCCGGGGCCACCGCGTCGCTCTGCGCCGACTCGGCCAGTGCTCCGAGCGAGGACTGACCAGCGGGCCCGCTGCAGCCGGCCACCACGAGCGCGACGACCGTCACTGCCAGCACCAACGAACACCGAACGCCGCGGCTGCGGTTCATGGCCCACCCCCGATCTCCGCTCTCAGTGTGCCCATCGCTCGCGCCGATGCCGACGACATTTCACCAATTGTCGGCCGACCGTCACGATTTTGTGACCTGCACCGTAAGTGGCCAGGATCGGATGTTGTTCGGGGGTTGCCGGGATCCAGATGGGGAAGGATGGCGAAGGCGACTGTGTGCGCTGTGGAGCCGATACCGCTGTTGTATCGGCGACTGTTGTATCGGCGACGAGTGCAACGCAGCGAGGCGCCATCTGGGCCCGGCAGACCCTGGACGAATATCCGATCCTGACCACTAGGTGGGCGGTGTCTTTCGCGGCGCGCTCATCGGACAGTGCAAGACTGCGGTCTCGCGCCGACCTGATTTGGTCCACCGATCGGTTCTGAGGCTCGTGTGGCCATCTCCGCGCCACGCGATTTGTCGGGTTTGCGCG
>JBBQGJ010000389.1:0-6541 GCA_038322925.1 Mycobacteriales bacterium
CGCCGTGCGGTAGTGGATGGTCAGCGGACCGGTCGCGTTGTCCGCGCTGGCCAGCACGGCGTACACCCGCGATCGGGACATCCCGAGCCGGTCGGCGAGTTCCTGGGCCGACATCCGTTGACGCGCTTCCCGGATCGCGGCCCGCCGGATGCTGACCAGGTGTTGACCGTCGTCCATTCTGCCGACAGCGCCTTCATCGTGGATGAAGATCGAAATCGGTGGCGTGTGGTCGGCAAAGTGACGGTTTGGTCGGCGAAGTGACGGCTGGATGCCAGGCCGGGTTGGGTTAGGCCTGCTCGTGCACATAGGTGCCGGGGGCGTTGCCAAGTACCGGATGGACCTCGTTGCCCAGCTCGGCCGGCGCCGGCTTCTGCTCCCCGGACCGCGGGATGATCCACTCCGCCCAGTGCTCCCACCACGATCCGGTGCGCTCTTCTGCACCGGCCTTCCAGGCGTCGGGGTCCGGGCCCGGCTCGGATCCGACCCAGTACCTCGACCTGGGATTGCCCGGCGGACAAATCAGTGTCTGGATATGGCCGGTATTGGCCAGCACGAACGTCGCATCGCCGCCGAGTAGCTGCGCGGAGCGATAGCACCCCCGCCACGGGGTGAGGTGATCGGTGGTGCCGCCGGTGACGTAGGCGTCGACCTTCACCCGTGACAGGTCCACCGGTGAGCCCAGGACCGTCATCCCGCCCGGCTCGGCCAGCACGTTGGTGGCGAACATGCTCAGGAACTGACCGTGCACCGCAGCGGGGAGGTTCGTCTTGTCCGCGTTCCAGGCCAGGATGTCGAACGGCGCCGGTTTCTTGCCCATCAGATAGTCGTTCACCCAGTAATTCCACACCAGGTCGTTGGGCCGCATCCAGGTGAACACCGACGCCAAAGACTGGCCGTCCATCACGCCGGATTGCCGGGAGCGCCAGCCGGCCAGCTTGAGTAGCGGCACCGACATCATCATCCCGGCCTGCGCGCGCACCGACCAGTCCAGCAGGGTGACCCCGAAGCTGACGCTGCGCACCCGATCGTCGCCGACGGCTGTCAGGTGGTTCAGCACGGTGGCCGTGGTGATCCCGCCGGCGCACAGCCCGAACAAATGGACCTGCCCGGATCCGGTGATGTCCTGAACGGCGTCCAGCGCGCTGATGATCGCGTGGCCGTACGTGTCCAGGTTCCAGTCTCGCTGTTCTTTGTGCGGGTTGCGCCAGGAGATCGCGAAGAACTGCAGGCCTTGCCGCAATGAGTATTCAGTCAGGGATCGGCCCGGTGAGAGGTCCATGAAGTAATACTTGTTGATCTGTGGTGGCACCACGACGACGGGGATCTGGTGCACGGTCGGCGTCTGCGGGCCGTACTGCAGCACCTCCAGGACCTCGCTGCGGAACACGACCGCGCCGGGCGTCACCGCCACGTCCTTGCCCACCACGAACTGGGATCGGTCCACCTGGGAGGGCAGACCGCCGTTGTGCCGCACGTCGGACACGAAATTACGGGCGCCCGCCACCAGGCTGCCGCCACCTGTCTCCAGGGCCACCTTGAGCGCCGCCGGATTGCCCAGCAGCGTGTTGGTCGGCGCCAGCGCGGAGGTGAGCATCGTGACCACGAACCTGGCCCGCTCACGTTGCCGCCAGTCAGGCAGGTCGGCTTCTTCGGCCACCTCACCGAGCGCCGCGCATGCCGCTAGATACCCTTGCATCAACCGGTGATAACCGGGGTTACCGGTCCAGGTGGGGTCCTTGAACCGCCAATCGCGACGTTCGGCCTCCACCTCGGACCGCCCGACGACGACCCTGGCCAGCTCCCCGGCCAGCTTCGTGCCGGCTTTGGCAACTGTCGGTACATGCCCGAACAGCCTGGCCGCGGTGCCCAAGAGCTGAAGGCGGTTGAGCGTGCCGACATCTTCGGCCGCGCCGACAGCCTCTTCTCGAGCGCTCGGCGGGTAGGTCTCAGCAGCAATATTCATCTGGTTCGGTTCACCCCAAATGGGTACCCGTCAAAGGCCACACCGGGAAGGGCTTCTTGACCTCAAGGACACCTCAATTGGCGCCCGATTCGAAGGCTACACCCAGGTCAACCGGAAAGACCGGGCAAAGTTGCTGACAGACGGCACCGGGCCGACGGCGCAGCCAGACCGCCGAGATCACCGGCAGGTGTGGCAGCCGTTCGGCACGTCGCGGCCCTTCCTGCACGCCATGCCCTCACGGCCCGGCAGCACACTTCGCTGCCGGCCACCAGGGTCCCAGCGGGACTGAGGTGCCGCCGCCCTGCTGGGACAGTCTCACCGAGGCAGTGGGATGGGTTCCGCTGCGGCGACTGCGCATGCCCGACGGCTCAGCGGAAACCGGTTGGCATGTCGTGGTTTAGACGGTGAGTGACCGGCCGCGGTTGACGGGCCCCGGGCGCTCTCGCCAAGATGAGGTTCCGGCCGCCAGGGATCCGCCTGGTCGCTCCTTCTCGGTCGGCAGGTCAGACCAGTGACGACGAACGATTCGTGTCCCGGCAGCGCGGACCAGCCCTGCGCGGCTGACCGTGGGTCACCGGTCACGAAAGTCAACGCGGATTCGACCATGCCGCGGCATGAACCGGGCGGTCGCTTTCGGAGCAGGTGAGTGAAAATCGGACCCTCGCCTATGACGCTGCCCGCCGGGTGAACCGCACCCGACCCGTCAGAAAGATCGGTGTTCTCTGTCACCGGAAAACTGGAATATCGGCCAATGTGCGGGTCTGGGGGCATACCGTGGTAGTTGGGGGACCACGCGTCACCAATCTAGGCGGCTGTCAGCCATGAAGATCCCACTTTCTCCGTTGCGTTTTCTCCAGCGGGCGGCAGCGGTGCATCCGGACCGGACCGCGATCATCGACGGCACACGGTCTCTCACCTACCGGGAGATGGCCGCGCAGGTCACCCGTCTCGCACAGGCCCTGACGGCAAGGGGTCTGCGGCCGGGTGACCGGGTGGCCTACCTCACCCCGAACTGCGCCGAGATGCTGGTCGCGCATTTCGCCGTCCCGCTCGCCGGGGGTGTGCTGGTCACCCTCAACACCCGACTGTCCCCCATCGAGATCGCCCAGATCGTCGAGCATTCCGGCGCGGAATTCCTGCTCGGCGACGCCCCGCTGCTGCAGCCCGCACAAGAATCCCTGTCCGCCGTCCCCTCCCTGCGGGAGATCGTGACCCTTCCCGGGGAAACCGGTGAGACCATCCAGCTGGCCGGCACCACCAGCTACCGCGATCTGCTGACCGCGGGCAGTGACGAACCCCTGCCGTACGCGGTGCCCGACGAAGACGCCCCGATCAGCCTGAACTACACCTCCGGTACCACCGGCGACCCCAAGGGCGTGGTGTACACGCACCGCGGCGCCTACCTCAATGCCCTGGGCCAGGTGATCCACCAGGGATTCCGTGACCGGTCCAGCTATCTCTGGACACTGCCGATGTTCCACTGCAACGGCTGGTGCACCACCTGGGCGTTGACCGCCGTCGCCGGCACCCACGTGTGCCTGCGCGCGGTCCGCGCCGACGACATCTGGCGGCTGATCGACGAGGCGGGCGTCACCCACATGGCCGGGGCGCCGACCGTGCTGTCGATGATGAGCGAATCGCCGCTGACCCACCCGCTCCGGCAGCCATTGACCGTCACCACCGCCGGCGCCCCACCCAGCCCGACGATCATCGAAACCTTCGCCGACCTGAACGTGCGGGTGGTGCACGTCTACGGGCTGACCGAAACATACGGCCCGTACACGGTCTGCGAGACGCAGGACACCTGGACAGCGTTGCCGGTCGCGGAGCGTTCACGGCTGAAGTCCAGGCAGGGCGTCGGGATGGTCACCGCCGACGAAGCGAGAGTAGTTGCCACGTCCGGAGATCCGGATCAGCTGATGGACGTGCCCGCCGACGGGGTCACCATGGGCGAGATCGTGATGCGCGGCAACACGGTGATGAAGGAGTACTTCCGCGACCCGCAAGCGACGGCAGATGCATTCCGCGGCGGCTGGTTCCACTCCGCGGACCTGGGTGTGCGCCATCCCGACGGCTACATCCAACTGTTGGACCGGGCCAAGGACATCGTCATCTCCGGTGGCGAGAACATCTCCACCATCGAAGTGGAGAACGCGCTGATGTCCCATCCCGCGGTCGCCGACGCTGCCGTCATCGCCGTCCCGGACGACCGGTGGGGCGAACGGCCGATGGGGTTCGGGGTGCTGGCCGCGGGCCTGCACGCCGACCAGGCCGAATTGATCGCCCACGTCAAGACGCAGATCGCGACGTTCAAGGCACCCAAGGCGGTCGACTTCGTCCTCGAAGTGCCCAGGACATCGACCGGCAAACTCCGCAAACAAGAGCTTCGCGACATTGAACTGGCCGGAATCACAGGCCAGCCGCGGGGATGAAGGCTCCGGCGGGAGATCCGCCGGCGGCCGCCAACGCCAGCAGGCTGCGCGACTGCAGGGAGTGAGCAACGATCCACCCGACGAGGAGCTACCCCGTCGACGCATGAATCCTGCATCAAACCGTGGCCAGGGCGCGCGGTGATGCGAGCAGGGATCGACCGACGCCGCCCGGATGGCGCTACGCGCGTCGGGTCCTGCGCGGTCACGGTGCGGGCCTGATTGCTGGCTCCGGCACCGCTCGGTCAGGTGGTCTTGCCCGCGCCGACCTCGCTGGGGATCCGGCGAACCAGGCGGTCGGGCCTCTGGCTGGCTTTGTTGCGCCGAACCGGTGAGAGTTGAGTGGTGGCTGCCGCCCCGCCCACCGTCGGGTTGCACGAGGACACCGAGTCCGTCGTCAGCGCCCTGGTTTCGCGCGCCCGGATTGTCACGGGTATGGACATCGCGTCCGCGGCGGTGCGTAACGCCGGTGGGCAGTTCCCGATGACGGTGCATCAGGGAATCCGTTCGGATGACTACCGGAGGTTGACGATCAGGAGCGGCGCCGGTCTGGGCGGGTTGGTGGTGAAGACCGGCGAACCGGTCCGGCTGCCCGACTACCACCATTCGACGCTGATCACCCCGGATTACCTGGAGGCAGTGAACGTCGAGGGTCTGCACGGCATCGTCTGCGTGCCTGTACTGGGCCCGGACGGGGTTTCCGCGCTGTTGTATGCGGCGGCGCGAACGACCGGGACGCCGGGTGACATCGCGGTGGTCCGGCTCGAAGGGTTGGCCGCGGAAGCCGGCACGGCGCTGCATCATCTGGCGGCCCGGGCCGGCCAGGTGGAGCTGGCGGCGCTCCGTCAGCGGCAGGCCATCGCCGGGCGGCTGCATGATTCGATCGCGCAGACGTTGTTCTCGGTGGGGGTGCTAGCACACCGTTCCCGCACAGAGACCGATCCTGCGGTACTCGCGGTGAGTTTGGCCGAGATCGAGGCGGTGGCGGTCGAGGCGCGGGCCGAGCTGCGGGCCACGCTCGCCGACCTGTGCCGGATCCCTGACGGCCGGGGGCTCGACCTGGCGGTGGTCGCCGAGGCCCGGACGTTCACCGCGGCCAGCGGTGTCCCGGTGTGGTGGAGTCACCGCGGAACGCCGCGGGGGTTGGCGCCGGAGGTGACCGGACTGGTTATCGACGGGTTGCGCGAGGGCCTACGGAACGCGGTCAAACACGCCGACGCCGACCAGGTGATGGCCACCATCCGCTGGGGCTCGGACGAGGTGGTGCTGGTCCTGCAAATGCACTGGGGTGAATCCGCGGATCGGTCGACAGCCACCGCTGCCGACGGTCAGCCGTGGTCGCCGGGATCGGGCTTGGGGATGATCGAGGACCGGGCAGCCGGCCTCGGTGGCCAGCTCGAACTGACGATCAACCCCGATCGCGACGGCCTGGTGGTGCAGCGGCTGACGCTGCCGGCTCCGGGATACGACGGATGACCGTCCCGGTGAAGGTGCTGGTGGTGGACGACCACCCGGTGGCAAGGCGGGGAGTCGCTTCCCTGCTTGCCGAGGCCTTCCCGGTGCTCGAACTCCGGGAGACTGGCACCACCGCCGAGGCGATCACCATCGCCGCCAGATTCCAACCGAACCTGGTGGTGCTGGACCTGCGGACACCCGATCCACCTGGTCCGGCGGCGACCTGCGCCGCCTTGAAGGAGCGGAACCGGCACAGCCACATCGTGATCCTGACCGCGTTCGCCGAAATGGACCTGATCCGGCAATGCCTGGCAGCCGGCGCGGACGGCGTGTTGCTCAAGGACGCCGAGCCCGACGATCTGATCACGCGGTTGCGGCATGTCGCCGAGGGCACGCGGGTCATCGACCCCAGGGTCGCGCAGACGCTGGCGGTGGACATGGTCAGCTCGTTGCGCGGCGAGACCGATCAGGTGGTGCTCTCGGCGCGGGAACGGCAGGTCCTCGACCTGCTCGCCGAGGGCTGTTCCAACCGGCAGATCGCCGAGCGTCTGTTCCTCGCGGAGACCACCGTGAAGGGTCACGTCGCCGCGTTGCTGGAGAAGCTCGGGGTGGATTCCCGGCTGCAAGCGGTCGTCCGCGCGACCCAGCGTGGCCTGTTGTGATCAGCTGACAGCGCCGCAGCGGCCGGCACACC
>JBBQGJ010000390.1:0-6499 GCA_038322925.1 Mycobacteriales bacterium
GATGATCCAGGCGGAAACCGCAGCAAACGCTACGCGAGCCGGCTGTTGCTCCAATCCGAGGCCCCTGGTGATCAATGATGAGGATGCCCCGACAAGCAGCCAAGCTGGTGTGGACACGGCAATGAGTCCGATCATCTGTCCCCACCGGGGGGCCGAAACGACGACTCGACCCTTCGACAACCGTTCGACGAGCCGGAGCACCCTGCTCAGCACTGCAGGATGGACCAGCACAATGCCGAGCGGGATCAACACCAGGATGATCGATTCCCACCCCAACCCGACCCCGTCCCCGGACAGGAAGAGCAGGAACATGGCGCAGGTAACCGCACTGCCGACACACATCAGGCTCAGCGACATCAGCGTGGTCGTGTAGGCGAGCGAACGGCTGACGCCGCCGCGGTGGGCGAGTTCGCCCCGGCCCACCACCGGCCAGATTCCGCCGGGCAAATACTTGCCGAGTTCGCCTGCGAAGTACCACGTCGTCGTCCTGCCCAGACCCGTCCGTACCCCGAAAACGCGCAGGCACCGGTACCACTGCAGCGCCAGGAACCACATGCCTACCGCGGCGCACAGCACGCCTGCGCCTATCCATCGAAGATCGGCGGTGCGCAAAGCTGCGGAGACTTCAGACCACTGGTCGACCATTGCGCGAACGCATAGGGTGCTCGCCGCCACAGCGATCGCGATCCCCAGGATCCGAAGAAGCAAAGCGCGGCTGCGATTCCCACCGAGCGAGTCGGAATCGGCCTTGACGTCCATCGTCGTCGAAGGTAGCAGGACCTGGCAGCCCAGTTCTTCAGGGACGAGCCGGTCCGATTGTTGGGATCGATGACGGAAGGTTGATATTTTGGGAACGGCCCGCGCTCGGGTGTGCTGCACCCGGGCACCGTTTCAATCGCCACAGGCATGGAATCGCCTGGAGGTATCCGAGATCGCCGCCCCCCGCTGTCGCTGGAGAATCATGAAACTGGTCGTGCAGGTCCCCTGTCTCAACGAGGAGGAGACCCTCCCGGCCGTTCTGGGTTCAATCCCGCGACAGATCGACGGGATCGACTCGATCGAGATCGTCGTCATCGACGACGGCTCCAACGACCGTACCGTCGAGGTCGCCCAACGTTTCGGTGCACATGTGATCAAGCACGCCCGGACGATGGGCCTGGCCCGGTCGTTCCGCGACGGCGTGGATTACGCACTGTTTCGCGGCGCTGACATCGTGGTGAACACCGATGGGGACAACCAATACCCGCAGGCGGCGATCCCCGAGTTGGTCTCACCCATTGTGCAAGGCAGGGCCGACATCGTCATCGGCGACCGCCAGACGGACGGCATCGAACATTTCTCGCCGTTCAAGAAGGCCATGCAACGCTTGGGCAGCCGCGTGGTGAACAAGGCGGCCAACACCGAACTGCCCGATGCGGCCAGCGGGTTCCGTGCTTACTCCCGGGCGGCGCTCTACCGTTTGAACCTGATCACCCAGTTCAGCTACTGCATGGAGACGATCATCCAAGCAGGCAACCGGCGGCTGGAAATCATCAGCATTCCGGTTGTGACCAACCCCAAGACGCGCGAGTCCCGGCTGTTCAAGAGTATCTGGCACCACATGTTCAAGTCCGGCGTCGCCATCACCCGCAGCTACCTGATGTTCAGGCCGTTCGTCATCCTCGTCACTCTCGGCACCACCTTCGGCGTACTTGGGTTGATCCCGTTCCTGCGGTTCGGCTGGTTGTGGCTCTTCGAGGACGGCACCGGACGCATCCAATCGTTGATCTTTGGCACGTCGATGTTCATCGCATCGCTTCTCTGCTTCGCTTTGCTGATCATCGCCGACCTACTCAGGACGAACCGCATCGTGCTCGAAGAGGGCCTTGAGCGGATTAAGCACCTGCAGTACGACCGGCCGGAGAGTTACCTGCGGCTGATTACCGCCGAATCGGTCGACCCGCGGGCCGACCGGCTCGAGTCGCTGAGCAACGCGATTCCGGACTTGGTCGCCGCTCCACGCGGTCCGCAGGCGCCGTCTGAACCGACGCCGGCGAGTAGGTGACGGGGTGCACATCGAGGTGGATCGGGTCCGGGTCGATAACGAGCCCGTCGATCCCGGATTCCTCGGTCGCCTCGCGCAGCGCCGCGGCGGCGATGGTGGCGTCCTTCTTCTCGCAATGACCGCCCAGCTGGACCCAGCGCTTCACCCGCGGATGCAGGGTGAGCAGGGTCTGCGACAGATCGGCGGAGAGCACGACCGCGCTCGCGGTGATGTGCCCGGGCACGCAGGAGCGTCTGGTGGCGTCCGGTCGGGCTTCGAGCAGGCCCAGGAAAGCCTCCCGCAGTGCGCGCTGTCCGAAGTCCGGGGCGCGCCAGGCCCGCAGCATGGCGATTGCGTCGCCCTGGGTTCTCATCCCGCAATCCTGTGGGGACGAGCGAGGACCGTCATCGCAGCACCAGGCCGCCGGCGGCCGGCGGCCGCGGGCTGACGGGCTCTAACGGGTGGCCGATACCGATGGCGCCCAGCGGCTCCCAGTCATCGGGCAGTTGCAGCACCGACCGGACGACGGCGGGGCAGAAGATCGTCGAGGAGATCCACGCAGATCCCAAGCCCTCGGCGGCGAGCGCGACGAGTAGCGCCTGCACGGCGGCGCCGCCGGCGACGGTGAACATGGTCCGTTCGGCACCGCGCCGTCGTTCGTCCGGGTAGTCGTGCCGGCCCTCGCCGACGAGGAACGGGACCATGACCTCGGTGGCATCCCGCAGCACCTGACCCCGGGCGATGCGGTGCGCGATCCGGTCCGCCGACCACCCGTCGTCGGCGAGGTCGGCCTCCCACGCGGCCTGCATCGCTTCCAGCAGGGTGTCCCGGTGCTGCCGCACGAGCACGAAGCGAACCGGCCGGGTGTGGTGCGGAGCCGGCGCGGTCAGCGCGATGTCGACGCAGCAGGCCAGCACAGTCGGCTCGACCGGCTCACCGGTGAACGTCCGCACCGTCCGGCGCAGCAGCACCGCCTCCCGCCGGCCCTGCTCGATCGCCAGGTCCGTGCCGAGCCGGAACAGGTCCTCCGCACGGGGCCGGATCAGCGCTGCGGCACCGGGTTCGGTACTGGCGGCCGCGGGCGGCAGCACACCGCGGGCCACCGCGACCGGAACGGCGGCGAGCTTGCCCTTGACCAGGTCGCCCGCCGCCGCCAGTTCGTCACCGACGGCGACCTGGGTGATGACCAGTTCGTTGCCGTGCGCGTCGAGGTCACCGCGCAGGTCCGCGAGCACCCTGACCCCGGCGGCGCCGATGGCGACATCGGTGACGCCGAGCCGCCAGGCCCGCCCCTGGGTGTCGGTGATCACCACCCCGACGTCGACCCCGCGGCGGGCGAGATCGGCCCGCAACCGGGCGGCCGATGCGTCCGGATCAACTGGCAGCAGCGCGATCTCGTCGGCGTGCACGTTCGACGCATCCACGCCCGCGGCGGCGGCGACGATACCGAGCCGGTTCTCCACGATCCTTGGTCCTGCCCCTATCTGCCTGGTCGGCCAAACACCGCCAAGAAACGCGGGGTGCTGCCTTGCCGAATAGTGGGGGACAGTTTATTGGCGCTAAATCATTACTATCCGGCGCGCTCGCGTCTGGCGGTCAGCGCGCCCGCGGGACGGTGAGCAACGCCAGAACTCTCGGTATGATGGTGGTGCCGGTCAATCCTGCCGCAGTTGCCGCTGCGCCGTACTGCGCCAATTCGTCCGGCTTCGTGTGCGCGTGGATGACCCAGATGCGGCCGCTGGCGTCCGGTTGCTGCGCTTTCTCGATGGCTCGGGCCATCACCTCGTCGGCTGCAGCCGGTGTACGATCCAAGGCAACCAGAATGTGCGGTTGGTCGGGGTACACGGTGACGAACCGCTGCAAATTGCTGCTGACAGGCGCGATCTCAGGGGTCCCGGTCGGCCAGTGGTACGCGAAACCCCAGCTGCTCAACATCCCTACGACGATGGTATCTCCCGGCTGCACATGTGCCGCGATGTACCCGGTGGGAGTGCCCAGGTCCTCGCGCGGAATCGAATGGGTTCGAATGTGTCCGGTGACCGGGGCCCTGGTCGCGAAGAGCAGCACCGCGACTAGGGCGATGACGACTGCGACGGCGACGTGGGCCCGCGCGGCGAGGGCGGCGAGCCCCGCCACCCCGATCGCGGCCGTTACCACGATTGCGGTGGCCAGAAAGTGCGAAGTCCGGACATCGAACAGCGGGTACTGCCGTGCCGCCGCCAGCACCACCATGACCACGAGCAGGATGGGCACCAGCAACGCGCAGGCGATTCGCCGCATCAGAACCAGGGTGATGACCCCCATCGCGAGCAGGACGACCACGACGATCAAGGGAACGCCCAGGCCACCGACCATCCGCTCCTGGGCCTTCACCAGGAAGTCCCGAGTGGCCCCCAACCCGCGAGTCAGGGGCAGGTAGTAGCGCGCCCAGTACTCGTTCAATTCGGGCGGGGCGCCCGGCCGATACACGACGAGGTAAGTGCCCACCAGAACGACGCCGCACACCGTGCCGACCACCGCCGACTCGGCCAATCTGCGCCACTGACGCGAGATTAGTTGCGCGACGATCAGAGCGCCGAACGCTGCGGTGCCGACGAAGATAGCCGCCGCACTGAACAGGAAACCGACGGCAAGTAAGCTGGCGAACTGTAGAAGTCGGCGCCGTGACCAGTGCGATTCTAGCCGGGACATCAGCCAGAGCACGACGAGGGTGACGAAGGCATCTGACGTGTACTGCTTGAGATCGTTCCGGGTCAGCGCCGACGGAACCAGCAGAGCGGCGACACCGGCAATGGTTGCCGCTAGCCGGCCCAGCAGGACGGTTGGCCAGGGCAGGCTCCGCACGTATCCGTAAGCGGCGACCACCGTGAACGCGCCGAACAACAGCGGGACAATTCGAATCCAGTAGGGGTAGCCGAACGGAACAAGTCGCAGCAACATCGTCCACCCAGGCGGAGACGAGGCCGTCACACGAAGTAACTGATCTAAGGGCAATTTCGTCGATATTGCGACCCAGCTCTCATCGTTCCAGAATGGTTCAGTGAGGATATATCTGACGTCGTGAACCAAAAAGGTGGCGAATGAAAGCACACCGGCGAGTAACACGTCGATGCCGCATCCGACCTTCACCGCCCAGCGGCGTGGCGGCAGTGTCTCAGCACTTTCGGCTTCACTCGTTGAATCTGTCTCGGTTTCGCTTGCTTCTGTGTCAGGATTCACTTGACTCCTAGTGGTCTTCGCAGCCGTTCCTTGTCCAGGATGCAGGCAGCTTGGATGCCGCCCTTTCAGGTCACTCTTACCCTGCTCGCGGGTCCGGTCCATGTCGCTATTCGGCACCTCTTAGCGCCGGTAACCGTTTCGCAGCAACTTGCCGGGAATATCGACTTCCATGCGGATCTGTCCGATGTGTTGTCGAGCTTGCGGTCGAGGTCACTGATATCCAATTCAAAAGGTTCTTGGTGGCCGTAGTCACTTCCCGATTGCCTGGAGCATTCAGATATGAAAACATTCAGATATGAAAACATTCAGATATGAAAACATTCAGATATGAAAACATTCAGATATGAAAACATTCAGATATGAAAACATTCAGATATGAAAACATTCAGATATGAAGAGGCGTCTCAGCTACCGAAGGTGCGGGTGCCTTAGACCACGGTGGCTGTTTCTTGAGGATCGGCGTCAGAACCGACGGATCTCCTCAGGGGCGTGTTGCGGGTCCGCCTCGAACATGATCAGGTAGCAGCTCGTGGCGAGTCCGGCTCCTATCTTGATGGCAGATCCCGTGCTGCTATCGGTGGGCTGTCGTGGATGACGACGCAAGGCTCTCCGGGTCCAATGTGAGCACAGGCTTCTCGTGCCGTCGCTATCCGTCATCGACGATCATGAACTTGATTTCGACCGGGGGTATTGACGTTCAGGACTCGGTTCACCACCGATTCCAGCGTTGCAATCTCGTTGCGGATGGGCACCACAATCGAGAGTGTCACTCGGCGAGTATAAGGGGTGCAGCCGTGTGTCACGGGAGTCGGCGCGGCCGTGCGTAACCGTCACGGTTGCGCGTGGTTGTCGATCGCACACCAATTCCGTGGTCATTGGTTGAGGCGCGGATTCGGTGCAGTCCACTTCTGCCCTTCCGCGTCAATTCTTGGGCGCGTCAGCGCCTGGCCAGCGCCGCCCCGATGGCATTGCTCAGGTCCCCGGGTTCCGGCGGCAACGCCGTGACCGGCCAGAACCGCAGATCGTCGGACTCCGACGAGATCGCCGGCACCGCACCCGCTGGGGCGACGATCCGGAACAGGATGTCGAAGTGCCGGCTGGGCATGCCCAGCGAGCAGATGACGGGGTGCACATCGAGGTGGATCGGGTCCGGGTCGATAACGAGCCCGTCGATCCCGGATTCCTCGGTCGCCTCGCGCAGCGCCGCGGCGGCGATGGTGGCGTCCTTCTTCTCGCAATGACCGCCCAGCTGGACCC
>JBBQGJ010000391.1:0-6481 GCA_038322925.1 Mycobacteriales bacterium
AACAGGCCTGGCAGGGTGCATGGTCAGCGCAGCTGATCGGGGACCGCGCGCCGCTGCGGGCGCCGCAGTCGGCACCTCCGACCGTCATTTCGTACCCCAGTTCGACCAGGGTTTTGGTCAACGCCCCCGCGAAGGGCGTGACAAGTTTCTTCGCGGCCAGCGTGCCCACAGACGGTTGCGCCGCGTTGAAATAGTCCCGGTCCTGCACGCCGTCCAGCAGTGATTCGGCGACATAGCTGGTGCGCAGCAGCACATTCGGGGTGGGGGGGGCGCCGCGGCGGACCAGTAACTGGACCAGGTCCACCGGTTGACCGGCCGCGCCGGCGCCGAATGCCTGCGCGATGCGGGTCAGCGCGGCGGTCGGGTCGCCGTCGGCGGCACCCAGCGCCGCCAGCAGGTGCTGCTGGGCCTGGGCGTCCGATATCGCCGGGCCCCGGGCGGTGAGATCCGGCAGATCGAGCAGGCTGAATCCCCAGCCGGCGGCGCGGGCCCATCCGGCGAGCATCAACTCGCCCAGGCCGCGGAGCGCCGTCGCGGGGTCCCGCGACCGGCCGACGATGGTTTCGGCGGTGCGGGTGATTCCCGCCGGGTCGAGGACCTGATCGATCGGTCGGGGTAGCCGCAGGTCCTGCGACAGGGTGCTCCGGTCGGCGGGTTCCGCGGTGCCGCAGCGAAGCCCGACGGCGATGTCAAGGTCGAGTTTGGCCAGTAGCCCACCGTTGTTGGCGTTGCGCAGTGTTGCCGCGGGCCGGGCCAGCACCCACAATTCGGCCCGGGCGGCCGCACTCACCGGTCGGTGCACGGCGGCGGTGTCGCCGTCGAAATCGCCGGCCAGCGCGGTGAGCAGGTACGGGTGCAGGCAGATGGTGTCCTCGGGTGATTCGATGGCCCTAAGTGCCACCAGGTTGTAAGGGTGCAGCGTCGGCTGACGGTTGAGCAGAACGACGTTGTCGAACCCGACTGGGGTATCCCCCCGGTCGATGCCCAAATCCGTCATCAGCCAACGAGGAAGGCCCACGGTTTCAATGTCCTGGCCGGGGTTGGCGGTCAACACCGCACGACCGGACCGGATCGCCGCCGATCCCAGCAGGTTGCGCCGCAGCAGGCCGTACTTGCTGTTGAGCCTGCCGGCGACGGTGCCGGATGAGGGCAAGGACCGGGCGTTGCCCAGCAGCGCACGGACCGCGCGGGACAAGTCCTGCCGCACGGACTGCAGATCGCCCGGGCCGGTCGCAGGCTGAGACAGCAGCGCCTGCAGGCTCAGGTTGACGACAAGGAGTTCCTCGTAGAGCCGTCGAAGGTCGCCAGCAGTCCCCGGCTGCGCGGAAACGCTGCCCTGGAATGCTGCCACCGGCAGGACCGCCACCGAATGCAGCTCGGGAAGGCCCCGCCCGCCTTTCAGTTGCCAGGGGTGACCGACGGGCCGGGCCAACACGATTTCGTATCTGGTGGTTTGGGTTTCGCTCTCGTCGAGCAGTTCCGACAGCATCAGATCCATGAGCCGGCGGGCGAGTTTATGGGTGGTGACGCCGGGCTCAGCCTTGCGGATACCGCGGCGGGGCGTGCTGTCTGACTGGATTTGGTTGACCGCCTCCTCACGGAACACGGCCTCAAGGTTGCGGAGCCCCCGCCGGGCGCTGCGGTCGCCGCGCCACCGCACCAGCACCTTGCTGACCGCGGCCGGGTCGGTGTCCGGGTGGGTGGTCAGATCAATGATGCCCGGTGACAGGTCGCCTTCCAGGTGCAGGCCCGCGACGGCCAGGTTCCCGGCCACCGCGCGGAAACCTGCTGCCAGGAAGGGTTTGTCACGCAGGGAATGCGCTCCGACACCCCGATGCCGCAGCAGGTCCTGCAGAACCCGGCCGGCGCCGATGGCCTGCAGGCCCCATAACTCCATTTCACCGAGCCGCTGTGGTCGTCCGAGGTGCCGGTGCGGTCCCCAACCGCTGCTGGTGGCCGGTTGGAACGTGGTGGGAGAAGGCCCGGCGTCCGGTCGGCCGGATGCCTTTGTCTTGGCTTGATGGTGCAGTTTGAGCAGGTACAGCTCCCCCACGCTCGCGCCCTCGGCCGGCCCAACAGGGGTGCCGTCGGCGAGGGTCAGTGGGAGCCGGCCGGCCGGTGCACCACACGCGGTGAGTTCCTCGGCCAGGGCGGTGCGACCCGTTTTTCCCAACCGGCGCCCCACCCTTATCGGGTTGGGGTCGCGGCGAAGCCGGCGGGCCAACGCGGCGTTCATTTCCAGCAACACCCCGATGTTCAGCCGCCGCAGCACCCCGATCGGGTTCAACAGCACCTCGACAACCGAATGGTCCGGTAACCGGGGCATCTCATGGTCCGGCAGAATTTTGGTGATCACCCCCTTCCCGCCATGCCGGGTGGTCAACTTGTCGCCTACCTGAGCCGGTCGCACCACCATGAACTGGACGGCGATCTCGTCGCCGAAATGAGCGAGATAGGTGTAGCCACCGGGGTTGCGGGCCGGGACCAGGCAACTGGTCTCGGGAAAGGAGATGGTGCGCATGGTGGCGCCGGTGTCGGACAGCATGGCCACCACCGGCCGGCCGGCCGGGATCTGTCCGGTCAGTTCTTCCTGCCCGATCAGCTCCATGACGTAATCACCGGAGGTGCCCGCCGCCGGTGGGGTCACCTCCGCCGTGACCCGGACAACATGCTGGGAGGTCATCCGCTGCGCGAAGGACTCACTGACGACGATTCCGTCCTCGTAGTTCCAACCGTTCCAGGGCAGGAACGCGGTCAACGCGTTCAGACCTAACTGCAGACAGGGAACGGCGGTGCTGACGTCGACATCCGGGCTGTGCGCGAGGATGTCCCCGGCATTGACCCAGTCCCCGGTTGCCACCCGGGGCAACCACCGGTGCTGTTGCCCGGTCCCATCCGTCAGCGGCGGCCCGAAACGGAACGGTCGTCCGTCGACGATGACCCTGTCCTCGTGAACAGATTCGACGGATCCGGCGATCCCGGCCCGGGCGATGCCGGCTGCTTCGGCGACGAGTTCTTCCATCCCGGTTCGCACGATCGGCGGTTCCGGCCGGACAAGGTGCAGTGCCTGCTTGAACATCTTCGACCCGATGGAGGTGCGGGTCGGGTCGTCGTGGTTGACGAACGGCACCAGTGCTGCGGCCACGCTGAGATCGCCGTACTCGCCGGCGACCCGGGGGAACTGGTCACCCGCCCCGGTCGGGACGGCCGCCAACGCCGCGTGCCGGATCAGACCGACCTTCGTCGATTCCGGGGTGTGGACCGGGCACAGGCTGTTCCGCCACGCGTCGGGCAGTACCCGAAGGTCCATCCGGCCGGACAAATTATCGGGGAACCCACCGGGACCGATGAACGATAGTTGCCGGCCGGTCTCGACCCGGGCCACCGTGTTCACCGGGCGGTCGGACAGGACGGCGGCGGCATACCGTCCGGCGCCGGCGCCCAGCGCGGCGAACTCCCCCTGCAGGTACCTGCCCAGAACCACGGCGATCGCGTCGGGGGCCCGTCGCGATCCCGGATCGGTGATGCGGTGCACCGCGCGGGTCACCCCGTGGTAGGCGGCCTCGATGAGCAGGTCACCGTACTGCCGGGCCCGGTAACCGTTGGGGTGCATTTGCGGGGTCACCGACGCGGGCGGGTCGATGGCCCCGGTATCGGGGTTCCAGTGCTCGTACCGGCTTCGGTACTCCTGCAACAAGGTGATGACCAGGGCCAGGTCGGTGTGGGTCAGCACCGATGCGCCGCGGTCGACCCGGTCGCCACGTTCCAACGCCCCCATCGCGGTATCCAGGGTGTCAGGGCGGAACACGCTGGGGTATTTGGGCTTTGCGATGAAGGCGGCGACGCCGGTGATCTCAGCCGGGGTGAACCGGCGCAGTCCGGCCTTCTCAACGACCCCGTCACCGGACAACTGGACTTTGACGTTTCGTGTGTTGACACTTTCCAGCCGCCACGTCACACCGAGGTCGGGAACCATTTCGGCGATGACCCGGATCCGGTCGCGCGCCGGGCGCAGCAGAAAACGCACCCCCGGGCGTCTGCTCAGTACCGCGATGGGGTAACGCGGGCGACCGAGGTAGGTGCCGTCATGAGCACCCAGCACCACCCCTGCAGGTGTGCCGTGCAGGGCGGAGTCGTCGACCAGCCACGGCACGGGGATCTCAACGGTGTGGATCTGGTCGGAACCGGTGCGCAGATCGACCTGGAGCATGGCCAGCCACCGGCAACCGGTGGGGTCCCATGACGGGGCGACCAGGTCGATCCGGTCCACCCCGACCAGGTCGCGCAGTGGATCGATCGCCTGATGCACAGCAAAGGCCACACCCCCACCGGCCGGGTCCAGATCAGCGAAACGCGCGAGCGAGGCAGCGCGGTCCCCCCGCAGCAGCAGGTCCATCATGACGACACCGGTGGTGCGGAGCCGGGCCTGACAAGCACCTGCGCCGGTCCGACCTGCAACCCCAGGGTCATCAACGCGTTCCACAGCGCCGCCTTCGTGGTGTCGTCCTCGGTGCCGTCGGGCTTCCTGCCCAACTCTTTGAAGACGTCCTTCTGAACCCGTCGTTCAGGCGACTGCCGCTCGAGCGTCGGCTGCTGCCCGGCATCTTTGGTCTGCGGCGGGTCATCGTCGGCGACCCGCACCAGTGGGATCACCCGCGCCGGCCCGCCCGTTCGATCCGACAGGACGGCCAGGTGAACGCTGGCCACCGAATCGTGGTCGCTGAAGAACCGGTGTTGATTCACCAGGTGCGCCAGGTAGGACAGGTCCCGTTCGACGATCCTCACCGCCTTCTCGGGAAGGTCGGGTTTCGCGGCCATGGCTTGCTGAACGATGCCGTGGAACTCGCGCTGCGCGTCCCCGGCCGGCCCCCGCAAGACCTGTTTGACCGCTTCCGGATCGAAGATCCGCCCGTACTCGGACGACATCGGCGGGCCGAGCATGTCGAATGAGGTGGATCCCAGTGCGCTGGCCGCACGCCAGCAGTCAAGTGTGTTACCCGCCAACGAGTCCCTGTGCGGGACACGGTGCTTGCCGATATCGGCTCCGTCGCACAACCGCAGCAGGATCAGCAACTGCCGGGCCAGTGAATTGACCTGCTCGCTGGTCTTCTCACCGGCCTTCCATGGGGTTACCTCCAGAACGGGCAGCGCACCGGCGACATCGGCGTCGAACGAGCCCGCCGGCACCTTGGCCGTCCTGGCCAGCATCGGCCGGTCGGTGCCCAGCTCCGCCCACTGCTGCAGGGAGAATTCCTCCGCACCGATGCGGGCGGCGGCCGCAGCGGCCACCGGCACCCGGTGATCACACGAGGTCCAACCCTGGTGGTGGGCGGACAGCAGCCCGGTCCACACCCGCTCCAGGTCGTTGAGCTGGTGGTGACTTGCCAGGTCTTCCCGGTCACTCAACCGGCGGCGGGTCAGTAAGCCGTGTACGTCGCGGACATGCCGCGGATGCGCCGGGGCATCATCGAGTTGGCCCGCCGAGGCGTGCCCCCAATCATGCAGCCAGGCGGCCAACGCCAGGTGATACACGTCGATCGGTTCCAACCGGCGGGTCTGCAGCAGGTACTCGGCGACCGAGGCGACGTGCCGATCCACCGATTGGCTGTGTGACTCGTCGTGCAGAACCATTTCCGGGGCGAGGTTCTTGGACCACAACCGGTTGCGGTGCCAATGTTCCACCAGCGCTGACAAGCGGGTAGCCAGCGGTACCTGGCCATGCCGGTACAACAGGTCGGCGCACGCCGAGAACGGTTGTCCCTCATAGCTGTCGGCGGAGTCGACGAACTGCCACGCCAGCGTGGACAGCCGCCGTTGACCGATCGGCCCGGTGATGAACGAATCCAGACCTTCCTGCCGAATACTTGCCTCGATCAACGCCGAATCATCCAGACCGGAATGGGTGATCGACACCGCCCGCCCGAACCGGTGATGGATCGCGGCGTGCGACACCGACGTCGGCACCGACGTCGTCCGGTACACCCGCGGTGCGCCCCCGCCGGATATCGGCGTCGCGATCACGGCGACCGCGCGGCGGGCGATGGGCCGGTCCGCCGCACCGTCAGTGCCGGGTAAGCGCGGGCGCCTGAGCTGGGACACCGCCAGGTCCGCCGCCTGCCCGAGCAAGGCCTTCGCGACCGAACTGCCCGCCAGCGCGTTATAGAAAACCACGGTGTCGGTTGTCTGCGGCGTCAAGGCCCTCACGGCGGCGGTGAAGAAGACCCGCTCCGCGGCGGCGTAAACCTGCTCATCCAACGTTCCGGCGAACAACCTCCCGGTGGTCTGCTCCTCGTTGAGCACACTGATACAGCCCGTGCCGCTTCTGTAGCCGACGTCCTCCCCGCGCACGGAGACCTTGATCGGCTGATCCGTGCCCGCCGCGGCGCCGATGACTCTGAGCACCCACTGCTCGATCAGGGCAGCCAACGCACGGTGCCGGACATCGGACCCGTCCATCAGCAGAACAAGCTCGGCGGCGGCC
>JBBQGJ010000392.1:0-6423 GCA_038322925.1 Mycobacteriales bacterium
ATGGATCCCCGCGGCCCGTGCCTTCTGGGTGATCCTGACGATGGCGTCCTCGACGTCCCTGGGCGCCGTCATCATGAGATCGGCCAACTCGTCGATGATTCCGATGATGTACGGGTAAGGCCGGTACACCCGCTCGGAGCCCGGGGGCGTGCTGATCTCGCCGGAGATCACCTTGCGGTTGAAGTCGTCGACGTGCCGCACACCGTGCGCCAGCATGTCCTGGTAGCGCTGTTCCATCTCCTCGACCAGCCAGGCCAACGCCGCGGCGGCCTTCTTCGGGGCGGTGATGATCGGCGTGATCAAGTGCGGAATGCCCTCGTAGGGTGTCAGTTCCACCATCTTCGGGTCGATCAGGATCATCCGGACCTCGGCGGGGCTGGCCCGCTGCAACAGTGATACCAGCATCGAGTTGACGAAGCTGGACTTGCCGGAACCGGTGGCGCCCGCCACCAGCAGGTGCGGCGTCTTGGCCAGGTTGGCGGTGACGAATACGCCTTCCACGTCCTTGCCCAGGCCGATGACCAGCGCGTGGTGGTCCTTGCGGGCGTCGGGCGCGGCCAGCACGTCACCGAGCCTGACCATTTCCCGGTCGCTGTTCGGTACCTCGATACCGACGGCCGACTTGCCGGGGATCGGTGCCAGCAGCCTGACATTGTCGGTCGCGACTGCGTAGGCGATGTTGCGGGTCAGCGCGGTGATCTTCTCCACCTTGACGCCGGGCCCCAGTTCGACCTCGTAGCGGGTGACGGTCGGGCCGCGGGTGAAACCAGTGACGGTGGCATCGACGTTGAACTGTTCGAGCACGCCAGTGATCCGCTCGATCATGTCGTCGTTCGCTGCGGACCGCTGCTTCGGCGGCGCACCGAGCTTGAGCAACTCCGCCGGCGGCAATTGGTAGATCGTCCCGGCGGCGCTGAGGGTGAGTTGGGTGGGCTCGGTGACGTGCGTGCCGTCCGGGTCGGCGACCGCTGGGCGGATGACCCGCGCGCGCGACGGCTTGGCGGTCAAGTCGAGCGGCGCCAGTGGCGTGGTGAGCGCCCCAGAAGGATCGGACCCAGAAGGATCGGTCCCAGAAGGATCGAGGGCCGCACCGGGCGAACCATCCGCCGCACCGCTCGCCTGCCGCCTTCGCGAGGGCCTGCGCAGCCTGGTGGTCGCCATGTCCGGATCCGCCCCAGGATCGAATGGGTGGTCGATCTCGCCGCCGTCCCGGTAATCGCCGCCATCGCCGTGGTCGCCGGACTCGAGCCCGTCGTCCTGACCTGCGGATCGTGGCCGGCCGAGCCCGCTGATCGCCTCACGAATCCTTGCCGGCACCTCGGCCAGCGGGATGCCGGAGACGAGCAATGCACCGAACAGCCCGAGAAGCACCAAGAGGATGATCGCGGGCACGGCCGTGACGCCGATGTACAAGGGCTGGCCGACCACCCAGCCGAGGGTGCCGCCCGCGGACATCCGCAACCCGATCGAGTCGACCGCGGAGTCGGGCAGCGAGTTCACGTGCAGCACATGCAGTATCCCGACGATGGCCACCGTGATCGCGGCTCCCCCGGCGATGCGACGGGGCCGCTGCGCCGGATCGGGTTCGGTGCGCATGAGGATGACGGCGACCACCACGAGGGCGATCGGGAAGATCACCGCCAGCGAGCCGATCCACACCCTGACCGCGTCGTCGGCCAGACCGCCGACCGGACCGGCTGCCTGCAGCCAGCTGCCAGCGGCGCACACCAGGGCGAGCGCGATCAGCCCGAGCGCGATGCCGTCGCGCCGGTGCACCGCGTCGATGTCCCTGGTGGCCGCTGCACCGCGGCCGATCGCCCGCACCAGGCTGCCCAGCCAGCGGGCGACCAGATTCCAGATCCGCAGCAGTCCACGGCCGATACCTCTTGCTGCGGTGACGACCGGCGACGGCTCGTGCCGCGGCGGCGGGCCTTGTCGGGTTCTGGACGACCCGGATGCACCCTTCGCGCCGCGGGCGGCCGAGCTATTGGCCTGGCCGCCCTTGGCGCCGCGGCGGGGACCCGAACGGGTCCCGCCGGATCCGGCGCCGCGTGCCGGGGTTTTCCCGGACGCGGAACTGGATCGGGTGCGGGTGTCGGCGCGGTTCCCGGATCGGGAACCGGAGCGCGGTGAAGCGGAGGTCTGTCCGGCCATGCGCTCACGCTAGCCTCTGCCGTCACAGTGATCCCATCTGCCACACCGGTTGTCGGTTCGGATCGACAGCGAGCGGTGCCGCCGGCACCTCGGGACAGCGAAGAGGGGTACTCGTGGGAGTAGTAACCGCGCCGCAGAGAGATTCAGAAAGCCTCAGAGGGAGGGTGATCGGACATGCGCACCGCAACGATCATCACTGTCTACTTGAGCTTGACTGTTATCTTGATCTTGATCGGCACCATGCTGGTGCACTGGCGGCGGTTCAGTCACGAGACGGACAGGTACCGCGCCTGGCAGTCGGTGTTCGGCCGGCGCGGCGCGAGAGTTGCGCTGACCATCGGTTTCGTGGCGCTGGCCGTGCTGGTCGGTGCGCTGGCTGCCTTCGAGTCGCAGCCGGTGCAGTGATGCTGGGCGGGCGTCAAGCACCCAGTGCCGCAACCGCGCCGATCACGATGACAGCGGGCGACCGGGCGTTGCGAGCCCGCTCCACGATGTCCTGGACCGATCCCCTGGTCACCCGCTGCTCCGGGCTCCAGCCGTTCTCGATCACCGCCACCGGCGTGCTGGCGTCCATCCCCGCTGCCAGCAGTCCCGCGCAGATCCGCGGCAGCGCCGCCACACCCATCAGGATCACCAGGGTGCCGCCGTCCGAGGCCAGAGCGCGCCAGTCCGCGGCGTCGGAGCCATCGAGCGCGTCGTGCCCGGACAGCACAGTCACCTGCCGGGCCAACCCGCGGTGGGTGACCGGGATGCCGGCCGCTGCCGGAACGGCAAACGCACTGGTCACGCCCGGAACGACCTCGACGCTGACGCCTGCTTCCCGGCAGGCCGCGGCTTCCTCGCCGCCGCGGCCGAGCACGTACGGGTCGCCGCCCTTGAGCCGGACCACCCGTCGCCCTGCCTGGGCGTGCTCGACGAGCAACTGATTGATCTCGTGCTGCGACACCGGGTGCCGGCCCGGCGTCTTGCCCACGTCGATGACCAGCACGTCCGGACCGAGTTCGTCGAGCACCGCCACCGGCGCCAGCCGGTCGACGACCACCACATCCGCCGCCGCCAGTTCACGGCGGGCCCGCAGGGTGAGCAGATCCTTCTCGCCCGGCCCGCCGCCGACGAGCACCACGTGCCCGCCGGCCGGGCGGTGCCGGCGCAGCGGCAGCGTGCCGGAATCCAGCGCCTGGGCGATGGCATTGCGCACCGCGACGGACCGTCGCGGGTCGGCCGTGCCGCCGGCGCCCGACGAAGCGACGCTGATCACCAGGTCGTCGCGGCGCAACGTCGCGGGTGTCCGGGCGCTGCCGGCGGCGGCGTCGTCCGCGCGCACGCAGAACGTGCGTTGCGCGGTCGCGTCGGCCTCGACCGCCTCGTCAGTGACCCGGTCCCCGGTGGCGGCGACCACCAGCCAGGCGCCGTCCAGGTCGCCCGTCAGATACTCGCGCTGTAGCCAGCCGAGCAGGCCCGCGGCGGCATCGCCGACGATCTGCTCGCAGGCATAGGGCGCGACGACCAGCACGTCCGCCCCGGCGGCCAGACAGGCGGCCAGCTTTCGCCCGGCCACCGGTCCCCCGCCGACCACGACCACGCGGCGGCCCGTCAGGGACAGGTGCAGGGGAAATCCGGTCTCGGTCATCAGGGTGCCGATTTTGCCACCCTTCGACCCACTGATCGACCGCTTCCCCGTCACACGCCTTCCAGTTTGCGCGGCGACTCGCGGATATAGACCAACCAGGTGACCACGAAACACACCGCATAGAAGGCGATGAACCCGATGTACGCGGAATCGGCCGACTTGGTCGCCAGGAAGGACTGCCGGAAGGCCAGGTTGACCAGGACGCCACCGAAAGCGCCGATCGCGCCGGCAATGCCGATCAGCGCGCCGGCCATCCGTTGCGAGGTGGCCATCGATACCGCCGGGTCCGCGCCGTTGATGATCTCGGTCCCGGACTTGGACTTGAAGATCGCCGGGATCATCTTGTACACCGAGCCGTTCCCGATGCCGCTGAACGCGAACAGCATGACGAAGCCGACCAGGTAGAGCGGCAGGGAATGCATGAGCGAGGCGACCAGCACGACCGACGCGCCCAACGCCATCGCGACGAAGTTGACGAAGGACACCCTGGCGCCGCCGAGCCGATCGGCGAGTTGGCCGCCGACGGGCCGGATCAGCGACCCGATCAACGGGCCGAGGAACGTCAGGTACGCGGCCTTCACCGGGGTGGAGAAGGTCTCGGCGAACTGCACCTGCAACACCTGGCCGAACGCGAAGCTGAACCCGATGAACGATCCGAAGGTGCCGATGTAGAGCAGCGAGATGATCCAGGTGTTCCGGTCCTTGCTCACCTCCCGCATGGCCCGCTTGCTGTTGGACATCTGGGTCAGGTTGTTCATCCGGATCGCGGCGCCGATCGCCGCCGCGATGATCAGCGGGATGTAGATGACCACCAGCAGCCGGGGTGCGCCGGCGCCGACGGTGGCCAGGATCAACAGGCCGACCAGCTGGACCATCGGCACGCCCAGGTTGCCGCCGCCGGCGTTGACGCCCAGCGCCCAGCCCTTGAGCCGCTGCGGGTAGTAGGCGTTGATGTTCGTCATCGACGAGGCGAAGTTGCCGCCGCCGACACCGGCGAACGTCGCGACGATCAACAGCGTCGTGTACGACGTGCCCGGCACCAGGAAGATCGCGATCAGCGTGGTCGGGATCAACAGCAGCAGCGCGCTGACGATGGTCCAGTTCCGGCCGCCGAAGGTCGCCACAGCGAACGTGTAGGGCAGCCGCAACGCGGCACCGGCCAGCGTGGGCAGCGCGGTGAGCAGGAACTTCCCGGCCGGGTCGATCCCCCACTCCGGCCCCATGAACAGCACGATGACCGACCACATGCTCCAGACGGAGAACCCGATGTGCTCCGAGAGCACGGAGAACGTCAGGTTCCGCTTGGCGATCGCCGCGCCGGGGTCCGTCCAGAAGACCGGGTCCTCCGGCCGCCAGTCGTCGATCCAGTACTTGCTGCGTGGCTTGCTCGGGTCCGGCTTCGACCTGGACGGGACGAAATTGCGCAGGGTGTCAACGGCGGGACTCATGGGTGAACGACCTCAGCTCTGAACGGGGGACGGGGTGTGGAAGGGGTGTACAGCACGATCTGGCCGGCCTCGTCGACCTCCACGCGCCAGCTCGCCAGGGGTTCCTGACCGGTGGTCGAGCAGCCCGTGGACAATTCGAACGCGTTCATGTGCAGCGGGCAGAGCACGATGCTGCCGTCGATCTGCCCGTCCGCGATCGGGCCGCCCCTGTGCGGGCAGACTGCGGAAACGGCATGCACGGCACCGGATCTGAGCCGGAACACGGCTATTTGGACTCCCTCGACGCCGAAGGCGCGGCCTTCGCCGACCGGGATCTGGTCGATCGGTCCGAGCCGGTGCACGAGTCCGGAGTCGCTGACCGCCGTCATCGGACCGGCCCCTGCGGCAGTACCTCGAGCGGCAGCGAGGTGCGGAACTGTCCGGGTGTGGCCGGCGCCGCCCCTTCCAGCCATGGGTCCTGGTAGTTGTCGATCGAGGCCTGCATGCGGGCGTCCAGCTCCTCGCCGATGCCCAGGCTGTCCTGCACGATGACCTCACGGACGTAATCGATGCCCATCCGCGGGACGAACGCGTACGTGCGTTCCAGCCACTTGGCGTTCTCCCGATACCACTGCATGAACCGGCCGGCCAGGGTGATGACGATGTCCGGGTCGTCGACGGTGGCCAGCAGGTCGCCCTTGCGGATGTGCGCGCCGGCCGCGCCGCCGATGTAGATCTCCCACCGTCCGCCGTCGATGGCCACCACCCCGACGTCCTTGACGTAGGCCTCCGCGCAGTTCCGCGGGCAGCCGGTGACCGCCAGCTTCATCTTGGCCGGGGATTCCAGGCCCTGGAAACGCGATTCCAGCCTGATACCCAGCGAGGTGGAATCACCCACACCGAACCGGCAGAACTCCGACCCCACACACGTTTTCACCGTGCGGAAGCTCTTGCCGTAGGCGTACCCGGACGGCATCCCGAGGTCGGCCCACACCCCGGGCAGGTCCTCCTTCTTGATGCCCAGCAGGTCGATGCGTTGTCCCCCGGTCAGTTTCACCATCGGCACGTCCCACTTCTCTGCGACGTCGGCGATCTTGCGGAGTTGCGCGGGAGTGGTGACGCCGCCCTTCATCTGCGGCACCACCGAGAAGGTGCCGTCCTTCTGGATGTTGGCATGCACCCGGTCGTTGATGAACCGGGCGTCCTTCTCGT
>JBBQGJ010000393.1:0-6400 GCA_038322925.1 Mycobacteriales bacterium
TCCGCGGCGTGCGCGGCGGCCGGTATCGACCCGTCGGCGCAGCCGATCCCGGTGGCGCCGGCCGCGCACTACCACTGCGGCGGGGTGCTCACCGACGTGGACGGACGGACCACGGTCGCCGGGTTGTTCGCGATCGGCGAGGTCGCCCGCACCGGGCTGCACGGGGCGAACCGGCTGGCGTCGAATTCCCTGCTCGAAGGCCTGGTGATGGGTGAGCGGTCCGCGGCAGCGGTGGGTACAGAGGTGCGGTCGGCGCCGGCGCACCCCGCTGAGCTGATCCTGACCCCGGTGCCCGGCAGCGACCCGGCCGGGCGAACCGCGCTGCAGTCGGCGATGAGTGCCGGCGCGGGGATCGGTCGTGACGAGATCGGATTGCTCGGCGCGGCCGATGCGGTGGACGGTGTGGGATCCGCTGTGCCGCCGGCACGGGTGGACCGGTGGTCGGTGGAGGCCGCGAACCTGGCCCTGGCGGCGTCGGCGCTGCTCGCCGCGGCGGACATCCGCACCGAATCCCGTGGCTGCCACGTGCGCAACGACCACCGCGAGCGCCGCTCGTCGTGGGAGCGTTCAGTGGTCGTCCGGAGCAGCGGCAGCGGGCTCGACGCCAGCGTCGGCGAACTCTGTTCGGCTGCGGCGTGATCTCAGCACCGCTGCGATCCGCCCTCGCCGCGGCCGGTCTGGACCCCGGCGGGGTCGCCGCGGTGATCGACACCGCATTGGCCGAGGATCTGCGGGACGGTCCCGACGTCACCACCACGGCCACCGTCCCGGCCGAACAGTCCAGCGTCGCCGCGATCACCCCGCGCCAGCCCGGCGTGCTGGCCGGCGGGCCGGTCGCGCTGGCCGTCTTCGAGACGGTGGGCGCCGGTTTCGGCGGGGTGTCCGGCGAGATCGGAGTGCCGGACGGCGGGACCCTGGTGCCGGGCGAGGCGGCGCTGCTGGTCCGCGGCCGGACGGCGGCACTACTGACCGCGGAGCGGACCGCGCTGAACCTGCTCACCCACCTGTCGGGCATCGCCACCGCGACCCGGGCCTGGGTGGACGCGGTGGCCGGGACCGGCGCCCGGATCAGGGACACCCGCAAGACGCTGCCCGGACTGCGAGCGCTGGAAAAGTACGCGGTCCGCTGCGGGGGCGGGGTCAATCACCGGATGAGCCTGGGTGACGCCGCGCTGATCAAGGACAACCACGTCGAGGCCGCCGGCTCTGTTCGCGCCGCCATCGCGGCGGTACGGTCACGGAATCCGTTGGTCGCCCTGGAGGTCGAGGTGGACACGTTGGATCAGTTCGAGGAGGCGCTGGCAGCCGGCGCCGACCTGGTGCTGCTCGACAACTTCAGCACCGCCGACACTCTCGCGGCCGTGGTTCGCGCGCGCCGGGAGCCGCGTCCGGTGCGCCTGGAGTCCTCCGGCGGGCTGACCCTCGCCCGGGCGTCCGAAGTGGCAGCGACCGGAGTCGACTATCTGGCAGTGGGGGCGCTCACTCACTCGGCTCCGGCCCTCGATCTCGGGCTGGACCTCACCGCCACCGTCACGTGACCACCGGGCGTGGTGCGGGCCATCGGCGCGAAAGGGCGCCGCGGCCGCCGCTGCGGGTGGCCGCCGTGCAGGACGGTTCGGTCGACGGGGACGTGCCGGCCAACGTCGAGCGTCACGTCAGCTGGATCGAGCGCGCCGCCGATGACGGGGCCTCGCTGGCAGTGTTTCCCGAGCTGTCGGTGACCGGGTACGACCCGGATCTCATCGACCTGCACCGGATGAGAGTGGATGCCACCGATGCTCGGCTCGACCCGATTCGCGCCGCCTGCCGTCGGCGGCGGTTGCACGCGCTGATCGGGGCGCCGGTTGGCCCCGAAAGGGGCACCGGAGCGTCCAACGGGGGGGCGTTCGGACCGGTGCCGCCGCGGATCGGGGTGTTGCACATCTCAGCCACCGGAGCCATCGCGCCGGCGTACCACAAATGCCATCTGGACACCGGTGAGATCGGGATCTTCGCCGCTGGCACGGTCGCCGGGTTGGTCGACATCAACGGCTGGCGCATCGGTCTCGCGGTGGGCAGGGACGCCGCCGTTCCCGCCCATGCCGAGCAGTTGATCGGGATGGGTGCGGACGTGTACGCGGTCGCGGCGCTGTTCCGGTTGGGTTCCGACGAGCGGATGGCCGGTCAGATGGCCGCGGCCGCCGCTCGCGGGCTCTGGGTGGTGCTGGCCCAGTACTGCGGGGGGACGGGTGGTGGTCCGGCCTGCGGCCGCAGCGGCGTCTGGTCGCCGGGCGGTGAGGAGCAGGTCAGGCTCGGGACCAGGCCCGGTCTTGCGGTCGTCGACGTGGTCGACGTCGCTGGTGCCGAGGCGGGCACCGCAGGTCACTAGGCTGTTGCCCATGCTGCAGCGGATCGACCTGCGCTCCGGCGTCGGTGACCTGCACGGGGTGCTCCCCAGGGCCGCCGTCGACGTGGGCGCCGCGACGGAGGCGGTTGCCCCGATCGTGCAGGACGTTCGGCACCGCGGGGCAGCGGCCGTGCTGGACGCCGCCGCGCGCTTCGACGGGATCGCGCCGCCCTCCCTGCGGGTGCCGGCCGAGGTGATCGCGGCCGCCGTCAACGCCCTGACGCCTGCTGTCCGGGACGCGCTGACCGAGTCGATCGCCCGTGCCCGGGTGGGGCACGCCGCCCAGTTGCCGGTGGAACGGGTGACCACGATCGCACCGGGCGGCACCGTCACGCAGCGCTGGGTCCCGGTGCGCCGGGTCGGGCTGTACGTACCTGGCGGGTTGGCGCTGTACCCGTCGAGTGTGGTGATGAACGTGGTGCCGGCCCAGGTCGCCGGGGTCGATGCGATCGCCGTCACGTCGCCGCCGCAGAAGGACAACGACGGCTGGCCGGACCCGAACGTGCTGGCCGCCTGCGCCCTGCTCGGCGTCGACGAGGTGTACGCCGCCGGTGGCGCCCAGGGGATCGCGCTGCTCGCGCTGGGTGCGACCGACACCGACGGCACGATGATCGAACCGGTCGACGTGATCACCGGGCCCGGCAACGTGTACGTCACCGCCGCCAAACGACTGCTACGCGGCACGGTGGCGATCGATTCGGAAGCCGGGCCGACCGAGATCGCGGTCATCGCCGACGATTCCGCCGATCCTGTGCACGTCGCCGCCGACCTGATCTCGCAGGCCGAACACGACCCGCTGGCTGCATCGGTGCTGATCACCACCTCTGTTGACCTTGCCGACGCGGTGGATGAGCTCTTGCCGCACCGTGTCTCGGCTACGAAACATCACGAACGGGTGCGGATCGCGCTGTCCGGGTCGCAGTCGGGCGCGGTGCTCGTCGCCTCGATCGACGACGCCATCGCGGTCGCGGACGCCTATGCCGCCGAGCACCTGGAAATCCAGACCCGTGACGCGGCCGTTGTCGCGGGACGGATCCGCAATGCCGGGGCGGTGTTCGTCGGGCCGTTCTCTCCGGTGTCGCTGGGCGACTACTGTGCAGGGTCGAACCATGTGCTGCCGACGTCCGGATCCGCACGATTCTCCTCGGGGTTGAACACCACGACGTTCCTGCGGCAGATGCAGGTCATCGAGTACTCCCGGGACGCGTTGGGCGAGGTTGCCGGGCACGTGCTGGCGCTCTCGGACGCGGAGGACCTGCCCGCCCACGGCGAAGCCGTCAGCGCGCGGTTCCCGGCATGATCGGCACCGACGTAACCCTGGCGGACCTTCCGTTGCGGGCCGATCTGGTCGGCAAAACTCCTTACGGCGCACCGCAATTGAGCGTTCCGGTGCAGATCAACACCAACGAGAACCCGTATCCGCCGTCGGATGCGCTCGTCGCTGATCTGGCGGAATCCGTTGCGCTGGAAGCTGTTCATTTGAATCGCTACCCGGACCGGGACGCGGTGGCGTTGCGGGACAAGCTCGCCGACTATCTGGCCAGCAGCACCGGCGTGCCGCTGTCCGGCTCGAACGTCTGGGCGGCCAACGGATCCAACGAGATCCTGCTGCAACTGCTGCAGGCCTTCGGCGGCCAGGGCAGGTCGGCGCTCGGGTTCGAGCCGTCGTACTCGATGCACCCGATCATCGCCTCCGGCACCAGGACCAGCTGGGTGTCGTGTCCCCGCCGGGCGGACTTCACCGTCGACATGGAAGCCGCCGCAAGCGTTGTCGCCGAACGCTCGCCGGACGTGGTGTTCGTCACCAGCCCCAACAACCCGACCGGTGGGTCGCTGCCGTTGGCGGACATCAGGCTGCTGGTTCAGGCGGCGCGCGGCATCGTGGTGGTGGACGAGGCGTACGCCGAGTTCTCCGAGAGACCTTCTGCGATCTCGCTGATCCCCGAGTTCCCCGCCAAACTCGTTGTGGTGCGGACGATGTCAAAGGCATTCGCTTTCGCAGGTGGGCGATTGGGGTATCTGGCCGCTGCTCCGGCGGTCATCGACGCATTGATGTTGGTGCGCCTGCCCTATCACCTGTCCACGCTCACCCAGGCCGCCGCGCTGGCCGCGTTGCGGCACGCCGACGACACGCTGGCATCTGTCGCCCGACTGGTGGCCGAGCGTGTCCGGGTGCGAGAGGTGTTGCTCAGTCAGGGCTTTCACGTCATCGACTCCGACGCGAACTTCCTGCTGTTCGGCACCTTCGCCGACTCGGCCGGTACCTGGCGGCATTTCCTCGACGCCGGAGTCCTGTTGCGGGACATGGGCATTGCCGGTTACCTGCGGGCCACCATCGGCACCGAGCCGGAGAACGACGCGTTCCTGGCGGCGTGCGCAGCGATCGGTGCGGGCCGCGTGTTGGAAACGGACAGGGAGACCTCGTGACGCAGATTGCCGGCACGCCGCGGCGGGCCCGGATCTCCAGGACCACCAGCGAGTCGTCGGTGCTGGTGGAGCTGAACCTGGACGGGACCGGGGTGGTGGAGGTCTCCACCGGCGTGCGGTTCTACGACCACATGCTCACCGCGTTCGGGGTGCACGGCAGTTTCGATCTGACCGTGCACTCCACCGGTGATGTCGATATCGACGCGCACCACACCGTGGAGGACACCGCTATCGTGCTGGGTCAGGCGATCGGCGAGGCGCTGGGCGACAAGGCAGGCATTCGCCGGTTCGGCGATGCGTTCATTCCGATGGACGAGACCCTCGCGCACGCAGCGGTCGACGTCTCGGGCCGGCCGTTCTCGGTGCACACCGGGGAACCGGATGCGGTGCTTGGCTTCACCGTCGGTGGCAACTATCCCGTGGTGCTGAACAGGCACGTGTTCGATTCCTTGGCGTTCCATGCCCGGATCGCGCTGCACGTGCGGGTGTTGTACGGGCGCGACCCGCACCACATCTGCGAGGCGCAGTACAAGGCGATCGCGAGAGCGCTGCGGGCGGCGGTCGAACCCGATCCCCGGGCGACCGGGATCCCGTCGACGAAGGGTGTGCTGTGAGTTGGCTGCCCATCCTGCTGATCGGCCTTGGCGGATTCCTGATCGGCGGCGTGGTGTCGTTCTGGAACAAGTCCCGGGTAGCGGCGGTGGTGCTGGCGGTGTTCTCCGCCGGGTGCATTGCCGGTGGGCTGCTGTGGCTGGCCGGTTAGGGCATGTCAGGTAGGCAGGAGTGACCACTGTTGTCGTGCTGGACTACGGCTCCGGCAATCTGGCGTCGGCCGAGCGCGCGCTGCGGCGTACCGGAGCGCAGGTCGAGGTGAGCTCGGATTTCGACACCGCGTTGCGGGCGGACGGCCTCGTGGTGCCGGGCGTGGGGGCGTATGCGGCCTGCATGGCTGGGCTGACGTCGGTGCGCGGCGCCAGGATCATCGACCGGAGGCTGGCCGGTGGACGCCCGGTGCTGGGAATCTGCGTCGGCATGCAGATCCTGTTCGAGCGTGGGGTGGAGCACGGGGTGGAGACCGACGGTGTCGGGGAATGGCCTGGAGTGGTGGAACGCCTGCAGGCGCCGATCATCCCGCACATGGGCTGGAACACGGTCTCACCCGGCGAGGGTTCGGTGCTGTTCGACGGGTTGGACCCGCGGACCAGGTTCTATTTCGTGCACTCCTACGCGGTGCGCCGGTGGGAGTTGGAGGTGACCCGGCCGTTCACGCCGCCGGTGGTGACCTGGGCCGAGCACGGCGGTGACCGGTTCGTGGCGGCAGTGGAGAACGGTCCGCTGTCGGCGACGCAGTTCCACCCGGAGAAGTCCGGGGATGCCGGCGCCGAGGTCTTGCAGCGCTGGGTGGGTTCGATCTAGCTTTCCTTCACGGCTCGACAGGGGTGCGGTCGAGGATTACTCTCGAACACGTGTTCGATACCAGCTTTCCTGACACCGTGACGCCAGAGCGTCACGAGGTGATCGGTGAGCTGCGTCGTCGAGTTGCCTCGGTCACCGGCGAGAGTCCACCTGTTGCTTCGCTCCCTGTCG
>JBBQGJ010000394.1:0-6393 GCA_038322925.1 Mycobacteriales bacterium
GGGTGCCGGGCCTCAACCCGGGAACCCGACTTCGCTGACCAAAGCCTGGCGGCCTCGACGGTCAGAACCCCGGCCGAGGTCAGATGTGCTGTCACCTGGGGAAACACCGGAGGCAACAACGATCTAGCCCTGTAGTACTAGGGTCGGCAGCAAGTGTTGAGGCGGCCCGACGTAGGCCTGCGGCGCCGCCCGGTGCAAGGAGCAGGACCTGATCGCACGCGTTCAGCTGGGCCACGGAATGGGTGACAACCACCACAGCACGGTTGCCGTCGGCCAGTCGGCGGAATGTATTCATCAACTGCCGATCCAACGCCGGGTCGAGACCGGACGTCGGCTCGTCCAATACCAGCAGTGCCGGTTCCGTCAGCAGCTCAAGCGCCACCGACACCCGTTTGCGTTGGCCGCCGGACAGATGCCCGATCCGGGTGTGGACATGGTCCATCAGTCCGAGCTCGCGTACCACCGCGTCCACCTGGAGGGTGCGTTCGGCCGCCGGGGTGTCCGGGGGGAGGCGTAGCCGTGCCGCGTACTCGAGCGCCTGCTGGATTGTCAGTAGCCGGTGCACAACATCGGCTTGCGGCACGAAGCCGATGCGGGTTCTGAGCAACTCGCAACGACGGTGCACGTCCTGCCCGTCGAAGAGCACTGCCCCGGCGGACGGAACAAGGCTGCCGGTGAGCACCGCGGACAATGTTGACTTTCCCGCTCCCGACGGTCCAATCACCGCGGTCAGGACTCCGCGGGCTGCCCTGAGGTCGATTCCGTTGAGCAGGCTGCGTCCGGAGGGCAGCACGTACGCCAGCGAGCGGATATCCAGACCGTCCGCCTGTCCCCGCCGCGTGGGAACCAGATCGCCTGGCAGGACAGTGAAGTCATGGTTTCCAATCGTCAGGACGTCGCCGGCGAAGATCGACGCCCGAATGATCCGGGTCCCGTTGACGAATGTTCCATTGAGGCTGCCCAGATCATCCATCGTTGCGTTCCCGCCCGACCAACGCACTCGCGCGTGGAACCTGGAGGACAGGACCTCATCCAGTTTCAGGTCGTTACTTGGCGCCCGACCGATGTTGATGACCCGGCCGACGGTCGGCGCGGGCACAACCATTGTGCCGAGATCATCCGTGGCGGTGATCCTCAACATGGGACCGGTATGAGCATCTGACAGCCGGATTAGCACTGCGTCCGAAATGGCTACCCGGTCGATTTGCCGTCCGTCGCGGTAGACACCATGCCTGCTGTGGTGATCCCGTAGGGTCCATTGCCCGGAGAACTCCAGGACGGCGTGCAGCCTGGACACTGTGGGATGGTCCACCACCACCTGGCAGTCAGAGCTGCGACCGATGGTGACCCGCTCGCTGGCTTTGAACGCCGAACGTCGACCAGCGTGTATTACCGCAATGTCTGAGGTCAACTCCACGGCATCTCCCTGCTCATGAGCCACGAATGCTCTTGTCACACGCACAGTCGTCGATGTGCGCGGCCTGTCAACAGCCTGTCCGGGGCGGACGGCTGCTCTCAGGACACTTGCGGGTCGCCCCAGACGACCGTGTCGCACTTATCGCGTGAGACCGTAAGTTGGATGCCGGTCACACCGGTTGGAAGCTGTTCAGTGAAAGGTGTGCCATCATCGCGAGACAGCGGAATCTGATCGACTACGGTCCACACCGGCGTGCTGGTGTTGGTAATTCGTTCCCGTGTCGCCGAGATAACGGCTGTCAGGACGCCGCTGTCGCTGGAGGAAACATTGCCGGGATACCCGGCGACGCCAGTGAGTTTGGTGAAACCCCCGTCTCCGCCCGAAGTGCTGGTCGCGGCTCGAATGACAGTCATCTCTTCCTCCGCGGAATAGGTTTGTTTAAGGCGCGATAGGGGCCAGTACTAGTCTTGGTCTGCTTCGAAAGGTCCTTCTCGACCGGTCGGCCGATATTGACATGCTTTCCCATTCCCGCGCTGAGGGAAAGCCTGTTCTGCAACAGTGCGATCCAGAACGATCGTATTATCGTGACCGGCGTGAGGATGCTTTGGAGGTCGGATTCAACCGCCCGCCACAGGTCTCGCGCGCTGGAACCGTGCGTCGGCCCCTGCTGGACGTGACGGATGGACACGCCGGCGATGCGACCTGTTGTAGGTAGGGGTGGACACAACCGATGAGATGGGCCAAACCGACGTGATCGCCAGCCTGAACGCAGCAACGGCCCGCGAGCGGATGCGGTCGCTGCGTACTCCGAAAAGCCTTGAGTACGTGCGTACTCGACTGCCCGGCCGGTGCTGATGCCGCCGCCGTGCTGGCCGAGCTTCAGCCGGTTGCGGCGAAGTAGGCGGTGACAACTCCGATAGGCTCCGGCGGTGGCAGCGAAGTGACGGTTGGGTTGTGGGACAGCTCACCGACCTTGACAATCCACTGCGGCCCGCTGGTGTCCACCACCGGGTCGGTGCTGTTACCCAGGACGTAGGTCTCTGCCGCGCCGTCGCAGACGTAGGCGACCGTGTAGTCGTCGGGGCGGCCGGAAAACGCCCCGCCGAGGCGCACGTCGCACTGACGGCGATCGGCCAGGTCCAGGCCCCACGGGACCGGGTCCGCGGCTGCTGCGGTGTCGGTCAGCGGTTCCGTGGCGGTGTAGCGGTGCAGCTCCGTCGAACGGGGATCCCAGCTGCAGACCACGTCGACGGTGCCGGTGGTGCCCCAGCAAAAGTGGGCGCTGGCAGCGTGCGGTGAGCAGTCATGGGTGTTCACCCCCACCGCGGCGGGATTCGGCGAGCCGAACGAGCAGTCCACCGGGGAGTTACTGCCCTGATCGTCGACGACAGTGAAACCGGGCATCGGCACGCCGGCAGCGTTGGCTGCGGCGACGTTGACCACCGCCGTGGGTGTGACGACGGGTTGCGAGCTGGGTTCTACGGTTGACTGTTCTGCTGCGGATGACTCTGCGGTTGCTTTGGCCGCCGCGGACCCGTTCGATGCGCCGGCTGCGGACGCTGATGCCGCAGCCTCAGGATCAGGATCAGCTGTCGGGGTCACCGCGACCGCGGGCGTTGAGACGGCAGGAATGCTCGTGCTCGTGATGCCAGGGTTTTGCGGGGCTGCCGTGGTGCACGCGGTGAGTGCGATCGCGGTTGCAGCCGTAACGAGCACGGCAAGAATCCCGGTTGTCTTGACGCGTCCCACGGGTGGAGGTGTCGGATATCTGGACAACGTTCCCCCTGACAACGATTGGGCATTTCCCTCATCGTTGACTTTGACCCGCGGGTCATGGAATGACGAGGGTCGTTGTACCCCACCTCTGCAGGAAGTCTGTGCAGTGCCGGAGGAGATCCATCGGGCTCTGTAGGTGCCTTGGATGTGGTGGCTGCGGTGGGCGAGTTCGTGTCGGCGGTCGGTGGTGGTGAATCCGCGCCAGGCCGTGGTGTGGGCGATCCGTTCGTCGCGTGGGCGGCTGGTCGGGGTGAACCGGCGGTGGGTGACCAGGCCGACTTCGTCGAGGTCGGAGTTCAGCACAATGAGGGTGCCTTCGCGCATCTGTACCGGGTTGGACAATTCCAGGTCGTGCCAGTTGCCGATCTCCCGCAGCCACTGGGGGTTCGACGCCCACCACAGTGCCCCGCCCCGATCGATCGCGGTAGAGAGCGGGGACAGCGCGGTACGCGCCAAATAGACCAGGCCCGGTCGCGACCGCCGAGTCCACGCGAGCGCCGCCCGGCCACGCAATCCGGTCAACACCGATGCTGTTGCCTTGATGCTCCCGGCGCGATCGAGTTGACCGAAAAGCCAGGCGCTGTCGGTGCTCCCCGCCCGGATCACCCGTGCGGTGACGTCCCCGTTGTGGGTGCCGATGATGTCACCGACGGCCATGGGGGAGGTGCCGAGAGTGCGAGGCGCCCTGGGTGGACCACCGGGTGTGGCCCAGGACCGCCTCGGCCGAGTAGGTGGTCGGGGCGCTGTTAGCCAAGCAACTCGTAGCTGACGGCCAGCCGGCCGCCGAACCGTTCGCCCGACATCCGGGCAAATCCGCGGAGCATGTCGTCCGGATCCGGTGCTGACTCCCCCAATCCCGCCAGGTATCTGCGGTGTGCACGCAGAGAGGCGATCCCCCGGTCGATGGTGTCGGTGACGTCGACGGCGTGGGTGGGTCGCACCGAGTTGGCGATCGCGGTGTGTCGCACCTTCCATGGTGTCAACCCGTCCGTCGCCAGATCGCGAAACACCCAGCGGTTGCCGGCATCCCGGGCGGCATCGACACCGGCCAGACCAACTGCCCGGTGGTCGGCGAAATCCACCCCGCCCCAGACCGGCCGGGGGTCCGGGCTGCCGGTGATCACCAGGTCTGGCCGGCGCCGGCGGATCACCGCGGCGATATCCCGCCGCAGCGGCAGGCCGTACTCGACGACGCCATCGGGGTAGTGCAGGAACTCGACGTCGTCGACCCCGACCTCTGCCGCGCCGGCATGTTCCTCCGCTTCGCGAATCGGGCCGCACTCCGCGGGATCGAGTGAATCGATGCCGGCTTCGCCGGAGGTGACCAGCAGGTAGCTGACGGCCTTACCCGCCGCGGTCCACGCCGCCACCGCACTCGCGGTGCCGTATTCCAGGTCGTCCGGGTGCGCAGCGATACACAGCGCGCTGGACCAGTCTCGGGGGAAGGGTTGCAGGTTGTCAGGCATGTCAGCAGTGTTGCGGCACCGGACCTGCGGCGCTCGCCGGGGTCCTGGTCAGGTGCAGGTGTTCTGCTGACGGCGCCGGACAACCTCGCCTCGCGGGCGGTGCTGACCAGGGCGGGTTTCGTGGTGACCGGAGAGGTGGAGGTCGACGGGGTGCGCGAGCTGGAGTAGCTGCAACACGCGTTCGGCTGGTTGCCCGGTGAGTTGTTCGATATGACCTGCAGTTAGGCCGATCTCGGCCGGCTCAGGCCCTGATCCACGTACAACTCAACGAGGTCCGGTGGGTTGGGTGCCATCGACAACGGTTCAGACGTTTGCCGGGGTCAACAGGTCCGGGCCGTTGTTGCGGACGTTGTTGACCGCCTTGCTGACCGGGTACGGGTTCATGACCGGTGGGGGCACGGACGCGATCAGCTCGCGGACCGACTCCGGATCGGTCAGCTTCGGGTCGAGCCAGGCGTCCAACATTTTGTCCGGCAGCACCAGAGGACTCCGGTCATGGATCTCGCCGGCGGCGTCCGTCGCCGTGGTCGTCAGCACGGTCGCCGTCCACAACCACCTGGTCGGGTCGGTGTTGTCCTTACCCGGGTCGCGCCACAGCTCGTACAGGCCGGCCATGTTCAGGACCGTGTCGTCCAGGTGCAGGAAGTACGGCTGCTTCCCGGCCGGGGTGGCCTGCCACTCGTAGTACCCGTCCGCGGGGAGCACGCAGCGGCGTTTCGCGGCCGCGGCCCGGAAGCTGGGCTTCTCCGTGACGGTTTCCGCGCGTGCGTTGATCAGTCGACCCAGCTTGGGTTCCTTCGACCAGCTGGGCACCAAACCCCACTTCACCGACCTGATCTGCCGCTCCAGCACAGGGTCGGGATCATCACTGGGCAGATGCTCCAGCACCACCCGCACGTCCTGGGTCGGTGCCACATTCCACGACGGCCGTGACTCCTCACCAACGACGAACGCCCCATACAGGCCCGACAGTTCGCTGTCGGATTGGGTCAAGGCGTAGCGGCCACACATGCATCCAGTGTCGCCGATGTCATCGACGAACCTGGGGACTCCGGGGCACGGCCGAACCCGACTGGCCCGATCCTTCTTGTGGAAGAGAAGTGAGCAACCGTTTCCAGATGAAGCGGTGGCCTCGCGGTCATGCCGAACGACCAGAGGTTGTGGGTGACGCCAGCAGGAGGTCTCAGTCCCGTTTGGTTGACGGATGCGGCGTGTACCCGTACCAGCACTTTTATCGTCCTTGACGATCGGTGCATCGACTTCTTCAAGACGCAGAACGTTGGGTCGGCCGTATTCGCGGTAGACGACCGCCTTCCCGGCCCGCCCCGGAGCACTGTCCCACATGTGTTTGCGGGGCCGGCGTGCAGTGACGGACAATCGTGCACGCTGCTCGGAAGGGGCGTCCACAACGGTAGACCGCCCGTCGGACCGCGGGGTCGCGCTGCTCGGAACCTGGGAAAATGGGGCCTCCCGGCATGATTGTGGGTCGTTTTGGGGTCGTGATCGCGCCGCGTTTGCCTCGGCAGGCCCCGCCTGCCGCACTGCCGTCACGCACCCGGCCCGGAGGCTCGCGGTTAGGGCTGGGCCCCGAAAATGCTTCCCTGTTGTGGGGGAAGGATCTTCGGGTGGCCTTGACCGGGAGTGGGCCGGGTGTAGGCAGCGGCGCGATCAAGATGGCAGCGCGCCGAAGGCGCTCCGCTTGGTCATCGCGGCCCTCGCCGGGTTGCTGGGCGG
>JBBQGJ010000395.1:0-6388 GCA_038322925.1 Mycobacteriales bacterium
TATTCGGTTTTGGGGCTCTTGGCAGCGCAAGTGCGAAGCAAGCTCAGTACGTCGGGTGGCTGTCGCGATTGTGACGGCCGTGGTCGTAGCGCCGAGTCGTTCGAGGATCAGTGTGGCCAAGACTGCGTCTTGCACGTCCTAAAGGGCCTGCCTATCGAACCGTTGTTGGCCAAAGACCACGCGCGGCAGCACATCTACCGGGCTACAGGCCCTGGTGGCCCCTTTCGAACGTATTCCGGTCGCCCCCCAGTGACGCCCGCCCGGAACGCGGTTCTGTCGTCGTCGATGTCTTTTCTGCGGCACGCCTGGCCTGCCGCAGCGCCCGGGGCGGGCCGGTGGCGGCCGCGCGGTTCGCGCCCGGGGTCAGCAGGCAGGGCCGAGCACGAAGTGGCCGGCGGGATCGATGATCCGCCAATGGTTGGAGCGGCCCAGTTCGGCGGTGTAGCCGGGCGCCTGGACGTGCTGGAGGACGGCTCCTGATTTCGGGGGCGGTGCCCCGGTACCTGGTCATCCTCTCGCTCTCGTGCTGTTCGGAGTCGGTCCAGTCATAGGCGAGCCAGTCCCACCCGCCGGGCCAGACAAATCCTGTCCCCTCGTCCCGTACCCCGGCGCTACCCCCCCGCTGCCTGAGAGGCTTTGCCCGTGGCTGGGTAGCTCGTTACCTGGCCGTGGTTCCGGTGACCGGGGTGTGCAGCGTGGACCGCTAGGAGTCTTGCTATACGGCGTGAAAGCTAGTGGCTCACTTGGTTCCGAATGGCATCGATGTCATTCGTCCTGTGGTGTGTCACCGTCCGGGGTTACCGGTGACCGGCGCAACCGCGCTGCCCGTGGGCGCGCCGCCGCTTCCTTACATGGACCTCCCTTCGTGGTGCTGGCGTTGGTGTCTGGTTGGTCGTCGGTGGCCGATCTGCCGTCGGTGCCCGGTCATCACGCCGCCATTTTCAGGGGGAGCAGCCGCTGCAGCGGGTTGTGCAGACCCCGCTGAACCCGCCAGCCGCGCTTGGCGTCGAATTCGGTCGTCCACTCGATCCAGGCCTCCCGCTCGGCCTGGTGCCGGGCCTTGCGGGCCTGCCCGGTGCCGGTGGTCTGCAGCGTGTCGGCGGCGGCGTCCAGATCGCCGGCGTGGGACCAGCGGCCGCCGACCCGCCGGATCACCCCGACGGCGGCCATCCGCCGCAGATGCCGGCGGACGGTCCGGGGATGCAGCCCGGACAACTCGACCAACTCGGTGTCGGTGGAGCCGTCGATGAGGTCGAACAGTCGGGCCGCGACCCGGCCCAGACCGCGGTAGGCGAACGCGTCGTGGTCCCGGTGGCTTTCCCACCGGACGATGCTGGCCTCGGCGTCGACCTCCGGCCGCAGCAGCCGGTACCGCGCCGCCAGCACGCCCGCGGACGGCGCCTCCTGCCGCAGGTACCGGGCATCGGTGGTGAGGCGTCGCAGGGACCGGGCCACCGTCTGGTGGCTCAACCCGGCCCGCTCGGCCAGCTGCCTAGTGCTCGCGCTGGGCGTCAGGGTCAGGCACTCCCCCGCGACGTCCAACAGGGCACTGAGCACGGCGTGGTCGGTCACCCCGGCGGCGCCGGCGAAGTGCCGCGGCTCGGCCTGCATGGTCAACCGGATGTCGGCGATCTCGCCGTGCACCGAGTGCCGGTCGGCGACCCTGGGCCGCTCCCGGATCCGCTGCTGCGCCTTGCGCCACAACCGCTCCAGGCGCAGTTCGATATCGAGCCGCGGCGCCCCGTTTCGCCGACGGACCCGCAGCCAGGCGCCGCCCTCGTTGCGTTCATCCAGCAACGCAGCCCGCAGATCATCGATCCCCCACCGCGAATTCGCCGCCGCCAAGGCAATCGCCATCGCCGCCTCGGACCGCGACCGATACAGGCCGTGAACATCGCCAAGCGTAAGGAGTTCCGCCATCGGCGGAGAGAGCGGACGCAACACGCCGCTGTTTTGGGCGTGGCTGTCCGCTCGAAGGTTGCCGTGTATAGTAAGCCTCCGAGAGTAGAGAACCACCGTTCAGGGTCTTAGCCGCCAAGCCGACCTGAACGGTGGTTGCTTTTTATGGGCCTATGCGCTCCTTCGCTCGATGCTGAGGGGCAATTGACTGCCAGGATCGGCCCAGGTGGGCCGTCCTTCATCGTCGACTTCGTCGCGACGGACCAACTCCGCCACGTAGCCACTGAGGCTTAGTCCAAGTGCAGCCGCGGCCTGGTGTGCCTTGGCATGGTCTTCCGTGCGCAGCCTGACACCGGTGTAGATCGACTTTCGGCCAGGCACCGTGACGGCACGCGGGCCTCCCCCGGCTTGAGGCTGCCCGTGGGGTGCGCCGCGTTCGCTCATGGTTCGAGAGTGTTCCACGGTCGCATCCGTTAGTTGCGCTAATACCCGCGCGTGTCGCGGCATTGGTCACTCATGTTCCGTGACCTGAAGGTCCCCGCAGATTTCGCGCCATTGCAGGATTGTTCTCCGTGGGGGCGCCACATCTGCGTCAGTGCCACTTCGATGCGCGCCATCGGTGCGCCGTCAGTCTGATGGCCTGCTCCAACGACGCAGAGCCGGGCCCGCTACTGACGGGCCGCTGCGATGGCGCGGCCCGCCGTCGTACTGGATGGCGGCGTCGCTGTGCCATTACTCTGCCCGCACCTTGCCGCCACTTCGATGCGCCATCGGTGCGCCGTCAGTCTGATGGCCCTGCTCCAACGACGCAGAGCCGGGCCGCTTACTGACGGGCCGCTGCGATGGCGCGGCCCGCCGTCGTACTGGATGGCGGCGTCGCTGTGCCATTACTCTGCCCGCACCTTGCCGCCACTTCGATGCGCCATCGGTGCGCCGTCAGCGGCGCGCCTAAGCGCGATTGCATCACTGCTCCGTCACTCTGGCGGCAGAGTGCCATCAAATGTGCCATCAGAGGAAGGAATCCCGTGCGTGTTATCGCGGTGACGAACCAAAAGGGCGGCGTCGCCAAGACGACGTCGGTGATCAATGGAGGAGCGGCGCTCGCGGAGATGGGAAAGCGTGTTCTCGTCGTCGACCTAGACCCCCAGATGAGTGCAACACGGTGGCTGTCCGGCCCGCTCGACACTCGGGAGCTATTCGACGTCCTGACCGGAGAGGAGGCGCCGTCGCTCGAGGAGCTAGCGATACGGACGACCGTCGAGGGGATGGACCTGGTCCCCGGCTCCCGGTTCCTAACCGGCGTGGAACGTGCGGTGTCGGGTCAGTGGACAGGGCCTGAGTCGTTGCTCCGCCGCGCTGTTGACGCCCTCTCGGAGGATGCCTGGGACGTGGTGGTGCTCGACTGCCCGCCGACCCTTGGTCTCGTGGCCGTATCGGCGCTCGTTGCAGCGCGGGAGGTGCTCGTGCCTGTGGAAGCGCGCGTCATGGCGCTGGACGGCTTGGCTGCGTTGCTAACGACCCTGCAGCAGGTGCGCGAAGGCACGTTGAACACTGACCTGCGCCCCGCGATGATCTTGCCTGTGCGTGTCGACCGGACCCGATTAGCCCGCGACGTCGTCGATACTCTTCGATCCCGCCTGGGTGAGATGGTGCTGGCAACGACTATCCGCGACAGCATCCGGGTGGCGGAGGCTCCCGCGCGGCATCTGGCCATCACGCAGTACGCGCCCTCGTCCAGTGGAGCGGATGACTATCGTGCCCTCGCAGTTGAACTCATCGCTCGAGTGGAGGTTGCAGCGTGAGCAAGCCTGGGCTGGGAACTGCGTACGACCCGCTCGCGGGGATCCTGACCCCACCTCCCTCGCCAACTGCGGCGAAGGGGGCCCGCCCGGCCACGGTGGTGGAGGAAGCAACCCCTGACACGCCGGACGTCACCGTGTTGACAGCAGAGCGCCGTCAGTCTGCCATCAACCCACCGCCACAAGTCCGTCAGGGTCGCCACAAACTGACGACGTACCTGCCAGTCGGCCTGTACGAGTGGGTCGCCGCCGAGGTAGACAGCGCCACGGACGAGGGCTACGCCGCGAGCATTGCCGACGTCATTCGCATGGCGCTTGAGCAGCTGCGGTCCGGCGATGTGGAGGTCGTGCGGAAGCGCCTGCGGGGACAGTAGGTCAGTCGAATCCCACGGACAAATGAGAGTCCTGAAACAACCTCTGCTGGCGCGTCACCGACACAGGGGCAAAGGTGGTGGCCGACAACCCGGTTCCGCAGCCGTCCACCGAAACGGACAGGAAAGACCGGCAGGAGGAGGTGTTCACAGGCCGATCGAACTCGGTAACGTAAACCGACCTCTTGTAACGCAATAGGGCGCCACCATCGTCTGCGCCCGATAATTGCCGTTTATCGGCGGTTGCGGGCCTTTGATCAGGGCTTTTGTGTTCCGACTTCGTCAGCGCGCAAGGAGATCGGTGGGTGGGCCTGACCGCTTAACGCGGCCAACGACCCAGGTCGCCGGGATCGGGCAGATGGCGGTGCCGGGCGCGCCGCGTGGCTCGCTGTACATCCGGGACACCCGGCTGAACCTCGCCGTCGGCCCGCGGCCGGGGCGGTGACCACCGACAGCGACATGGGCCAGCACCGCGATCCTGGCCTGTCACGCGCGACGCCACTCGTCATGACCGCCCGGAAGGGGATGGGTTGACGGAACGATCGTGTGGCATCCGGGTTGATCGCGGACGCTGGCTCTCTCGAGCGGTGCGGTGGGTGATGGTCACGCGATCGTGCGGGTGTCGGTGCGGCGCCAGCGTGCCGCTATCCGCCACAGCCGCCCGACGAGCACGGTGCCCACGATCAAGAGAACCCAAAACAGCGGGGTGAAGCTGCCGCCGACGTATGACCCGTGGCCGTTGATGAGGGTGTACGTGACGTTGTTCTGCAGATACGCGATACCGGGCCAGTCGTAGGTGCCTGTCGCCTGGGGGTCGGCGGCCTTGATGCCGTCCCCGTAAGCAAAGGCTGCCTCGCTCCACAGCGACGTCGCCACCAGCGTCACCGTTGCGAGGAAAAATCCGGCGGCCATCCAGGAGGGGCGTGGCCGGTCGCCGAACTCGGCGCCCAGGTACTCCCGTGCCAGTTGAGCGCTGCTGCCGATCTGGCGCAGAGCTTGCCTCGTGCCGACAGTGCTCGCCGCGGTGAGCAGGTGCTGGCGAATCTCCCGCCGCTTGTCGATGCGCGACCGCCGAGGCAAGTCGTACAGCAGGGAGTCGAGCGTCCAAACGAAACGCTCGATGCGCAGCCGATCGAACCATCTGACCTTGGGACGCATCTCAGGTGCCTTCCTTTGATGGTGCGGGGATTGGCTGGGCCAGCGTGGCGCTCACGATCTCGACGAGCGACAGCCACCGCGCCGTGGCCTCCACCAGCGCCGTCCGTCCAGCTGCCGTCGGCCGGTAGTACTTGCGTGCGGGACCGGAGGACGACGGCACCAGGCGCGTGCTCACCCTGCCCTCACGCTCGAGCCGGGCAAGGGCCGGATAGACGGTTCCCTCGAGGATGTCGACCAGGCCGAGCGCATGCAGGCGCTGAACGACCTCGTAGCCGTAGGACTCGCGCTCTGCGAGCAGCCGCAGCAGCAGCAACGACAAGACTCCCTTCAGCAACTGCGGATCATGCGAGGCGACCACGGAACAACACTATACCAACTAGTCGGCTATGTCGAGTAGTTGGGACACAGCCGGGTAACCCGCCGACGAACTGCGCCACCAAGCCCCCGCGGAGCTGCGGGCCTCGGCTGACACCAACCAAGCCCCCCTCGCCCCCGTCCCGTCTCGGGCCCGTGCCACCACACCCTGGCCACGGACAGCGCGGCCACAAGTCATCGTCACACCGGGACTCTCAGTAGCGCACCCGATCGGCCCCCGCACCACCGGCTGGGATCGCTGGCGGCCATCGCATGGCCGCAGCTGACCCGGGGATGGGCGCCGGGCGCCACGCAAGCCCCCCCGATCGGCCGCAGTTGAAACATCGTCACGTGACGAATCACGACAGGGCACCCCGTCACCACTGCACGGAACGCCCGGATCCCCCGCGGTGAACCCCAGAAAACGAGCCTTCCCGACGCTTCCCATGGGCAGCCCGCTGGCTCGCATAAGTACCCATTATCGGACGTGGCATAACAGCCGATGAAACCGACCACGCCCCGGTCCCGGCGATCCTCCGCAAGATCTTTTACCCGGGCACCTACCGTGAGAGCGACCCGCGGTGAACAGCGGCGACCCGGGCGGACGGAGGCGGCCGATGGGGGACGGCAGCGCGGTGCGCACCGCCGACCCGGCCGTCGCGGTGGCCGACCGGTCGGCCGCGCCGCCCATCCCGGACCCGACCGACGGGGCGCCGGCTGCCGCACCGCAGGTGCCTGCCGGACCGCAGGTGCTGCGGAGTGAACAGTTGCGGCGGCTGGCCGACGGGGCGGCCGCGGCCCTTGCCG
>JBBQGJ010000396.1:0-6376 GCA_038322925.1 Mycobacteriales bacterium
ATGGCGACCACACCGAAGACCGCGAACGTCGCCCGCACGATGCGGCGGTACTCGATCGCGCCGTACCCGATGGTGGTCGGGTCCCTGCTGCCCGACCAGGTCAACGCGAGCATCCAGACGATCAACAGCACGGCGGTTAACGCTACCGAGGGCACCGGACGCCCGTCGATGGAGCCGTCAGCGCTGACCGGTGGGACCCGATGAGATGCACGACCTGCGCTGCCACCAACAGTCCCAGCAGGTCCGCCAGCAGGAGCCGGAACGAATAACGCCGACCCCACCCGGCACGCCTCCGCCCGGCGGCACCACGCGGGATGCCGATCCGTGCATTCGCCGCGTCGACGGCCCTGACGGGCGCGGCGGAACGCTCGACCGCAGCGCTAATCCGCCCGAACACTGCGTCGACCGTGTCTGGGTGATACGACCGGATCGGTCGTAAGCGCCATTGAAATCCCCCCTCGCGTTGCCGCGATGCGCGATGGAACCGTGAAGCCCGATCCTCACGGGCAAGACCATCTCATTGGGGGTTTGCGTGGCCGGTCCGTGTGTCAAAAGAGCGCCCCTGCGCCCCTCTTCCGATCCTTCGAACTTAACTGGCGGCCACCCCAAGGGCATCCCGGTTCGTCGAATCCCCCCGTTAGAGTGACCCGAATCCACAAAGCGGACGCACAGCCACACTCTTCGTGTCAGCCGGCGGCTGTCACACGGCCGGTGCTCACACTCGATGCCCGCAAGCACCCGCCCAGCCGACTCTGCTGGAGGTGTGCGTGGCGGAGGAAAGTGGAGCGACCTCGACTCCAACCGTGGCGAAGTCTCCTTCCAACTTCGTAGAGCCCTGCCCTCGGGAGTTCCGCGGCGGTCGTCGCCCCTCGAACAGGACGCTGCAGCGATCGGTCTCCCCGGCCCGATCTTGTCGGGACCGCCTCGGCGACCGCCAAGTCGACACAGCGGATAGGGGAGCACGACCCACAGTCGCTCCACCAAAGGGGGCAGGTCGCAGTGCACCGGGGACCCGCAGAGGTGTCAACGGTCACGGTAAATGGCACACTCCAGGCGAGCTACTCGGCCGTTCTGGTGAATTATTTGGGTGCGGCTCTTCTGGAGTGACGTCAGGCGTCGCGTGGGATGACCGCGTTGGCGTAGCGGGACTGGTGGACTCCGCGTCGTTCTTGCGCGGTGTGGTGTGCCCAGTAGTCGTCGAAGTCGCCGTTGGCGTGCACGGCTCGTAGCTTGAGGATCGCCTCGGCGCCGTGAGTCCCCACCGCGCTCCGGTGATGTCCATCCGGTCTTTGACGATGTGCCGGCAGGCGCCTTCGATGATGCCGGTGGCGATTGGCCAGCCGTTGGCGAGTGCTTTCGGGTAGTCGAGGTAGCCACGCTTGTAGAGCAGGTAGTCGGCGCATTTGTCGGCGCCGACTCGTCGGGCGGCGGGTAGGTCCCGGCGGGTGGCTTTTCGTCGGATCGCGGCGGCGACCGTGCTTGCCTTTCCGTTCAGGATCCCCAGTGCCTTGTCGTGGACCCAGGTTTCGGCGCTCGGGTCACCTTCGGGGTAGAAGCTCCAGGCGGCCCGCCACTGTTGCCCGAACCGTGGCCAGCCAAGTCACGTTCGGCTCGAAACCACTCTTCCACGGGAACCTGCGAGTCCTGCACGCCGGCGCGTCGGGTCAACGCGGGCCAAGGCGCGGCGGGCTGAGGCGGCGTACGGAAGCCGCGATCGATGCCCAACGCGACCGAGCAACCGCTGCCGATCCGGCTGATGAGGACTTTCAGCACTAACCGCAGGTCCGATCAATGCGATGGAGTGGGGTGGTGGTCGGTCGTCGCTTGTGAAAGGAGCGGAAGGATGACGGTCAACAGCAAGAAGGACGACGGGGCAGGCACGGACATCGCGCAATGGCGGCCGTGGCCGGAGCCGTTTCCGTGGGATTCCCGGTTCAATCAGTTGCTGGACGCGATGTGGCGGCCCGGCGGCCCGGCCGGCTTCACCCCGGGTGACCATTTCGAGGAAACCGACGATGCTTTCGTGGTCGAACTCGACCTGCCCGGGGTTGCCAAGAAGGACATCACCGTGGACGTCGCCGGACGCCGGGTCGCCATCCACGGGCAACGCGTGGAGAAGGAACGCAAGGGGTTGCTGCGCCACACCACGAGGGTGACCGGTCAGTTCAGTTACGAGTTGACGTTGCCGACGCCGGTGGACGAGACCGCGGTGAAGGCGTCCTTGACCGGCGGGGTGTTGAGTGTTCATCTGCCGAAGGAACACGCGGCGAAGGCCACCCGCATCGCGATCGAGTGAGAACTGCGCCCGTCTTCCGCGGGCTCACCGTGTCGCCGGCCGCTCAGCGGGGCCGGTCCGCGGGAGCCATCAGGCCCTCGACGTCGCCGGAGGGTTGACGCGGGTGCCGGTGCCGACGGCGAGTGCGCCTGGGCGATCATCGGCGAGGTGCTTGGTTGAGCGGGCAGCCCGCCGGCCGAGTCGCGCCAACAAACGGATCAGCTGCATCTGGGACGGGCACCACTGCCGAGGTGCGAGCGGTCAGGGGAAATGCATCCGCTCTTGGTGGCGCGCTCCGCGCCGCGGGTCTAACCGTGGTGGTCCCGCTGGTCGTTGGGTGATTGCTTGGTGCCGGTCAGGTGAGAAGTTCGGCATTGTCGAGCCGAGCAGGTCGCGGACCGCGGAGTCAAGGTGATCCGCGACGACATGCTTCGGACCCGGTCATCGCGGGGCGCCGACCCTGGACCGGGTCGGCGTCGTCCCTGCGCTGCGGGTCGGCGCGGCATACGCCGATGTGCGGCCACCGAGAGTGTCGTGGCCAGCGACCGCTGCACCTGTACCGGCCTGGCGGGCCTGTCGGCGCGGCATGTACCGGGGTGATTCGCTCGCAGGTTGGTGTCGGTGTCTACCTATACAGTTCCCCCAAGGACCGCTGGTGATACGGGAATTGACGGAAATCCTCGAGAAACCTGCCCATCGAACGTGTCTCGCACCACGCCTGGCCGGCGCGCCCACGGCTGTCAGAGGCGAGCCCACTGGCCGACGTGAAACCGATCTCCGACCTTCACAGTCGTGTGTTCACCCCGCTGGGTGAGTCCGGCGCCGGGTGACGTTCGCCGCTGCACACCTGCCTCTGTTGCGGTGGGGTCCGGATGCCGCCGGGCTGTTGCGTGGCGCAGGTGGTGGGGCCAGGCTGGAAGGTGGTTGGCTGCCGGTCGCCGACCAGGCGGGTTTACGGGGCGGACATCGGAGGCTCGGATGCGTTCGCACATGGCGCGCGTCCCGGTGTTGGCGAGGAGCACCGCCCGTCAGGCTCCGGTCGATGCCGGCGGGATAGCCGTTTCGGCTCCGGAGCTGCGGCCGGTGCCGGTGGCCGGTTTGGTTGCCGGTCGCGCCGGCGACCCGGCCGAGCAGGTGGCGGCCGCACCGACGGGGACCAGGCTCACCCGGTTACGGCGGGCAAGCATTGCAGTCGCCGACGACGGGCGGGAGCAGCAACGGCACGACGGGCAAGGCGGCCAGCTGCATCGGGGTGCGTGCCCTGACCTCCGCTGTGGTGGTCGGCGCGGCCGGGAACGGGCCGGGCGCGGCCAAGAGGGCCCCAGCCCAGGGGCGGGCGAACCCCGGAGACCCGGCCGCCGAGGAACGGGTCGGCGCCCACGAGATCGCCCACGTGACAGGCTCTCCCGCGGCGCCTGGTCGGCAGTCGGTGCCGGCCCGGGACGAGACGGCCACCGGGGTGGTGCGGCGTTACTTCCCGCCGCCGGCGCTCGGATACGGCTACGCCGCGCAGGTGACCAGAACCGGCGGGAAGTGGCCGAATCAACCGGTGCTCAAGCAGGGCTGGAGCATCGACAAGGAAAAGGTGCCGGCCACCGAAATCGACAACAACGGCGGCCAAACCAACGGGGACAAGACCACCCGGTTGACCGCACTGATGACCCCGGGGCACGCCAAGCTGCTGGCCGGCAACCCCACCGCCACGGGGTACGACCCGATCGGTTGGGCCTGGATCGTGGCCAACGAGGTCCGCTCGGCCAGGCGGCAGCGGATCAGCCACTGGGTGCGTTTCCACCTGCTGAACGCGACCCTCGGCGGCAAGGGCAAGAACATCTACCACCTCATTCCCGCGGATCAGAGCGCGAACGGGAAATGGCGGACACAGATCGAAGCGGAGATGAAGCTCTGGGTCGACAAGGTGCCCATCTGGTACGACGTGCAGGTCACCTACTACACGCAGGCGGAGGCGCCCGGGACCTACGCCCCCGGCGCGGGCGGGATCGACTACCGGCCGAACATCGAACTGTTCCCGAAGGTCATCCACGCCGACCTGAAAATCTTCGACACCAGCCTGGGGCAATGGCTGGACAGGCCGTCCTGCACGGTCCGGTCCGGGGTTCCCGCCGCACCGGGTCAGCGGGAAAACGAACTGCTCGGGGCGCAGAACCTGACTGCTCTCGCGGCGATGTACCAGATCCACGCCGACGTCCTGGGCATGCTGTCCACCGCCACCAAACCCTTCACGGCGTACGCGCAGGTGCGGCGACGGCTGGAGGACTGGGCCGCCGCGTCGACCACCGCGTCCCAATACGAGGCCCGGATGGATCGGATCGCCAGCTCCGAGCCCTACCTGCGCAGCGCGCTGACCGGAACCGGGAACAGCGAACTCAAGATTTGGGGCGCGTTCGTGCCCGACGACCAGACTCCCGAGGCCAAGTTCTACGTCAGCCCGGCCCACGTCAAATCCGGCCAGGACTTCCACCGATTCGACAGCGTCACCCCGGCCATCCGGTCCGGCTACCACCACGCCCGCCGGAACGCCAACGACACCCCCACCGCCGAACTGTTCTTCCACCACTACATGCGCAGCGGACCCATCGGGAACGTGACCCTGGGCCAACTGCAAACCGACTGGGACGCCTTCGTCGCGGCGAACGACGCGTTGCCCCCGCTCGTCCACACGGACCTGTTACCGGAGGGCCTGGAGATCCTGACGCTCGTCGTCGGGGACTTCACCCGGACCGTGCCCGGCGCCCTGCACACCCAGTACCTCAAGCTGGTCGGCGCCTGCCGTGCGGTCGACAGCCTGCGCGACCAGGTCGCCGCCCGCATCCCGCAGTTCGTGCAACACAACCTGGGAACGCTGCGGTTCACCGTGTACGGATCCGACGCGGAAAGCCTGAACGCCGTCCGGGCCGACCCCACAGTGACAGGGTGGACCCAGGAGATGGACCACCGCGTCCAATGGCGGCGGCACCTGACGAACAAGGGCCTTGCCACCCAATGCCCGTACGACTTCCTCGGCGCCCCGATCACCGACCCCCAACCCGTGCGGGACGCCGAGGCCTGGTACCAGCAGGTCAAACAGCAACAGCCGACTGTGCCAACACCCACGGTGCCAACCCAACCGTGGGGGCAGACCACCCAGGCGGCGTTCGGCGGGTCCGGGGGGGCGTCCCAGTTAGGTAACCCCGGCAGCCAGCCGTTCGGGCAAACCATCCAGGTCACGCCGTTCGGCGGTTTCGGGGCGTCCTCGCCGTTCGGGCACCCCGGCAACCTGCAGCCCGTCGGACAATCCGTCGGGCAGCTCGATCCGCAGGGGCAGCCCGGACATGCCGATGATCCGACCCGGAAGTCCGGTGGCGCCAGGCACGGGTCGCACAGCCAGCGAACCGGGCAGGGCGGCCACGGGCGTTACCCCTGGGGCTCCAACATCCATCCGAAGAACCGGGACGTCATCAGGAAGATCGAGGAAGCCTGCGAGCGCGAACGATCCGACGGCACGGTGATCGAACAGCGGCGCATCGACAACGTCCTGTCGGAGTGGCGGAAACCGGAGTACGTCGGGAAAGGCGACACCAACGCCGACGTCAAGAGGGCCCTCGCCTACATCCTCAAGCGTTGAGAGGGTCCTGATGCGCTCCGGTGTCGGTGGTGGGGATTCGCGGGGTCGGCGGGCAGGGGTTCATTGCAGGGGGGCGGCCCAGACCGGCCGGGTGCCCCCGCCGCCGGGCCGATCGAGGTTGCTGCTGCCGCCGGTCGCTGCGGCGCGGGCGGCCAGGTGGTGCAGTCCGCCGCGCGCGGTGGTCACCGGGATGCCGACGCCGTTGTCGGTGACGTCGATGACGAGGTCGGCGCCGACGGTGACGGTGACGGTCAGTTCCATGGCGTGGGCATGCCGCGCGGTGTTGGTGACCGCTTCCCGCAGCACCGCCTGTGCGTGGACGGCCAGGTCGGCGGGGACGATGTCGATGCGGCCGGTGATGCCGATCGAGGTGCGCAGGTCGGTGTCGGTGGTGATCTCGCCGACGATGTCGTGCAGCAGGCCACCCAGTCGTGGGATGTCGGCCGGTTCGGTGTGCCGGTCGAAGACGGTGGTGC
>JBBQGJ010000397.1:0-6349 GCA_038322925.1 Mycobacteriales bacterium
GTCGACGGGTACTCCGGCTGGTGCTCACGCACCAGCCGCACTGCGCGCTCCTTCACCTGCGGATCGATCTTCTTCGGCATGTCGGCATCCTTCCTGACTCACAAGGAAGCGGCATGAAACCCAGGCCGGTTCAGGATACCGACGGACCTCGCAAACGGCGAGGTATGGCAAGCCGTGTGAGGTTTCGGAGTCGTTCCTCACGGTCACTCACCCGTTCCATCCGTTGGCTGGGCAGCGGCTGCGGGTGTTGTTCGAGCGTCGCTATAAGGCGACGGGCGCCGCGTTCTGTTGTGAGGGCGGTCCGCTGGGCAGTGTGATGCTGCCGGTGGGCTGGACCGACCGGGGCGTGCCGGTGTCGGCTCACGCTCTGGGGTACGAGCAGCTCGTCGAGCTGTCCGCGCTGGTGCGCGTGCTGGCGACACGCCGAGCGGAGTGAGGTCGTTGACGTCAACCGTTCGCGTCGGGACAGTCTTGTGTGATGAACGCACACAAGGCAGGGGAAGCCGCGTTGAGCGAGCTGACGACCCGGCAGCTGAGGGCACGCCGGCGCCGGGCAGTGAACCGGCTGCCGAACCTGCAGGACTACCTGGCCGGCTCGCTGAGCGAGCAGTCGCGTCGCTGTGGCAAGGCGGGGTGCCGGTGCGCGGGGGGCGAGCTGCACGGCCCGTATGTGTATCTGTCGATGAGCAAGGCTCGCGGGCGTCGCGGCATGCTCTACGTGCCGGAGACGCTGGCGGGGTTGGTGCGCCGGCGGGTGCTGGCTGGCGAAGCGGCGCAGCGGCTGTTGGCGGAGATTTCGGCGATCAACCTGGAACTGCTGGCCCGGCGGGAGCTGGAGTAGATGGCTGCCGCCGTGTTGTCGGCCGAGTTGGTGGCGCCGGTGGCGAACATGCTCGCCGCCGCGGTGGCCGCCGGCCGGGTGGGTGCGGCGGCGGCGCCGGGCATGGCGGCGGGCACGGAGGAACCGGCGTCGACGTGGTTGGAGGCGCGTGATGAGAGGCGAGAACAAGGTCGGGCGCCAGCATCTGGAACGCACGGCGCTGATCTACATCCGGCAGTCCACGATGGCTCAGGTTCGCGAGCACACCGAGTCGACCGCGCGCCAGTACGCACTGGCCGAGGAGGCGGCCCGGCTGGGCTGGCCAGCGTCCGCGATCGAGGTGATCGACGCCGACCTCGGTGTGTCCGGCCGGTCGGTCGAGGGTCGGGACGGGTTCAAGGGGCTGGTCGCGCGGGTCTGCCTCGGCGAGATCGGCGCGATCTTCGGGCTGGAAGTGTCCCGGCTGGCCCGCTCCTCGGCGGACCTGTCCCGGCTGTTGGAGTACGCCCGGCTGACCGACACGTTGGTGATCGACTCCGATGGTGTCTACGACCTGGCCGAGTTCAACGACCGGCTCCTGCTTGGGTTGAAGGGCACCATGAGCGAGGCGGAGCTGCATCTGCTTGCTGGCCGGTTGCAGGGCGCGAAACGGGCGGCGGCCGAACGGGGAGAGCTGCGCACCCCGCTGCCGATCGGCTACGTCTACGACGACGAAGGCCAGGTGATCAAGGACCCGGACGAGGAGGTCGCCGCCGCGACCGCCGACGTGTTCGCCACGTTCACCGCGACCGGGTCGGCCTACCAGGTGGTGTCCTGCTTCACCGATCGGCGTTTCCCTCGACGCGCCTACGGCGGGGCGTGGGCCGGTCGGCTGCAGTTCGGTCGGCTCACGCATTCTCGGGTGCTGGGCATTCTGGCCAACCCGGTCTATGCCGGGGCCTACGTGTTCGGCCGGTTCCGTTCCCGGCGCACCGTCAGCCCGGACGGGACGGTGCGTACGGTGACCAGCGAGCTGCCGCGCGCCGAGTGGGCGGTGTTGATCCCCGAGCATCACGAGGGCTACATCGACTGGGACACCTTCCTGGCCAACGAGGCCAAGCTCGCCGGCAACCGCACCAACGCCGGCGCCCGCCCGCCGCGGGAGGGCGTCGCGCTGTGTCAGGGCATCGTGTTCTGCGGGTCGTGCGGGCGGGCGATGTCGACCCGCTACGCCGGCGGGCAGCCGTACTACGAGTGCGCTCGGGCCCGGGCCGATCACGTGGCCACCCCGGACTGCCGGTCGGTGCGGGCGGCCACCGTGGACGAGGCGGTCGCCGCGGCGCTGCTGGACGCGGTCAGCGCGGACCAGCTGGCGCTGGCGCTGGCGGCTGCGGACGAGGTGACCGCGCGGCGGGCCCGGTCGCTGCGCGCGGCCGAGTTGAGCGTGGAACGCGGCCGCTACGCGGCCGAGCGGGCCGAGCGGGCGCATGCCGCCTGCGAGCCGGAGAACCGGCTGGTCGCCCGCAGCCTGGAGGCCCGTTGGGAAGCCCGCCTGATCGAACTCGCCGAGGCGCAGGCGGCGCTGGCCGCCGCCGGCGCCGCGCAGCCGCCGCTGCCACCGGCCGACGAACTCGCCGCCGCAGTCGCGGACCTGCCGGCGCTGTGGTCTGCGCCGACCACCAACGACCGAGACCGCAAACGCGTGCTGCGCACCCTGCTCGGCGACATCACACTGCGCCCCGGCCCGACTGCGCAACAACTGCGGGTCGGGCTGCGCTGGAACTCCGGCGCCACCGAGGAACTCATCGTCGCACGGCTGCGTCCGGTCACCGAATGGCGACGCGCGGCGCCGGAAGCGATCGCTCTGGCCGGTGAACTCGGCCCGCGGCTGACCAACCCGGAACTGGCCGCAGCGCTGAACGCAGCCGGGCACCGCACCGGAACCGGCAAACCCTTCGACACCACGGCCGCGTGCAACCTGCGCTACGCATACCGGATCGGGTCCCCCGAACTGCTCGCCGACGGCGAGCTCACCCCGCGCGCGGTCGCCGAACGGCTCGACGTCGCCGCCGGCGTCGTACACAGCTGGCTATCCGCCGGCACCCTGCCCGCGCGACGCAGCCCCACCGGCCGCTGGTGCATCCCCTTCCCCGCCGAGGTCGAGGCGACCTGCCGCGCCCGGGTGGCGGCAAGCCCGCACCTTCACCACGACACCGACGGCCTCGACCGACACCCCGGTGAACTGTCCATCGCCGAGGTCGCCGCACGCCTCATCGTCAACACCGACGTCGTCTACTACTGGGCTCAGCACGGCTACCTGCCCACCCGTCGCGGCAAAGGCGGCCGACGATGGGTCAGCTTCACCGATGAGACCGAAAGCGCCTGCCGCGCCCGCATCTTGGACTCCCACAAGCTCCCTGAACATGTCAAAGCCGAACACCGCACCGAGAGGATCGCAGTATGAAGCCACCGTCCCGACCGTCGGGGACAGGGTCGCGCAGACGGTGGTGGCGCGGAGGCTGGAGGACAAGGTCGAACCGATCTTCCATCCAGACTCCTACGGCTACCGCCCGAAGCGGTCGGCTTTGGACGCCGTCGGGACATGCCGACGGCGCTGCTGGAAGTACGACTGGGTCATCGATCTCGATGTGCAGAAGTTCTTCGACAGCGTCCGCTGGGACCTCGTCATCAAAGCGGTCCAGGCGCACACCGACGACCCGTGGGTGGTGCTGTATGTCAAGCGGTGGCTTGCCGCGCCGCTGCAGCACCCCGACGGGACCTTGCAGCAACGAGACCGGGGCACCCCACAGGGCTCCGCGGTCTCACCCGTGCTGGCGAACCTGTTCCTGCACTATGCGTTCGATGCGTGGATGGCTCGGGAGTTCCCGACCGTCCCGTTCGAACGGTATGCAGACGATGCCGTCGTGCACTGCGTCAGCGAGCGACAGGCGCAGCATGTGCGGCAGGCGATCACGAACAGGATGGAACAAGTCGGGCTGCGTCTGCACCCCGACAAGACCAAGGTCGTGTACTGCAAGGACGGTCGGCGGCGTGGCTCCTACCCGGACACGTCGTTCACGTTCCTGGGGTACACGTTCCGTGCCCGCGCGGCACGCGATCGCGGCGGCAACGTGTTCACCTCGTTCCTCCCCGCGATCAGCAAGGACGCCTTGACGCGGTTGAGCCGAACGGTGCGTCGGTGGCGGTTGCACCGACGCACCGAGCTCAGCTTCGCCGAGCTCGCACGGATGATCAATCCGATCGTCCGCGGCTGGATGCACTACTACGGGGCGTTCTACCGCTCCGCGTTGTCCAGCTCCTTGGAAGGCATCAACACCTACCTGATGCGCTGGATCCGCAAGAAGTACCAACGGTTCCGAGCCCAACGAAAGGCCCGGGCAGCCTGGGAGCGCGTCACCACGCAGTACCCCGGGTACTTCGCCCACTGGCCTTGGGTCACGCACCCGCTGATGATCAAGATGGCAAGAGCGGAGTGACGGGAGACCGTCACGCTCCGTTCTGTGGGAGCCCGGGGGTGAGATTCCCCCGGGCCACCCGACCCTGCGTCCCGCCGCAGGTACGAAGAGCCACGAATGCCCGTACACCGGCATGCCGAGGCCCCGCTGTGCTATGCACGGGGACGTGCCATCGATCGGTGAGGAGCGGAGGTCTGCCGTACGACGTCCGTCGTCAAGTGGCGCTGGCGCTGCTGAAACGCCTGCTACCGCGGACGGTTGACCAGCCAGCGGGGGAACCGATCGATTCTGAACGGCGCGATCGACGTGGGCGGACGACGGTTTACCAGGTCAGCGACCGCCTGCCCCGTCGCGGGGGATAGCAGTAGTCCGAGCATGTTGTGACCACTGGCGATGTGCAAACTGTTGCTGCCGGGTAGGCGGTCAATGATGGGGAGACCGTCGCTGGTCATCGGTCGTGGTCCTACCCACTCGTGCGTTCGTGTGTCCCAATCGATGCCGGTGAAGTAGGGGCTGGCAGCTGCCACGATAGCGGACACCCGCTTCCGGTTGAACCGCTGTGGCTCGAGGTCGAACTCCATCGTGCCCGCGACCCTGACCTCCGAAGCCATCGGCGTGACTGCGATATGGGCTTCTTCTGGCTTGATGACGTGGCGGACGGGCGACCCCGGGGAGATTGCGAAGCTGTACCCCTTCCCGGCGACGATCGGCAGCCGAATTCCCAGCAGCCGTGCCAGCTCAGCGCTGCCGACACCTGCCGTGATCACCAATGCGCCACCCGTGAAGTCGCCGCGAGAGGTGACCACCCTGACGGCCCCTCTGCCGCCTTCCTCTCGCATGGCCGTGATCGAGGTGCCTTCGTGGATTTCGACGGCTCTTGCGCGTAGCCACGACAGCAAGGACGACAGGTAGGGTGCGGGGTCGAGGTATCCGTGGCCATTGACAAGGAACCCGAAGCGGGCCTTCTGCCCGATGCTGGGCTCAAGGGCCCGCAATTCTTCATGCTGCATGATGTCCGACATCCGGCCCTCAATGCCGAAGGTCTGTGCGCGGTAGGCCCGTCTGTTCTCGGCAGTCAGTCGGGAGGAGTACACATGCAGATACGGCGCCATGCGGAGGCCGACCTCGACGCCGTCGTCTCGCAGCCGGTCGAACAGCTCGAACGTCGGTGCACCGAACCTCGTCAGGGCTTGAACGCCAGCCCTGAAGTGAGGCATGTTGGAGTGGCGGACGAGATGCGCAAAGAACGGGCCAAGGGGCAGGACTGCACGCGGCTGTACGTAGAGGGCGCTGCCCCGCCGGTAGCTATTGGTAAGGGCAACTCGGATGACGCCGGGACCAGCCAACGGTGACAGCTCGGCCGGACAGACTTCACCCGCGTTGCCGAGCGAGGCGCCGCTGCAAGGCGTGCACCTTTCGAGAATTGTCACTGGCCGTCCCGCCCTGACCAGGGCGTGAGCGGTCGCCAGTCCCACAACGCCGGCCCCGAGGATCAGTACCCGATCTTGGTCCAATATCTACGCCTCCGGTTCGGATCGCCGGGTGGCCGTGCCGTCGTGGCTTCCCATGCACGCGGGGGTGCCGGCAGCCCGTGCCCGACGACAAGACACCCGCATCACCACGCACGCTAGCAAGTCGACTGGTGTCCGCTCGCGGCGGAGACCCACCTCGTCCCGGACTGCGTTCGAGCGGACCAGGGCCTTCCGCTGGGGGCTCAACGCGCCCGACGTCAGCACTTCTGCGAGCTCGGCTCGCGCAAGGTCGGGAGGGGTGCGCGGCCTCTTAGAACGTGTTGGGAAAGCACTCGGCGAGCCTCCGTGACTGTTGTGACTGAGGTGGCCAGTGTGGCGGTGTGGCGTCTACTTCCCCGCGCCCCTATCCCTCCGATCTGACCGATGAGCAGTGGGCGTTGATCGCGCCGATGGTGCCGGTCCGGCCCGGTGGCCGGCCGGCCAAGCATGAGCGGCGCAGAATCGTCGAGGCGATCCTTTACCTGACCCGCACAGGCTGTTCGTGGCGGCAGCTGCCGCACGACTTCCCACCCTGGGACACCGTGTACTGGTACTTCCAGCGG
>JBBQGJ010000398.1:0-6343 GCA_038322925.1 Mycobacteriales bacterium
GTCCTTGGCACGGTCGGACAGCGCCCTCCGGTAGTTCGCCACCTCGATGAGTTGCGCGAGAAGCTCGCGAACCCGCTCGGGTTCACCCGCCCCCTCGGCGCGTTGCAGCGCGGAGTGCAGGTTCCGTTCCTCGATCAGCGCGACCCGCTCCGCCAGCCGCGCCAGGATGGCGCCCGCGTACCGTCCCTCGACCTGATCGGAGGGCCATTCCGGGCGATCGACGGCGAGTTCGCCGACCAGGGTGCGCAGCGGTCCGGCTGGCAGTTGTTCGCGGACGGCATCCACCCAGACCGGGCCGGTGCGGTCCATGCTCGGGCCTCCGGCGGCGTCGATCGCTCGGTGGATCTGCGCATAGGCCGGCTCGGTGAACGACTCGGCGTGCACCTGCTGGTACGCGGCGGCCACCAGATCCGGTTGCTGCAGCGCGAGTTTCAGAGCCTCGCGTTCCGCCTTCAGGCTCTGATCCTTGGGATTGGGACGCCGGAAGTCCGGTACCGGCTGCACGCGGACGACGGGTGCGCCATCCTCGCGTGCGCCATCCGGCGGAGGTTCCTCGTCGGGTGGTGGCGGTTCCTCATCCACCGGCGCGGTGATCGTGCCCGCGCGACGTCCGTCGCGAGCCCCGTCCCGGGAGGCACCGTCCCGGGAGGCACTGTCGCCCGGCCGTGCCGCTACCGCGGAGCCGCGCCGCACGCCCGGCCCGGCTTCCCGTCTTGCGGCGTCCAGGTAGGCCCGCATCTTCGCCCGGATCGGCCCCAGTTCGGTGCCGAGCCAGCCCGCCAACTGCCGGGCGTACTCATCACGCAGGGTGGGCTCCTTGATCCGGGCGACCAGCGGAACCGCGGCCGCCGTGGCCGCTACCTGTCCTTCCGCGGTGTCCAGGTCATAGTTGTCCAGGGTGGACCTGATCGCGAACGCGAACAGCGGGCGGCGTCCGTCGACCAGCGCCCGCACGGCCTCGTCGCCCTTGGCCTGCCGGAGCTCGCACGGGTCCATCCCGGCGGGGGCGACCGCGACATAGGTGTTCGCGGCGAACCGCTGGTCGGAATCGAACGCCTTCAACGCGGCCTTCTGGCCGGCGGTGTCCCCGTCGAAGGTGTAGACGACCTCGCCGCGGATCACCTCGGAATCCAGCAGGTACCGGCGCAGCACGCTGATGTGTTCGTCACCGAAGGCGGTTCCGCAGGAGGCAACCGCTGTGGTCACTCCAGCCACGTGCATGGCCATCACGTCCGTGTAACCCTCGACCACTACGGCCCGACGGCTCTTTATGATGTCGCGTTTGGCCAGGTCCAACCCGAACAGCACCTGCGACTTCTTGTACAGCGGCGTCTCGGCGGTGTTGATGTACTTGGCCTCCAGCCGGTCGTCGTCGTAGAGCCGGCGCGCGCCGAACCCGACCACATCGCCCGCCGCGTCGTGGATCGCCCACAGCAGCCGCCGGTGGAACTGATCGATGGCACCGCGCTGACCCTGCCGCGCCAGTCCGGCGCGGATCAGCTCCTCGAGTGAGAAGCCCTGCGCGGTCAGGGTTTTCACCAGCTGATCCCAGCCGTCGGGGGCGTACCCGCAGCCGAAGTGGGCCGCGGCGGCCAGGTCGAAGCCGCGTTCGGCCAGGAACTCCCGTGCGGTGGCGGCAACGTCGGTGGTCAGTTGCTCGGCGTAGAACTTCGCGGCTGCCTTGTTCGCCGCGATGAGCCGCGGCTTGGTGTTCCGCTCGGTGCGGGTGGAACTGCCGCCCTCGACCATGGTCAGCCGGATTCCGGAGCGATCGGCGAGCCGCTGGACCGCCTCGTTGAAGTTCAGGTGCTCGACACCCTGGATGAACGCGAAAACGTCGCCGCCCTGCTCGCAGCCGAAGCAGTGGTAGTAGCCGCGCGCGGGGCTGACCTGGAAGGACGGCGTCTTCTCGTCGTGGAAGGGGCACAGACCCTTCAGGTTCCCGCCGCCGGCCGACCGCAGAGCCACGTACTCGCCGACGACCTGCTCGATCCGATTGGCTTCGCGGACCCGCTCCCGATCGGTATCGGAGATCCGCCCAGCCACGGGCCCGAGTCTATGTCGGCCCGGTGCAGGCGTCCGACGGTTGTCCACACCGGGAACAGCCGGCTGAGACGAGGCAGCGACCAGGTAGGGCCGGCTACTCGTGCGGATCGGCCGCTGCGGCACCGCTCAGCACCGGCGGTACCGGTCGGCGCGGTTCGCGCACGCCGGCCAACCCGCCGCCGTCATCGGGCCGCCGGCCCGCTCCCACGGGCTGCCGTCGCCACCGCCAGAACGCCAGCAACCCAGCCGCCGCCGCCAGCCCTGCCGCCGCCTTGCCGATCACGCCTTTGCTCGCCATGACACCACAGTGGCGTCAAGGGGCGAGCGATGTGGCCGGTTTCACTCACGGATGAACAGTTCGTCGGGCCGGACGAGCCGACGATGCCTGGTCACCGCCTGGGCGTCGGTCAGCAACGACACCTGGTCCAGCACCACCCGAAGTCGATGGGCGTCGTCGACCGCGTCCTCGAAGGCGGGCACGAACATCGGGTCGAGCGCGGGTGCACCCACCTCGGCGATGGCCAGCACCAGCGCGGTGAGCAGCCGTTCCTCGCGCAGCTGGATGTCCAGCCGGACAGGATCGGCCATCACGTACCTGGCCGCGACTGCCTTGAGCACCGCAACCTCCGCGCGCAGCAACAGGGGCACCCGCAGATCGGCCCCGTAGCGCAGCAGCGATCCGTCGCCGGCCGCGGCGCGGGTGGCGGCGACGGGTCCCGTGGCCAGCCGCCCCGTCAGCTCGCTGGTCATCCCTTTCACTGCGGCGTCGCCGCGCGGCCCGCGCGGCTGGCCCACGGCGGCGGCGACCACCGGCAGCGCGAGCAGGTCGCTCAGCACGGTGAACAGGTCGTCCGCGGATTCCGCGGAGTACACCATGGCGGCGTGCGCCACCTGTCCGCGCTCCTCCGGATCGACCAGCCGGGCGAGGTCGATGCGCCCGGCGCTGACCCCGTCCTCCACGTCGTGCACCGAGTAGGCGACGTCGTCGGCCCAATCCATCACCTGGGCTTCCAGACAGCGCCGGTGCGGCGCCGGGGAATCGGCCCGGATCCACTCGAACACGGTGACGTCGTCCGGGTAGACGCCGAACTTGCCGCCGCCGTCGGGCCGGGGCCAGGGGTACTTGATCACCGCGTCCAGCGACGCCCTGGTCAGGTTCAGCCCCGCCTGCCGGCCGTCCGCGGCGATGATCTTGGGTTCCAGTCGGCCGAGCAGCCGCAGATTCTGCGCGTTCGCCTCGAACCCACCGGCGTCGGCGCCGACCGCGTCGAGCGCGGCCTCGCCGTTGTGCCCGAAGGGCGGGTGCCCGATGTCGTGCGCCAGCCCGGCAAGGTCCACCAGGTCGGGGTCGCAGCCGAGCTGTTCGCCCAACTCCCTGGCGATCTGCGCGACCTCCAGCGAGTGGGTGAGCCGGGTACGCGGCACCGCGTCCTCGTCGGGCGCCACCACCTGGGTCTTGCCGGCCAGCCGCCGGAACGACCCGGAGTGCAGCACCCTGGCCCGGTCCCTGGCGAACGGTCCGCGCCCGCCGGCGCCCGCGGCCTCCGGCAGTCCGGCGGTCTTCGGTGGCTCGTCGATCAGCCTGGCGGTATCCCGCTCGGAGTACTGAATCGGTTGTCGCGTCACGGTTCTCGCGCTCACACCACGGTCGATCCGGCGCCCGAGGAGCCGCCGGTGAGCAGGTAGAACAGAATGCCCAGCGTTTCCCTGGTGACGTAGCGGGTCGCGACGCCGTCCCGCACCGAGGGGCCGTCCCGCACCGAGGACACCCCCGCCGCCATCCCCAGGTCCTCGGCGATGAGCTGGGCGCGCGCCGCATGCCAGGGGTCGGTGACCAGCATCACCGAGTTCCAATTCCGTCCGGCCAGCTCGTCGCGGGCCGCCCGAAGGCTGGCCAGCGTGTCGTCGCCGGCGCCGACCGACTCGAGCGCGGCGGCATCGATTCCCAGACCCGCGAGGTAGTCGCGGCCGGCGTCCCCCTCGGTGGTGGCGTCACCGCTCTGGCCGCCGCCGATGGTCACGATCCGTGGGGCCACCCCACTGCGGTAGAGCTCGACCGCGTGATCCAGCCTGGCCTGAAATACCGGCGACGGCGTGCCGTCGTACTGTGCCGCGCCGAGGACCACGATGGCGTCGGCCGACGATCTGTCGTCGACCTGCGCCGTGCGCAGGATGCCGACCACCACGCCGGTGACGATCAGCATGCTGACCAGCACGGTGCCACCCAGGTAGCGCAGCACGGTCCGCACCGGGCCGATCATGCCAGGCCGATCGGTGGCGATCACGCGCGGACGCGCAGCGGCGAACCGTGCCGGTCGATCTCGGCCATGTCACACCCTTTCCTCACCTCGGTGTCGGACCCGGCTTGTACGGTGCGCTCATGCTCCGACACCGCCGGCCCCGCGCGTCCGCCGTCATCGCGGTCGTCGTCGTCGCGGCGGTGGGGCTCGCCGGGTGCTCGTCGACGGTGGGAGGTCGGGCCGCGCCGGTGCCGGGAGCCGCCGCGTCCGCCAGTGCTTCCCCGTCACCGAGTCCTGGATCGCAGACCCCGTCCACTTCCACACCTGGGACCTCGGGCGGAATCACGGTGCCCCCGAGCCCGAGCCCGAGCCTGGCACCCGCTGCCAGCCAGGAACCGGACGGCGCCGCAGGCACCGTCGGCTATCCGGGCATCGGCGACCCCTATTACCCGACCGCCGGCAACGGTGGCTACCAGGTCGACTCCTACAACATCACGCTGTCCTACGACCCGGCCACGAACGACCTGCGGTCGACCGCCCAGATCAAGGGCAGCGTCACCTCGGAGGAGGGTCTGACACAGTTCAACCTCGACCTACAACCGTCGATGACGGTCACCTCTGTGCGGATGAGCGGGGTCGACGCCCAGTTCGACCAGCAGGCCGCCGAACTGGTCATCACGCCGGCCACCGAACTCCCGCCGCAGGCCGCGATGACGATCGACATCGGGTATGGCGGGCGGCCGGAACTGATCCCCAGCGGCACGTCGAGGCTGGGCGACGGCGGCTGGTACCGCACGTCGTCCGGCGGCGCGGTGGCGATCGGAGAGCCGTTCGCGGCGTCGGCCTGGTACCCGGTCAACGAGCACCCGGCCGATCCGGCGACCTTCTCGGTCACCGCCACCGTGCCGCAGGACTGGCAGGTGATCTCCAACGGCATCCGCGAGACCGACGGCCTGCCCGACCCGGGTGCCGGGCACTCGGTGTTCCGCTGGTCGATCAAGGAGCCGATCGCCAGCTACCTGACCACCATTTACATCGACAAGTTCACCGTGGTCACCGACGCGCTGGCGGACGGCACCCCGATCGTGTCCGCTCTCGGACCCGATGCCAAGAACGACAAGCAACTGGCCGAGGACACCCGGCGGGTGATCGAGGTGCTGTCAGGCTATTTCGGGCCGTACCCGTTCGAGTCCGTCGGCGGCATCTACACCGGGCAGAAGGTCGGTTTCGCACTGGAGACCGCGACCCGACCGGTGTACGGAGATTTCGCTGATCTCGATTTCGTGGTGCACGAACTGGCGCACCAGTGGTACGGCGACAAGGTCACCGTCGAGCGCTGGTCGGACATCTGCCTCAACGAGTGCTTCGCCTCCTACGCATCCTGGCTGTGGAAGGAGAAGGTCGACGGCTCGAGCCTGGACTCCTACTGGAAGCAGCAGATGGCGACCGTCGTCGACGACGTCAACTTCTGGAGATCACCATTGGTGGACATGGGCGCGGGAGAGGAGTTCACCCGCGTCTACGACCGCGGTCCGCTCGCCCTGCACGCGCTGCGGAAGGAAATGGGCGAGGACGCGTTCTTCGCCATGCTGAAAGGCTGGCCGGCCGACTTCGGTGGCAAGAACGCCACCTTCGACGACTTCGAGACCTACGCCTCCACGTTCGCCGGCACAGATCTCGGGCCGTTCATCGATGGGTGGTTCCGTGGCACCACGGTGCCCGCGCAGGAATTCCGGTACCCGGGCGGACTGGGAAACTGACGGCGATCTGCGCTTCGGGCTTCCACCTTGTCCGCCAAAGGTTCTGCGGAACGGGTCCCGTGCAGGTGCGTGACATAGACTCTGGCATATTGCAAGGCGGAGCATTTATGTGAGGAGAATTACGTGACAAGAAACCGTGCGGGCGGGCAAGATCCTGACGAGATGGGCGGTCCCCAGCCGGGCGACGAGATGGGCGGGCCCACGCCTGCGGATGAGTTGGGCGGGCCCACGCCTGCGGATGAGCTGGGCGGCCCCCAGCCCGGGGACGAGTTGGGCGGTCCCCGCCCAGGGGACGAG
>JBBQGJ010000399.1:0-6289 GCA_038322925.1 Mycobacteriales bacterium
ACGCTCACAACACCAGTCACACGCGTCCCACCCATCTCGAGTCACCCCCACACACCCGAACTGGGCCACCAACATCCGCGAGCATGATCATCTCGACCTCGGCATCGACCCGGCGGCCGACTCGCTTATTTGAGGGCTAGATCAGGGCCATGCAGCGGGCCGGGCCATTCTCAATCTGAGAATGGCGGCCGAAAACGCCCGCGCCTAAACGGATTTAGCGCGCTCGGCGCGAATGCCGTATCGCTTGATCTTGCGGTACATCGTCGCCCGGGAAAACCCGAGGTCCTCGGCCGCCTCGGTGACCGCGCCGCCGCTGCGCTCCAGGGCCGCAACAATGGCGTCCCGTTCGATGACCTCGAAGCGGGAGAGCCGGAAGCGTGCGCCGCTGGGCACCGGGATGCGCGGCCGCTGGGCGATGGCCTGCAAGTACCCGTCGAGTTCGTACACCGAGCGGGCCACCGAGCCGCCGGCCAGCTGCGCCTCGATGTTCATCGCGGTCTGCACGGCCAGTGCCAGCAGCAGGTCGTTGCGCCGGTCCGACCAGGTGGTCAGGCTGAGCGCGCCCATCACCTCGCCGGTCACCGGGTCGTGGATCGGTGCGCCCGCGCACGTGTACCCGGCGAGCCTGGCGTTGTAGTGCTCGTCGCCGGCGACAAGGCCGGGACGGTTCGCGGCCAGCGCCAGGCCGAACCCGTTGGTGCCGACGGCCGGCTCGGAGTAGTTCGACCCGGGGGCGAGGGCCACCCTGTCCAGGGACTTGACGATCCGGGTGTCGTTGCAGCTGCGGGATACCACCAGCCCGGTGTCGTCGGACAGGATGATGCTGATCGGCTCGTCCGCCACGGTCGACTGCAGTGCGGTGAGCACCGGCCCGGCGGACCGGGTCAACCGGGAATCGACGTCGTAGTTGCTGGTGAACGGCACGTCGAGGTCCTCGATCGGCAGACCCCAATGCTGGCAGCGAGCCCAGGATGCTCTGATCACACTGCGGACGGTGCCGCCCGCGCTTCGCCCGGGCAACCCGTAGCGCTCTCGGTCCAGGAGGACGAGAGGCTCTTCAGAGGGCACCCTTGCCTCCTTGCCGGCCAACCCATCGCAGGCTACACCGGCTGACGCGGGGCGCCGGGCGGACCGTTTGTCTTAGATTGAGACAACCCTTGGATCGTCGGCGGGACGTGCGTTCAATGAGCAACACCGAACAGGCGGACCGCATCGCACAGGCGCGAGAGGGAGATCATCATGTACTCGAAGGACGGGGAGAATTACTTCATCGTCGACGCGCACCTGCACATGTGGGATGCCTCGGACGAGAATCAGAAGAACGTCCATGGCGCGCAATTCATCGAGTGCTTCTACGACTACCACAAGAACCTCTCGCCCGAGGAATACGTCTGGACGCTGGAGAAATACAAGAAGTATTCCGAAGAACAATTCATGACGGACATCTTCGACAACGGGTACGCCGACCATGCGATCTTCAACCCAGCGGCGCTGAACGACTTCTACGTCAACGGCTTCAGCCGCCCGCTGGCCTGGGACATGGCACAGCGCAATCCCGACCGGCTGACCTACAACCACAACTTCGATCCGCGCAACGGCGAGGTCCGGTTGCGCCAGCTGGAGGAGGACGCGGCCAAGTACCACCTCAAGGGGGTGAAGCTGTACACCGCGGAGTGGCACGGGGACAGCCGCGGCTACAAGCTGAGTGACCCGTGGGCCTACACCTACCTGCAGAAGTGCCGGGAACTGGGCATCAAGAACATCCACGTGCACAAGGGCCCGACCATCAAGCCGCTGGACCGCGACGCCTTCGATGTCAGCGACATCGACCACTGCGCAACGGATTTCCCGGATCTGAACTTCATCGTGGAACACGTCGGGCTGCCCAGGCTGGAGGACTTCTGCTGGATCGCGACCCAGGAATCGAACGTCTACGGCGGGCTCGCGGTGGCGATCCCGTTCATCCACACCCGGCCGCGCTACTGGGCGCAGATCATCGGCGAGTTGCTGTACTGGATCGGCGAGGACCGGATCCTGTTCAGCTCCGATTACGCGCTGTGGCAGCCGAAGTGGCTGATCGAGAAGTTCGTCGACTTTCAGATCCCGGAGGACATGCAGGGCGAGTACAAGCCCATCACCACCGACCAGAAGAAGAAGATCCTCGGCCTGAACGCGGTCAGCCTGTACCCGCACATCAAGGTGCCGGAGGGGCTGCAACTGCGGGAGCCGGCCATGGCGTCGTCGTCCTCATCGGGACCGATCGGTTCGGAATGAACGACACTGCTCCGCAGGGGCAACGGAATGCGAGTATTGCCGTCAGCGATCGACCGTCGGCCACCCGGTCCGACGACACAGCGTCGGACCGAGCCGCGCAGGTGGCCGCGGCCCTCGGCACGGTGATCGACCCGGAACTGGACGAACCGATCACCGACCTAGGGTTCGTCACCGAACAACGGGTCGACGGGCGCCGGGTGGCGGTGCGGCTCCGGTTGCCCACCGCGTTCTGCTCACCGAGCTTCGCCTACCTGATGGTGTCCGACGCGCAGGACGCGTTGTCCGCAATCGACTGGGTCCAGGACGTGACGGTGACGCTGGAGGACCACCACGACGCCGACCGCATCAACCGTGGCGTCGCCGCCGGTCTCGGCTTCGCCGGGACCTATCCGGGGGAGGCGGCCGGCGAACTGGACGCACTGCGCCGGACCTTCCGGGTGAAGGCGCACACCGCGTTCATCGAGCGGGTCTGCATGATCATGGTGCGCGAGCACCATTGGACCGTCGGGGATCTCGGCTCGCTGCGGATCGCCGACCTGCCCGCCGGCCGGCCGTCCGACGGCCTGCGCCGCCGCCGGGCCGACCTGGGGTTGCCCAGCGATCCTGACGATCTCGTCATGGTCGACGAGTTCGGGGCGGCCTGGACGCCTGAGGCGATCCCGCTGAAACTGCGCTTCGCCAAGGCGGTCCGGATCTCGATCGACGGCAACGCGCACTTCTGCCGCGGGCTGCTGCGGACCCGGTATTCGGCCGCCGCCGCCGATCAACGCCCTCGCGGGCACGAGAGTCTCGGCACCGACCTGGGTGTCCCAGCCGTCGCCCGGCACCAGATCATCGGGCAGGACAGGGTGGCCGCTGCCACCCGCACAGCTATCCGTTGACCGTCGAACACAACTCCGATACACCTCGAATCCAATACTGGGGAGAGCGCGATGAGAGCGGTGCAGGTCGTCGAGTACCACAAGAACCTGGAGATGAAGGACATCCCGGAGCCGGAGTTGAGCGGTCCGCTTGACGTCATCGTCCGGATCGGCGGCGCCGGGGTGTGCCGGACCGACCTGCACATCCTGGAAGGCCAATGGGCCGAGAAATCCGGGGTGGCATTGCCCTACACGATCGGCCACGAGAACGCCGGCTGGGTGCACGCCGTGGGCGACGCGGTGACCAGCGTGGCGCCCGGTGACAAGGTGATCCTGCACCCGCTGGCCACCTGCGGGCAGTGCGCCGCCTGCCGGGCCGGTGACGACGTGCACTGCACCAACAGCGCTTTCCCCGGCATCGACACCAACGGGGGGTATGCCGAATACCTGAGGACCTCCTACCGTTACCGCAGCGTCGTCAAATTGGACGACTCGCTGGAACCCGCCGACGTCGCCGCGCTCGCGGACGCCGGGCTCACCGCCTACCACGCGGTGGCGAAAGCGGCACGGGAGCTGCGTCCCGGTCAGGTCGCGGTGATGATCGGCACCGGCGGTCTCGGGCACATCGGGATCCAGGTGTTCAAGGCGATCAGCGGAGCCACCCTGGTGGTGACCGATCGCAACCCCGATGCGCTGGCCATGGCCGGTGAGTTGGGCGCGGACCACACCCTGCTCTCGGACGCCGACGGGTCGCACGTCGATGCGCTGCTCGACCTCACCGGTGGGCACGGGGCGGAGGCGGTGATCGATTTCGTCGGTGAGGGCGGCGCGACCGACGAGGGTGTGCGGATGCTGCGGCGGGCCGGGAACTACTACGTCGTCGGCTACGGCGAGAACATCAACGTCCCGACCATCGACATCATCTCCACCGAGATCAACTTCATCGGAAACCTGGTCGGCTCGTACACCGACCTGTCCGAGCTGATGGTGCTCGCCGCTCAGGGCAAGGTCGCCCTGCACACCACGAAATACCCGCTCGACGATTTCCAGCAGGCGATCGACGATCTGGACAACGGCCGGGTGCGGGGGCGCGCCATTCTCATCCCGTGACGGCACCTCGGTGACGACGATCCGCAGGCGCCCAGAAGGGTAGGGTCGCCGCGGTGAGCACCACCGCCGATCACCCACCCGCGGACGTGACGCTGGCTCAGCGGCTGGAGTTTGGCCCGGTCGTGCTGGACGGGGGACTGGCGACCCTGCTGGAAGCACACGGGCACGACCTGACGTCCGTGCTGTGGTCCGCCAGGCTGCTGCTGGATGACCCCGGCGCGATCACCGCGGCGCACCGGGAATACTTCGAGGCCGGTGCTCAGGTCGCCATCACCTCGTCGTACCAGGCGTCATTCGATGGGTTCGCTGCGCTCGGGCTGGACCGGGCGGCAGCGGCGGACGCGCTGCGCCGGTCAGTGGCGTTGGCCCGGACCGCCGCTGCACAGGCAACCGGCCAGGCAATCGGCCAGGCAACCGGCCCGGCGACCGGCCCCGCGGACGGAGTCGGCGGGCGGTGGGTCGCGGCCTCGGTGGGACCGTACGGCGCGGCGCTGGCCGACGGCTCGGAATACCGCGGCGACTACGGGCTGTCCGTGGCCGAGCTGCGCGCCTGGCACCGGCCCCGGCTGCAGGTGCTGGCCGGTGCTGGCGCCGACGTGCTGGCGATCGAGACCATCCCGTGCCTGGCCGAGGTGGAGGCGCTCCTGGAGGAGGTGCGCGGCACCGGCATGTCGGCCTGGCTGTCGCTGACCTGCGCCGGCGGGCGGACCAGGGCGGGCGAGCCGGCCTCGGAGGCGTTCGCGATGGCCGCCGACGTCGACGAGATCATCGCGGTCGGCGTCAACTGCTGCGACGCCGACGAGGCGCTCGGCCTGGTCCAGCTGGCGGTGCAGCAGTCCGGGAAACCCGGTGTGGTGTACCCGAACAGCGGCGAGCGTTGGGACGCCGACCGCCGGTGCTGGTCGGGGACAAGCACTTTCGGGCCGGAGCACGCCGCCGAGTGGATCGCCGCGGGCGCCCGGCTGGTCGGCGGCTGCTGCCGGGTCGGGCCGGCCGCGATCAGCCGGCTGGCCGCCGCGACGCGGGGACGACCGGCCCCGGATCACTCGACCACGCTGTCGACCGCTCCGCCACGACGCGCGGGCTGACGGCGGGAACACCGCGGCTGGTTGCGGCCAGCACCCACAGCGCCAGCGCGACGACCGCGGACACCTCGGTGATCACCAGGCCCCGCTCGATCAGGCCGAGCGGGATCGCGCGGAACCACGGCGTCCCGGTCCTCGGCGCCATCAGCATGGCGACGATCAGCGGGCTGAACCAGGCCAGCGACGCCGCGCCCAGCCAGAACGTTGCCCGAGAGCTCCTCCGTCCCGCCGTCCCGGCACGGCGGCGGGTCAGCAGCATGACCCCGATCGGGAGGCTCAGGAACGTCACCACGCTGGCGATCCGGTGGATCTGGCCATCCATGCTCGGCCCGATCGCCCAGTTGTGTTTCGGGAACGCCACGATCACCAGCAACCCCGCCACCCAAAGCCCGCCGAACAGCAGGCCGATCGACCGCCAGGTCGCCTGCCGGGTCAGCAGCAGGGCGAAGAAGACGGCGCCTGAGGATGCAGCGGTGGCGATCACGGCAGCGTTGAACATCCAGCCCACGTCGGTGAGCGCGTACTCGCTGATGGTCTGCCGGACCGAGGAGATCCCCGCGGTCAGGGGCAGCAGGTGCAGGACGCCGATCAGGATCGCGGCGCCGCCCAGGGCGGCGAGGCCCAGCATCGCCAGCGCACGGGCGGTCGCCGGCGTCCTGTGCAACGAGGGGATCCCGAGCAGTCGTCCTGTCCGGACCAGTGGTCGTCCTGACGGGAGCGGCGCGCGACCCGGTCGACTGGACGGCCACGCGCGGCTCCTCGTGCGGTCACGACGCTCGTCGGGCATCTCCGTTCAGGGTAGCGGCGGCCCGCGTGAGGTCCCTAGTGACCCTTTGCTCACAGCATGTTGATGTTGATCTTGAGTTTTGGAGCTGACTTTGGTTGCGAGGAAAGGGTCACTAGGCGGCGGCCAGCAGGCCGGCGTCCTTGATGTAGGCCTTGACGTGCCGGTCGATGGTG
>JBBQGJ010000400.1:0-6245 GCA_038322925.1 Mycobacteriales bacterium
AGCACTGGCGCTGCCCTCCGAGCACGAATACGGCAACGGCGTGGCGATCTTCACGCGGGACGGCGACACCGCGCGCGATTTCGTGTCACGCGTACAGGTCGGCATGGTCGGCGTCAACGTGCCGATCCCCGTTCCCGTGGCATACCACACCTTTGGCGGCTGGAAGCGGTCCGGCTTCGGCGACCTGAACCAACACGGGCCCTCATCGATCATCTTCTATACCAAGGTCAAGACGGTCACCCAGCGGTGGCCCTCGGGCATCAAGGATGGCGCCGAGTTCGTCATCCCGACCATGAACTAGCGCTGACTCATGGACTACTTCGGTATGGACGCCGACGATCGCGTGATCGCCGACATGGTGGCCGCGTTCGCCGCCAAGCGCCTTGCGCCGCATGCCCTGGAATGGGACGCCGCCAAGCACCTCCCGGTCGGCGTGCTGCGGGAGGCCGCCGAACTGGGGATGGCGGCGATCTATTGCCAGGAGGATGTCGGCGGTAGCGGTCTGCGCCGACTGGACGCGGTCCGCATCTTCGAGCAGCTGGCCGCGGCGGACCCCGCGATCGCGGCGTTCGTGTCGATCCACAACATGTGCGCGTGGATGATCGACAGCTACGGCACCAAGGAGCAGCGCAAGACCTGGGTGCCGCGGTTGGCCTCGATGGACGCCTTCGCCAGCTACTGCTTAACGGAGCCGGGCGCCGGGTCCGACGCCGCCGCGTTGGGGACCAAGGCGGTCCGCGACGGTTCGGGAGAGAACGCAGACTACGTGCTCGATGGCGTCAAACAGTTCATCTCCGGTGCCGGCGTATCGGATGTGTACGTGGTGATGGCCCGCACCGGCGGTGAAGGGCCGCGCGGGATCTCCGCCTTCATCGTCGAAAAGGGCACGCCGGGTTTGAGTTTCGGCGCTCAGGAACACAAGATGGGCTGGAATGCCCAACCCACCGCGCAGGTCGTCTTAGAGGGTGTGCGGGTGCCGGCCGACGCGATGCTTGGCGGCCTCGAGGGTGCGGGCACCGGCTTTGGCATCGCGATGAACGGGCTCAATGGCGGCCGCATCAACATCGCGGCGTGCTCGCTTGGCGGTGCGCAGGCCGCCTACGACAAGGCCGCCGCCTACCTCGCCGACCGGCAAGCCTTCGGTGGTGCGTTGCTCGACGAGCCGACGATCCGCTTCACGCTCGCCGACATGGCCACCGACCTGCAGGCGTCACGAACACTGTTGTGGCGCGCCGCGATTGCACTCGACAACGGCGATGCCGACAAGGTCGAGCTGTGCGCGATGGCGAAACGCTACGTGACAGACGCGTGCTTCAACGTCGCCGACCAGGCGCTGCAATTGCACGGCGGCTACGGCTATCTGACTGAGTACGGTGTGGAGAAAATCGTGCGCGATCTGCGGGTGCACCGCATCCTCGAGGGAACCAACGAGATCATGCGCGTGGTCATCGGACGGGGCGAGGCCGCCCGTATCCGCGCGTCGGCATGAGAGGGCAAAGAAGGAGCTGGACCCGATACCACCATTGCGTTCCTGGGACTGGGCAACATGGGCGGCCCGATGGCAGCGAACCTGCTCGCCGCCGGGCACACCGTGCGCGGATTCGACCCGGTGCCGGCGGCTTCGGCCGCCGCCGCGGAGAAGGGCGCGCAGGTGTTCGACAGCGGCGCCGCAGCTGCCGCGGATGCCGACGTCGTCATCACAATGCTGCCCAGCGGTGAGTTGGTCAAGCGGTGCTACGGCGAGATCCTGCCCGTTGCAGCGGCGGGCACGCTGTTCATCGACAGCTCCACCATCTCCGTCAACGATGCGCGGGCCGTCAACGAACTAGCCGCCACACACGGCTTCGTGCAGTTGGACGCGCCGGTCTCCGGCGGCGTCAAGGGAGCGGTGGCGGGCACGCTGGCGTTCATGGTCGGCGGTGACGAGGCAGCGCTGGAGAAAGCAGGTCCGGTCCTGGAACCGCTGGCGGGCAAGGTCATTCACTGGCGGCGCAGGCGCGGGTCAGGCCGCGAAGGTGTGCAACAACATGGTGCTGGCGGTGCAGCAGATCGCCGTCGGCGAGGCGTTCGTGTTGGCCGAGAAGCTGGGCTTGTCGGCGCAGTCGTTGTTCGACGTGATCACGGCGCGACGGGCAACTGCTGGGCGGTACACACGAATTGTCCGGTGCCCGGACCGGTTCCGACGTCGCCGGCCAACAATGACTTCAAGCCGGGCTTCGCGACCGCACTGATGAACAAGGACCTGGGCCTGGCGATGAGCGCGGTAGCCTCCACGGGTTCCTCGGCGCCGCTCGGGACGCACGCCGCCGAGATCTACGCCCAGTTCGCCACCGATCACGCCGCCGAGGACTTCAGCGCCGTGATCGAAATGCTGCGCAACGGCTGATATCTCGACGATCCGCGCGGTTCAGCGGCCGTGGATCTCCGACGGGCAGTCGAGCGTCGTGTGCGCGTCGATGGCGGCCAGGACATCCGCGAAGGCCCGCTCAGAGCTGCAGGCGATCGTGCCCCAGGACCTCGACGAAGAGCTTCCGGACTCGGGCGGCGTTCGCCGGGGCGCAGGCCTCGATCGCCTCCCTACCGGCATCGGTCAGCACGATCTCCGGGTAGCGGGGCGTCGGACGCCTCCCTGCGGATCAGGCCGCGCTTCTGCATTCGGCTGAGGTGATGCGACAGTCGGCTCTTCTCCCACCGGGTGGCCCACCTCAGCTCCGACGTCCGCATCCGCCCGCTCTGCGACTTCGAGAGGTTGGCCAGGATCTCAAAGTCCGGTGCCGAGAGCCCGAACACTTGCTGTAGGTGCAGCGCCAGATGCCGCATAAGCGCGTGATGCATGTCGACGGAGTTGCGCCACGCCTGCGCCTCGTCGTTACTGGGCCACGGTTCGTCCGTCATGACACCTCGTGTATCCCGTTTTGGTTCACATATCAACTTCGGGATGCCTGAGCTCATGAGGTTGATACATCAACCTGGAAAACACCCGACGGAGTCTGCCTTAGGCTTAGACGCCTTCGCGCCGGTGCGGACCTTGGAGACGGGCTTCTGTTGCGGGCAGAAGAAGTTGGCCAGTTTCGACTGCAGCACCCAGATCTTGTTGAGCAGCAGCAGTTCTGCAGCGGCGTAGCCGACTACGGTGCGCACGATCTCCCAGTTGTTCTGCTCTACATGCGCCCCGTCCTGGAGTTGCCCGGTCTCGACCGGGTGCATGTGATCTTGCGCTGTTCGCACCAGTTCAGCAGGTGATAGTTGATGAACTCCCTTCCATTGTCACTGTGTACGCCCAGGATCGGAAACGGCATGACCTTGGCAATGCCGTCCAGGGCGGCGAGCACCCATTTACGGGCCTTGTTGCGCACCGAGCGGTTCTCGGGCCAGCCGGTGGCGATGTCGGTGACAGTCAGTGTGTAGGCGTGCTCACCTACGGCATTGCCGCCCTCGTGGCCGACCAGGTCGATCTCGACTAATCCGGGCACCGCGTCGTCCCAGCCCGCCGAGGTGCAGATCGGGATCTGGCTCTTGAGCAGCGATCCCGGCTTGGTGTGGCTGCGGCCCTTCAGGTGGTGCTTCTTGCGTCCGGAGCAAGGCGGCGGTAGATGGTGCCTGCCAACATGCCGGCCAGCAATCCCGCGGTCTCATCGTCGATGTCGAGCTCGCCGAAGCGCAGCAGGATCGGCACTAGCTCGGGCAGCATCAGCGCCAGCTGCTTGCCGTCGGGCGTGCTCAGCACCGCCCAGCAGAAGATCAGCGCTGCAATCACTTTCGGTCCGTACTTCGGTGGCCGCCGGGTGCCCGGCTTGACGATGTTCGGGCGCAGCGCCACCGTCAGCGCCTTGCGCGCATGGTTACGGTGCCAGCCGGTCGTGACGCACAACTCGTCCAGGACCCGGCCCTTGCCGGCCTCGTCCGCCCGCTTGTGGCGGATCGCGAACGTCTTCGTCACAGCCTTGCGTTGACTCATCGTCAGCCCCGTTACCCGGGCCCACAACGCGAGAGCGTGACATGGGCCACAAACAGGTTTAACATCATTGGCACGGCATGCCGCTCATGACGACGGCCTTGATCGCCGCGGAAGCCGCGATCGCTATGGCCTGCTCCTCACCGACCGCTCTCGGAACCGCGCCATCCCCGGGGCCTGCTTAGCGCTCACCATCCTGGCGTGAGCGATTTCCGTTGGACCAGATAGGAAAACCCAACATGACTGATACGACAGCGCACCACACCTATCGTCGTGCGCGCGACATCCTGCTTGCGGCGTACGGCGATCACGACGGCGCCGTCGCGTCCTTCTCGTGGCCGGACCTCGGCGATAAGTTTAACTGGGCCACCGACTGGTTCGACGTCATCGCCCGTGGGAATAGGCAGACAGCGCTGTGGATTGTCGAGGAAGACGGCGCGGAGGCGAAATACAGCTTCGACGATATCGCCCACCGGTCAGATCAGGTCGCGCGATGGCTCGAAGCGTTGGGCGTCGGCCGCGGCGACCGGGTAATGCTGATGCTCGGTAATCAGGTCCAACTGTGGGAGTCGATGCTGGCCGTGATGAAACTCGGCGCGATACTGATGCCCACGGCAACCGCAGTTGGCGGCCATGACCTGGCGGAGCGTGTCGACCGTGGACACGTCCGGGCTGTCATCGTCAACCAGGCCGACGCTGCGAAATTCGCCGATCTTCCCGGAGAATTTCTGCGCGTCTGCGTCGACGAGGTCGAGGGCTGGCTAAACTACCGCGACGCCTACGACAGCGCGGCACCCACAGCATTCGCGACAGTTACCGCCTCCGACGACCCGCTGCTGTGGTACTTCAGCTCCGGCACCACCAGCGAACCAAAACTCGTGGAGCACAGTCAGATCTCATATCCAGTGGGACACCTGTCGACATTATTCTTCCTTGGGCTACGCCCCGGAGATGTGCATCTGAACATCAGTTCACCCGGTTGGGCCAAACACGCCTGGAGTTGCTTCTTCGCTCCGTGGATCGCCGAAGCGACCATCTTCATCTACAACTACTCGCGGTTCGACGCGAAATCCTTGATGGACCAGATTCGCCGCGCCGGGGTCACTACGTTCTGCGCACCCCCCACCGTGTGGCGGATGCTGATCCAGGCCGACCTCGGCGGCGACGCAGGCAATCTTCGTGAGGTGATCGGTGCCGGCGAGCCGCTCAATCCCGAGGTGATCTCCCGCGTCCAGCGTGAATGGGGCCTGACGATCCGCGACGGCTTCGGGCAGACGGAAACCACCGCGCTCATCGGAAACACGGCAGGCTCGCCACTGAAAATGGGATCGATGGGCTGGCCGCTGCCCGGAGTGCCGGTAGTCATCGTCGATCCGCACACTGGTTTACCGGCCGAGGAGGGCGAGATCTGCCTTGACCTGTCCGCGGCGCCGGTGAATCTGATGACCGGATATGTCGATCACCCCGAGAAGAACGCCGAGGTGACTGCCGATGGCTACTTTCACACCGGCGACGTCGTCACCCGCGACGCGGACGGATACATCACCTACGTAGGTCGTACCGACGATGTGTTCAAATCGTCGGACTACAAGGTCTCGCCATTCGAGCTCGAGAGTGTGCTCATCGAGCATCCTGCAGTCGCCGAGGCCGCGGTCGTCCCGGCCCCCGACGACACGCGACTAGCCGTTCCGAAGGCCTACATCGCACTGGCTCCTGGGTGGGAACCCAACGAGGACACCGCGTTTCAGATCCTCAAGTACGCTCGCGACCAATTGGCACCCTACTTGCGGGTACGCCGAATCGAGTTCTTCGATCTCCCAAAAACCGAATCCGGGAAGATTCGACGGGTCGAACTGCGCGCCAGGGAGAATGCGGCGGCGCAGGCCAACGAACGGTTAGCGTCAGAATGGCGGGACCAAGACTTCCCGGCACTGGGGTCCACGAGAAGGGCATCGGCTCCTCGCGGGACGTCGACGAAAGTCGTGGCAGACTGACGGGGACGAGTGAGACCGGTTGGAAATACGGAACATGAGCGACAGCCCTCCTCAGCGCCAGTCCCATGAACGTTGGGACGCCAGAATGGCTTGGGGCCCGGTCGTACGCCGGTGGTCGACCCGCGCAACTGCGACTCCGGCCGCGGTGCGTGCTGGACCTAGTGGTGTGTCCTGCAATTAATTGGTGATTTGTTGGATATGATTCTGATCTGTGAGAAAGCCCGTGCCCGCGCTGGAGATGTCGGCTGGACAACGTGAAGTGCTCGAGTCGTTGGCTCGGTCGCAGTCGGGTGCGC
>JBBQGJ010000401.1:0-6241 GCA_038322925.1 Mycobacteriales bacterium
GAACCCCACTCCGGATGCCGTTGACCGCGGGTGTCACTGTCACCGACGACGCCGATGCCCAGTCCGCCCCGGGGTGGTTCGTCGGCGCATCACCACGACGAGCAAGGGAATCTCCCACGTCGAGCGGTCGCGGGGTCGGAATACGCCAGTCGTGCCGACCGCCGGTTTGGTCGGCAATGTCGAGACGGCGGGTAGTGAGAGTTGGCGTCCTGCAACACGAAATGGCCGCTGTTGACGTCGGCTGTGGTAGGTAATGCCGGCTGGCATGAATGGAGCCCTGTGTTGTGATGGGTGGTGTCGCGGCGTGGCCGAGGAAACCCTGCTGGCGGGCGACCTGCCCTGCCCGCGGTGTCGGGGTGTGCTGCGCCCGTTCGGCAACGGCCGGACCCGCACCGTCCGCGGCATCGGTACCGATACTGTCACCGTGACCCCGCGGCGAGCCCGCTGCGCTGACTGCCAGGTCACCCAGATCCTGCTCCCGACCGCGCTGACCGTGCGCCGCGCGGACAGCACCGAGCCGATCGGGACTGCCCTGGTCGCGCACGCCCGCGGCGCCGGACACCGTTCCATCGCCGCTCGGTTCGGGCGGCCCGAGTCCACCGTTCGACGGTGGTTGCGCGGCGCGCGCTGAGCTTCACGCACGGTGGCTGTACCGGCGGGGCGTGGACCGCGCCGCCGCCATCGACCGGGAACTGCTGATCCGGCCCGCGCCGCAGCGGACCACGCTTCGGGCGCGCTTTGAACCTCCTCGCCGGCGCCGCACTGCGCTACCGGGATCGGTTCGGCGTCGCCGTCCCGGTGTGGGCGTTGATCGGGTCCTTCGCCCACGGCCGGCTCCTGGCGCCGCCGCACCCTGCGGCGCAGCTGAAATCGGGTGTCCCGCCGGGCCCTGCCATGCCCGGCGGGGTCACTCACTGTGCCGACCAACCTCGGCCACGCACGCCGGGGGATCGTCACTTCGCCGACCACGCAGTCACGTCGCAGACCACGCCACCGATTTCGGTCTTCATTCACGATGAATCCATCAACGGCAAACGAACGACGGTCAACATCACATCCGGCGCAGCTGTGAGTCTTCGCCGGGCGGTGGTCGCGGCCTGTGAGCGTTGGGGGGCGGGTTTGACTACCCGTTCGAGGATGGGCGCGGGGCGGGGGTTGCTGGTTGCCGACCGGGAGTGACTCCCGGGGGTCGAAGGTCCTGCGCGGCAGGGCTTTCGGCACAGGTCGGGAATGTTCTCCTACGGTGGTTGGTGATGGCGGTGGTGCGCTTGTTGGCGCGGTCCCGTCGGGGGCCGACGACATTTCGAGGATCACGGATCTTCGGTTGCCGCCTTGGGGGGTTTCCATGCGGTGGCGCCTGTTCCTTTCATCCCGAACGTTCGGTGTGCTGGCCGTGGTGATGGCCGTGGTGATGGCTACCGGGCAGGCCATGGCGGCTGGTTCACCGCGGGTGGGGGGCTCGGTGTCGGCGAGCGTCGTTGCCGGGCAACCACCGTCGGCTGCGGGGGCGGTGGTGTCGGTGACCCCGGTGCGGGTCGCGGATTCGCGGGTCAATCAGCAGATCCCTGGTGCGGTCCCGGCGTTGGGCACCGCGGGCGTGCAGGTCACCGGTCAGGGTGGGGTCCCGGCGTCCGGGGTGGCGGCGGTGGTGTTGAACGTGACCGTGGTGTCCCCGCAGACCGCCGGGTACATCACCGTGTGGCCGTTCGGGATCGATAGGACGAACACGTCGAACCTGAATTTCCAGGCCGGGCAGAACATCCCGAACACCGTGATCGTCCCGGTCGCGCAGGACGGGAAGATCCAGTTGTTCAACGGCTCCGACGGCACCGTGCACCTGATCGTCGACGTGTCGGGCTACACCCTGTCCGGCACACCCACCGGGCGTGGGGCGGTGGTGTCGGTGACGCCGGCGCGGATAGCCGATTCTCGCACCGCCCAGCAGATTCCTGGTGCGGTCCCAGCGTTGGGCACCGCGGGCGTGCAGGTCACCGGTCAGGGTGGGGTCCCGGCGTCCGGGGTGGCGGCGGTGGTGTTGAACGTGACCGTGGTGTCCCCGCAGACCGCCGGGTACATCACCGTGTGGCCGTCCTGGGTCACCCGCACGAACACGTCGAACCTGAACTTCCAGGCCGGGCGGAACATCCCGAACACCGTGATCGTCCCGGTCGGGCAGGACGGGAAGATCCAGTTGTTCAACGGCTCCGCCGGGACGGTGCACCTGCTGGCCGACGTCACCGGCTACACCCTGGCCGGCGATGACCCCTTGACGATGTTGCGGTTCGGGGTGAGCACTCCGGGTGGCCCGCTGGCCTGGCAGGAATTGTCGACGGTGGCGCAACTGGCAGGGGAGTGGCCGTCGATCGAGATGAGCTACAAGGACTTCGCCCAGCCCGCCCCGATCGCCGAACTCGACGCGGTGACGGGCCGCGGCGCCCAACCGGTGATCACCTGGGAGCCGTGGCTGTGGGACGGCGGGGTGAACCAGCCGGCGTATTCGCTGAGCCGGATCGCCGCCGGTGATCACGACGGGTACCTCTGGACCTGGGCTGACGCGCTGCGCGCGTGGGGTCACCCGGTGACGGTGCGGTTCGGGCCTGAGATGAACGGATGGTGGTATCCCTGGGACGAGGGGGTGAACGGCAACGCGGCGGGCAGCTTCCTGACTGCGTGGCGGCACGTGCACGACGTGTTCACGGCAGCCGGGGCAAACAACGTGTCGTGGATGTGGAGCCCGAACGTCCCGACCGGAGGGTCGGTGCCGCTCGCCGGGTTGTACCCAGGCGCGGGCTATGTCGATGTAGTGGCCCTGGTCGGGTACAACTGGGGCACCTCGGCGTCCTGGAGCGCGTGGACCACGCCGGACGCTCTATTCGGGCCCGGGCTGACCCAGCTGCGGTCGATCACGCCAGGTAAACCGATCGTGATCGCCGAGACCGCGTCCGCGGAGGCCGGCGGTTCCAAACCCGACTGGATCCGGGACCTGGTGTCCTACCTGGACGCGCAGCCCGATGTCACCGGGTTCATTTGGTTCCAGCAGGTGAAGGAAACGGACTGGCGGTTCAACAGCAGCGCCGCATCGGCCGCCGCCTTCTCTGCGGCGCTCGCGGCGCGACGCTAGCGACCCAACGGCGGCACAAGCCGGGGGTCGAGGAGGAGCCGTACAGCCGTTGGCGCTAGCGATGATCTTGAGTGTCGCCCGGGTCAGCGTGTCGACCGGCCCGATAACGCGCGCCGGGGATGTTCCTGGACCGCAGGTTCGTCGACGCAGCGTCGGGCAAGGTCACCCAGTGGCCGCGGCTTGAGGCGTTGCTGGCGTTCCGGGAACCGTCGGGCACCCGCAACGACGCGCGCAGCCGACCCGGCAACATCGGATCGAACTCTTCGACAGCCGCGGCCAGCCGGGCGTGCATCCGATCAGATCCCGATCCGCGTTGTCGAGGAAGAAGAACCTCTCCAGATCCGCCCGCGACGGCACCCCGTCGAACCGTCCGTACGCCGCGACCTGACCATCGGTCAAGAAATCCAGCGGCACGACCACCGACCGTAGACGCAGCAGACAGACCCCCGGCCAGGGCCTTACAGACTTCCCCTCGCAGCCGCCCAATCAAGTACCGGGCACGACGACGGAAACCACGTCGGCACCACCAGTCGGCACTCAAGATCATCGTTAGCGCCAACGGCTGTACGGATCTTCCTCGACCCCCGGTACGTTGGTGACGAAACGCAACAGTACTTCGTATCCGTCTTCGACTTTCTCGGCGAACCCGGAGAGCAAGTCATGGGAATGGTCGCCGCCGGTGACCCCGTACCCGTGGGTGAAAATGCGGTCGGGCGCGTCGAAGAACGCGGCTATTCTGCGGTCGTCGAGGTCTTTGTGTCGCCACGCTGCCTGGATCAACAGCAGCCGCTGCCCTACCTCGTCCTCCAACACCGCATCAATGTGCAGGTCGTTGGACTGGCACAGGTGCGGTGCCAGGTTGGCCTCGGTGGTCGCCTCGCCGTCCAGCGCCGCATCGAACCCCGGTTCCTGAGCGAACAGATGCACCGCGTACGCCGCTAGACCCTTCTCCAGCCGCTCGGGCCTGCGGTGATACTTCTGCGCGTAGAACTCGCATCGTGCCCGGATGTCGAACTCCGTCGGCTTACTCCCTGGCATCACACGCTCCCGCTCCAGGCGCAACGCGGCGCAGTCTTTCACGCCGCAACCGCGACGCACCGCTTGGTGATCCAGTCCGATCACCCGGCTGGCGGGGTGGTTCCTGGACGTTCCCGGTAGCCCCGGCGCGTTGCATGCAGGACCCGAAACGCATTGGCCAGGTGCTGCGCGCGGCGCACGGTCCACCGCCTGCCGGCCGAGCCATGCAGCTACCGCACAGACGGATCCGGCGGAACGGTCACGGTGACCCCGAATTCGGCCGCCACGTACGCGGCCAACTCCTCCCTCGTCGGCCGCCACCCGTCGTAAAACCCGACGGAGAGCGCCGCGATGACCCCCTGGCGTTGGCGGGGACTGAGAGTCCGCAGCACCACCGCATACCGATCGGCGATGTTCGGTGACCGGGACACCTCGTGCCGGAACGCCACCGTCCTCCCCGGTTCTCCGGCCGGGCCTTGCGCCGAGGTGGCGCGAACGTCGCCGCCGCCCGCGACGGGCACGCGGGTCGACTCGGCAGCTGCTGTCATTACCGTCGCTCCTTCCCGGTGAACACCCAACCTTCACCCATCGCTGGCTGCACGCCTCACGGATCTCCGGCCGGGTCTGGCAGACCGACAGGCACAGGACGCGCCGAGCGGACGCCGCCGAACCCGCTACCACACCGCGGTATTAGCAGATTAGCAAGTCGTCAGCTAACTCGGTAGGTCTCACCGGGTCCCCCGCCGCCACCGACCCCCGGGCAGGCCATCTCCTGACGACCAGCGCGGCCACGCTCCCGGGTGACCTCCCCAGTCTCTGGACCACCCGATCTCCCCGCGGCAACCGAGGTGTCGCGTCAACGATTTGTTGAATGAGACGTCCCTGACGGCCCGCATCTCCGCAGGTCACGTGGGTAACCCAAGTCATGGCCACGAAGGGTGAGAGTCTGCCTTTCGGTGCAGTGCAACTGCTCCAACGTCGCCGGCCAGGGCGGCGCGCAACTGCCGGACCGCCAGCCCTACTGGGAGGCACACGATGACCACGAAGCCGAGCTGGGTCGACGGCCGCGTCGATACGCTGCTCGCGGAGTTGCACGACCTCGGCATGTCCTTCTCACGCGCCGCAGCCACCTCGCTCATCAACTAACGCGTCCGAGTTGGGACAGTCAGCGCTACAGCCTGAATGTGACCGGCCGCCGCAACGGGTGTGGGGTCAGTTGGTCTGCATGGCCGCGATGATGGCGTTGGCGGCCCGGTCGCAGGCCGAATCATCGGTGCCGACTGCGAGGATGGCGATGGACAGGTGGTCGGCGGGGACCACCGTCAGGACCGTGACGTAGCCGCTCCCGCCGCCGTGGTGTCCGACGGCGCCGCCGTTGGGTCCCGATCGTTGTTCCAGGATGTCGGTGCCCAGCCCGTACCCGGGGGCGACCTCGGTGACCATTTCCACGGTCCGGTCCGCGGGCAGGACCATGCCGCCGTAGAGGCGGTAGCCCCACCCGGCCACGGTGGGTGCGTCGGCGGCGATGCCGCCGTCCGCGCCCAACACGCTGGCTATCGCGCGGTCGGGCAAGAAGTCGTCGGACACCGGGCCGGTGGACGGATCCGCGGCGGCCAGCGGCGGCGTCGGTCGTTCGGCGTCCTGCACGACCATCCGGTCACCGACACCGCTCAGCACATCACGCCGGACCGCTTGGCTGTAGCTCAGGCCGGTGACCTTCTCGATGAGCATCCCGAGCAGCAGGTAGTTGGAGCCGGAGTAGTCCCTGACCGCCCCGCCCGGAGCCCTGACCGGGTCGGTGACGTAGCCCAGGACCTCGTCGGCGGTCCAGGACCGCGTCAGGTCGGCATCGATGGCCGCGCCCAGGGCGGCGGAGGTGGCGAAGTCGGGAACCCCGCTGGTGTGCGAGAGCAGTTGCCGCACCGTGGGATTGTCCTGGAGCAGCCGGTGGGACAGATAGGTGGATGCGGGGGCGTCCAGGTCGATCCGGCCGGTCTGTTCCAGCTGCAGGACCTCCGCAGCGGTGACGGTTTTGGTGATCGACGCGATGCCGACCATGTCGTCAGGGACCATCCGTGCGGCGTTCGCGTCGACGCCGGCGGC
>JBBQGJ010000402.1:0-6230 GCA_038322925.1 Mycobacteriales bacterium
TTTACCCCTTCATCGAGAAGGCTTTCACCAAGGACAACGTGGTCCACAACCTGCTGCAGCGCCCCCGCGACGTCCCGGTGCGGACGGCTCTGGGCGCGGCGTTCCTGGCCTTCTACATCCTGAACCTGATCAACGGCGCGAACGACCTGTTCGCACTCAAGCTGGACATCTCGCTGAACGTGATGACCTGGATCGGCCGAATAGGCTCGATCATCCTGCCGGTCGTGACCTACGTGGTGACGTACCGGTTGTGCCTGGGACTGCAGCATTCCGACCGCGCGGTGCTCGAGCACGGCGTCGAGACTGGCATCCTCAAGCGGCTGCCCAACGGTCAGTTCATCGAGGTCCATCAGCCCCTCGGACCGGTGGACAGCCACGGTCACCCGGTCCCGCTGGCTTACCAGGGTGCGCCGGTGCCCAAGCGGATGAACCAGCTCGGCTCGGCAGGTGTCGCGGTGCCGGGTCTACTCGCACCGACGGACGACTCCGGTCACATCGCCTACGATGACGAACTGCATCCGGTCAGCGAGATCGAAGCGGCGACCAAACACTGACCTGCACAACGGCTTTGCGCAGGTGGGCCCCTCCCCGGACACGGGAAGGGGCCTTCTGTTTGCGACAAGGACTTGAACCTGACCGTCGTCAGCCGGCCTCAGCGGTCCGCAGTGGCGGCCGCGGAGTGGACGGCCACCATCCAGTTACCCTCCTTGTCGGCGACGAAACCGCCCGCCCGCCGAACGTGTGGTTCGTGCGCTACCGCCCGCCACGCCCTCTGTCACCGCTGTGCTCGGGGTGCCGCTGGCGGCATCGGACATGCGGGGCTTGCGGATCGATCGGGGGTTGACGCCCACTACCTCCGTTCGCCGGCGTCCTGGCGACCGCTCCGGGGCTTCGCTAGCGGCTGTCTCGACGTGGACGCCGGTGGCCGACGACCTGAGTCAGTGGTGTGCGGGCCGCCGGTGATACTCGAAGATCAGCCCGCTGATCGCCCAGAACAGGAACCCGACCCCGATGACCATCAGCCACCACAGCAAGAACGCGGTGCCAACAGCGACGAGCGATGCCGACAGCGCCAAGGTGAACGGCCAGTAGGACCCCGGGGAGAAGAACCCGACGTCCCCGGCACCGTCGGAGACTTCGGCGTCGTCGTTGTCCTCGGGCCGCGGCTCGTCCAGCCGCCGGGAGATGAACCAGAAGAACGTGCCGATGATGAGCGTCAGCCCGGCGGTCAGCGACAGCGCGACGATGCCGACCGGTTCGGTGGGTGCCAGGATCGCGTAGACGACCGCAGCGATCACGAAGAACACGGTCAACGCGACGAAGATCCAGGTCTCGACGTGCATGCCGCCCTTGGCCGCTGCCGGGTGCTCGGTTGCCTGGCTGTGGGCGGCCATCAGTTACCCCCTGCTTGCTGCGGTAGCGACTCGGACTTGGCCTGCCTGTTGGTGTCCAGCGGATAGGTGGTGGTCGCCAGCGGAGCGCACAGCTCGCCGCAGGACGGGTCTCGCTTGCCGATGGCGGACAGCGCATCCGCCGCCGAGAACGCCTGGCCGGTCGCCGGGTTCACCGTTTGCCGCAAGTCCAGATACGCGTTGTAGATGTTCTCCGGCACCGCGCGCACCTCGAAGCTCATTGCGCTGTGATAGGTCCCGCACAGTTCGGCGCACCGCCCGACGAACGCCCCGGTCTGCTCGATGGTGTTCTGGAAGTGGTTCACCGACTGGTTCTGCTCCGGGTACGGGAACACGTCACGCTTGAACAGGAAGTCGATCGTCCAGAACGAATGGATGACGTCCTTGGACCGCAGGTTGTACTGGACGAGCTTGTTGGCCGGCAGCACCAGAAGTGGAATCTCGTCGCTGGTGCCGATGGTGTGCACCTCGCCACCACCCGGCACGGAGGTGCCCGGGTAGCTGAACTCCCAGTTCCACTTGAACGCGGTGACTTCCACCGTGACGTCCGGGTTCGGCTGCTCTTCCAATGCGAAGTTCTCGGTCGTCACCGTGAAGTAGAACAGCACGCCGACCATCAGGAACGGCACGAACGTGTAAACGAGTTCCAACGGCAGGTTCTCTTTGGTCTGCTTCGGGTACAGCGGCCCACTCTTGCGCTTGTGGTAGACGATGAACGCCCAGAACATCAGCCCCCACACCAGGACGCCGACGCAGAGCGCCGCGATGAACGCCGACGACCAGAAGTACTGCATGCGCTGCGCCTGCGGAGTGATCCCCTCTGGCCAGCCGAAGCGCGGCAGGTCAGCGAACGAACATCCGCTGAGCAGCAGCGAACCAACGGCGAGCATCCCGACGAGAAGGATTCGCCGTACCGCGCGAGACCGTGTCACGTGCGCCTTTCCTCTCGCCCGACGTGCCACCTGAGGGCAATCGCAGAATCCAGCCGTCGGGGCACCGTGTCCCCGACACCGGGAGATTACCGTGTCGCTGTCGGATGCACCCGGCCGGGCGGGGTTCGCGGGCGCGTGTCGAGTCGTCGACGAATGGCGGGGCGGTGCGATCGGGCACGCCGGGGCGCACCGCGGTGCGTCGCCTTCGCTGGGGGAGCCGCGATACTGAGGGCACCGGCGTCGCCGACTCGAGGGTGGGGGCGCATCGATCGCATGACTGGCGGTCAGACGACCAAGGGTGGTGGCTGTTCGCGTGTGCGGACTGATGGGCTTTGTCTCGGGTACCGGCCAGGCCGGCGCCGCCGTGGACTCGATCGCCGCCGGGATGCGCTGCGCGCGTCATCGCGGCCCTGACGACGCCGGAACCTGGCACGACGACGACGTGGTGTTCGGCTTCAACCGGCTGTCGATCATCGACATCGAGCACTCCCACCAGCCGCTGCGCTGGGGCCCACCGGAATCCCCTGACCGCTACGCGCTGGTGTTCAACGGGGAGATCTACAACTACCTGGAACTCCGAGAGGTGCTGCGGACCGAGTGCGGGGCCGCGTTCCACACCGAGGGCGACGGCGAGGCGATCGTCGCGGCGTACCACTACTGGGGTGCGGATGCCGTGGCCCGGCTCCGCGGGATGTTCGCGTTCCTGATCTGGGATTCGGTCGACCGGGTGCTGTTCGGCGCCCGGGATCCGTTCGGCATCAAGCCGTTGTTCACCGCGGCGACGCCGGACGGGGTGGCGTTCTCGTCGGAGGCCAAGGGGCTGCGGGAACTCACCGGGACCGCGCGGGTGGACCTGCGGGCCCTGCAGCATTACCTGGTGCTGCAGTACGTGCCCGAACCGGCGACCATGGATTCCTCGATCCGCCGGATCGAGTCGGGCACCCACTTCACCGTCCGCCCCGGCCGCCGGGTGCAGACCAAACGCTACTTCCATCCGGTGTTCGCCGGTCGGCCGGCGATCAGCGACGCCGAGCGGACCGCGCTGTACCAGCGCATCGCCGCCGTGCTGGACGATTCGGTCGCCAAGCACATGCGCGCCGACGTGACGGTCGGGTCGTTCCTGTCCGGTGGCATCGACTCCACCGCGATCGCGGCGCTGGCCAAGCGCTACAACCCCGACCTGATGACGTTCACCACCGGGTTCGACCGCGAAGGCTTCTCCGAGGTCGATGTTGCCGCCGAATCCGCGGCGGCCATCGGCGTGCGTCATGTGGTGCGGACGGTGTCCGAGACGGAACTGACCGAGACTCTGCCGCTGATCATCTGGTACCTGGATGATCCGGTCGCCGACCCCGCTCTGGTGCCGCTGTACTTCGTGGCGAACGAGGCCCGCAAGCACGTCAAGGTGGTGCTCTCCGGTGAGGGCGCGGACGAACTGTTCGGCGGCTACAACATCTACCGCGAACCGATGAGCCTGAATCGGCTCACCTCGCTGCCCGGCAACATGCGCCGTGGACTGGCCGCCGTCGGCCGCGCGCTCCCCCAGGGGTTCCGCGGCCAGGACATGCTCCGCCGCGGCTCCCTCGACCTTGAGGACCGCTACTACGGCAACGCGCGGATCTTCCGCGAGGACCAGCTGGCCGGGCTGCTGCGCACCTACGATCCCGCACGGTCGTTCCGGGACGTCACCGATCCGATCTACGCCCAGAGCGCTGATGTCGCGGGGATCGATCCCATTTCGCGGATGCAGCACGTCGACCTGTTCACATGGCTGCGCGGGGACATCCTGGTCAAGGCGGACAAGATGACGATGGCCAACTCGCTGGAACTGCGGGTGCCGTTCCTGGACACCGAGGTTTTCGACGTGGCGCGCACCATCCCGGCCGATCAGAAGGTGACCAAGCAGACCACCAAACTCGCACTGCGCCGGGCGCTGGAACTGATCGTGCCGCCGCACGTGTTGCACCGGCGAAAGCTGGGTTTCCCCGTGCCGATCCGGCACTACCTGGCCGGTGACTCGTACGAGTGGGCACGAGACATCATCAGCTCTGCGCAGACCGACGAATACCTCGATCCGGCGGCCGTGCTGGCGATGCTGGACGCTCACAAGGCCGGCGAGGCCGACCATTCCCGGCGGATCTGGACGATCCTGGTCTTCCAGATCTGGCACGCGATCTTCGTCACCGGCGCGATCGTTCCGCATATCCCGGAGCCGCAGTACCCGGTCCGCCTCTGAGCACCGCCCCCGCCCCCCTTCCGGCGCGGATCAACGTCGTCGGCGCGGACGATCGTTGCGGTTATGGGACTGCTGGGACGCGAGTCAACCGCTTGATGCGCGCCGGGAAGAAGGGCCGCGCCAAAGAAGGGCCGCGCCAAGGAGGGCCGCGCCAAGGAGGGCCGCGCCAAAGACGGGCCGCGCCAACAAGGGCCGGCGCGGACGAACGTTGCGGTTATGGGACTGCTGGGACGCGAGTCAACCGCTTGATGCGCGCCGGGGAAGATGATCCGCGCCAAACAGGGGCGCAGGGAAGGGGTGCGCAGGGAAGGGGTGCGCAGGGAAGAGCGTCGCGCTAGGCGACTGCCCAGCCCAGCGCGTGCACAATCTCGGTGGCCGCCTCGTCCCCGTAGCAATCGGCCAGCCGGACGCGCGCGGTCAGGTGGTCCAGGTCGTACTCCTGCGTTCCCACGGTTTCCAGGGTCAGGGTGGCCATCAGCGACCCCAGCTGCGCGGATCGCTCCATCGTCAATCCGCTGGCCCGGCCGGCCAGGAAGCCGGCGCGGAATGCGTCGCCGACACCTGTCGGGTCGGTCTTCGACCGCTCGGGCAGGGCGGCCACCGCGAGCCTGCTACCGTCTGCCGCGACGATCTCCGCGCCGTGCGAACCCAGGGTGGTGACCCGGTAGTCGACGGAGCGCAGGATCTTGTCGTCGGTCCAGCCTGTTTTCGACCGCAGCAGTCCCAGCTCGTAGTCGTTGGTGAACAGCAGGCTCGCTCCCGTGACCAGCGACGCTGCGTCGGCACCGTCCATCCGGGCAAGCTGCTGGGAAGGATCGGCGGCGAAGACGTAGCCTCGCTGTCGGCATTCCTCGGAATGCCGGACCATGGCCTCGGGATCGTCGGCGCCGATCATCACCAGGTCGAGCCCGCCGTAGGCGTCCGAGATGGGCTGCAGCTCGATTTCCCGCGCCCGAGCCATCGCCCCGGCGTAGAACGAGGCGATCTGGTTCATTTCGTCATCGGTGGTACAGACGAAGCGGGCGGTCTGCACTTCTGGGCACAGGTGCACCCGAGAGCAATCGACGCCGTTCCGCGACAGCCAGCTCTCGTAATCGGCGAAGTCCGCGCCCGCGGCTCCGACCAGGATCGGCCGCAAACCGAGTTTGGCCATCCCGAAGCAGATGTTCGGCGCCACTCCCCCGCGGCGCACGACCAGGTCGTCGACCAGGAAGGACAACGACACGCGGTGCAGCTGATCGGGCAGCAGGGACTCGGAAAACCGGCCGGGAAAGTGCATCAGATGATCGGTGGCGATGGATCCGGTGACGGCGATCGGCATGTCAACTCCCGCTGTAGTCGCCAAGGGACACGGCGCGCGAAACGTGGCGCCGTGAGTGTCCGGCCCGCGCTCGACCATACCGGCCCGCACCTGCAACTCCTGAACAACCGGCCGAATCACCCGTTCCGGGCCGGGCAGCAGAAAAACCCCGGCGGTTGGCCGGGGGCCTTTCCTGGCGGCTTCCTCATGGTGGACTTTCGCAGTCTTGACGTCTGGTCAGGCCGCGTAGGCGAGCGTGTCGAGTAGGGCCTCGGTGATTTTCGTGTCGTCCGGGCTGGGGGATGACATGTCTGTAATTCGTTGTGCCCATAGGACTTTGCGGAGCGCGG
>JBBQGJ010000403.1:0-6206 GCA_038322925.1 Mycobacteriales bacterium
CAACCCCGGCAAGTGGAACCGGCGCCAACCCGACACGACAGTCGGGCCCACAGCCAACTCTCGGAGTCGAAGCCCTTACCCCGCAGCACATCTCAACCACATCAAGCCGTCATCCGAAACCGCGCGAAAAATCCAGGCTAAGCAGCACACCCCGATGCTCGGACGCCCCGCGCTCCTCACAATCCCGCGGTGGACAGAACATCGTTACGGGAGACGCCGGTGGACCGGAATCGTCCCTGTATCGGGCTCGATGTGTTACATGAGTTTCGATGCACCTGGGGTTGACCGTGGAGATCGGCGACTGGCACCGGTTCAGCGGCCGGAATCCGGTCAGGTGGTCAATCGACCGGTCACACCGGCGGACCACTGGGTGCGGGGTCTGCGCGAGCAGCGTCCCGGCCCAGCAGTCCAATGTCAGAGTACTCCGTGCCGCAGTCGGCGTGTTCTTGAGGTTCGCAGGCCGCCGGAAGGGTGTCGTCAGCGGTCCGACTCAGGCCAAGCGCGCATGAACCGCTCTCGACTGGACGGCTTGCGCCTGTCAGGAACGCATCACCGGACAAGGCTGTCACCTCCCGGAATTGTTTTCGGAGGGAAGGCGCAAGGCGACAGTGGTTCGCCTGCAGGGTATCTGGGCGCGGTGGCCGGATGATTCGATCCAGATAACGAGCACCAAACCAGGAAAGCCGTCGGGGCTGCACATCCGGAACGAGGTTCACCCTCGCACTGGACACCTTGCTGGGCGCAACGACGCTGAACTCCGGATGACGTTTGTTATCACAGCTCAACGATCACCCGTCGGATTTGCCGATGGTTCCGCGGCAATCGTCACGGACGATGACTCCTCCATGTCGCAGCGCGACTATCGCCCGGCCATCAGATCACGTTTTCCCGGGCGGCCATTTCAAACACTCCGAAGAAGGCACAGCCCGCAAGAGATCCATCGTGTGCCGAGGCCGGACTGACGATTGGTTCGCCCTGAGGTGAACTACGTCGATGACGGCGGTCAGCACCTCGCTGGGTCGGACTATCGAACCGCCTGCGGGAAGCGATCAACAGCCGCTTGTTGCGCCGGAGCGTTCGGAGGTGGAAACGACTCGTTTCGGCGAGTGGCGTTCAGGGCGATGTGGCGTCGGCTGTGCCGCCGAGTCGTTGCCGGTGTCCTCGGAGCTGATCCGCGAACGGCTCGTCGACCGCCATGGCGGCCATGTCGGGCACCTGGGACACGATCTGCTGCAGGCGAATCAGCGTGACTCGGTCGACAACACGGGTCAGTGCGGGGAACTCGTCGTGGTTTTCGTGGCGAGCGTGCGCGGTGACCGCGGCTCTGAGCTGGCTGCATTGTTCGGCAAAGGCGCCGGAATCTACCTCCAGCTGCTCAGGGCGGTGATCTGCTGCTCTGCCTGGTACTCCTCAGCCAACCGTTGCTCCACCACCACGCCTGCCCCCGTGCAGGCGGCGGGATGCACGGTCTCCTCCTCGGCCGCCCCGTGCGCGGCCAGGAAACGGCGGAACGCGGCGAAGGCCACTTGACGCTGGTACCCGGACGTGGCGGCCACCGCGTCGAGCAGGTCAGCGCGACCCGCCGGTGCAGCGCCTTCAGCAACCGCTCGATGAAGGTGAATCCGTTGTGATCTATGTCCTCACCACCGCCGTGTCCGATTGCCGTCGTGTCCCAGGAAAAGTCCCGCCAGGGTCGGCGGCAACCAGCACCTGATGCGAGGTCTGACGGCCTCGCGGCGGCCCGGGTGCCGATCCGTGCGACCGAGGGACAGTCGGCTAGATCGGCTCACCGGAAGCCAGGAGCTGAGCGCGGGCTCGGCGCAGCTCGGCCTCCGCTTCCGCGGTTCGGGTTCCCTGCGCCTTGGCGTCCTCGTACGCGGCGCGTGCCCTGGTGACATCGATCTCCTCCCGCAATTCGGCGTCCTCCGCAAGGATCGACACCCCGTTTCTTGGTCACCGACAGGAATCCGCCGTGCACCGCCACGCCGAGCACGGTGTCGTCCGGTTCGATGATCCGGGCAGCGAAACCTTCGCGTGGTTGGGCCAGGAGCGGTGCGTGGCCGGGCATCACGCCGATGTCCCCTTCGACGGTGCGGGCCACCACCATCTGCGCGCGGCCCGACCAGATTTCCCGGTCGACACAGACCAGGTCCACTTGCATGTCACTCACCGGGCACCTCACGGTTTCCTGGGCCGCTGCGCAGAAATCCGCGGCCGCCGATCAGGCCTGGCCACGTGCCGGCGCGACGGGCACCGCGGTGACAGCACAGCAGCGAACCGCAGGCGATGATCGCCATTGTTGAGCAGGACAGCTGACCGCAGATCCTACCGCGACCGATGTCGCATGCAACTCTTGCATTCATGCAACTGTTGCCCAACACTAAGGCAGTGGTTGTCCACCCGCGCTGCCGCTCGCCGAGTCGCTGGGCGCCACCCGCTTGACGCCGGCAGCCCGCTCGCCGGTGATGCGTGCCGGAGTGGGCCGACCCGTCACCGTTTCGCGGGTGGGGCCGCTTATCCGGCGCGAGTGTCGCCGCGATGTTTGCGCCGACGCTCGAAGGGAACATGCCGTGGAGTACTGCGGTGTGATCCTCGGAGGACTTCATGACCACCACGACGGCGCGGCCAGCGGTTCCCCGGCGGCCCTACCCGCGGCCGCGGTCCGAACGACGGCAGGTCGGCCGTCCCGAACAACCAGCACCAGACGACACCCCCGCACGTTCGGCAAGCCGGTGCCGCCGACCAGTCCGATGACCCCCGTGTCGCCCGACGCCTACGGCACCCGGCAGATCATCGAGGCGAACCGACGGGAAACATTCCAACGGCGCGCTCGGCTGTGGCAACGATGGTGGCTACCGCCACTGCTGCTGCTGCTTGCGGTCTGCGGATGCTGGCGCATTCTCAAAGTGGATCAAACATTTTCCGAACAATTCATCTGGCCCACCCGCGGTGCCAGATTCATCGAGATCAGCTCCTCACTCAACCATCCCGACCGACCGGGGGGCAGCATCACCATCGTGGTCGGCGGCCTGAATCGGGCCAGCGGAACCGGCGTTGCATTCGCGCTGCTGCCCTCACTGGAAATCAACAACTCCCGGGTCTTCAGTCTCGTCTACGGCAGCGGCATCGACGATCAGGACATCGTCAACAAATTCGACGCACTCGTCGGCGCTGTCCACCCGCGTGAGGTGACCTTCTTCGGCAGCAGCATGGGCGGCGACGTGGCGTTGGAACTCGCCGCCCACGCTCAACAATCCCGCGACGAATACTGGCAGACCTACCAGCAAACCCTCGACCCGATGACCGGTATCGCCTCGCTCCTCGGGCATGCGCTGATGCCCACCGCCATCCACCGCGATGTCGGTGCCGCGGCGCACGGCGTCGCGGTCCTACTGATCGGCAGCGACACACCTGGAGCCATCTCGCCCGACGCCGCCCGATCACGGGCAGCCCCGGACCCCACCAGTGCGGCCGGCCCGCCGCCCGACGATCCGACGACGACGGACACCGTCCCCCCACCCCGGCTGGGCGTCATCTTCCTGGATTGCACACCGCTGAACGCCGACGATGTCCGCGACTCCAGCCGAACCAAGGCCGACACCCTCACGGCGCTCACCGAATCCCTGCACACCGACGGCGGCGCCCTCGCCCGGTTAGCCGCGGAGACCCTCGCGCAGCAACGCCAATGGTCCAGCGGCCGTTTCCCGTTCCTGCAAATCCGGTACAGCGACCTGCTGTACAAGATCAAACAGGTCCTCCGGGAGAAACTCGGCACCACCGGTGTTTCCACCCAGCTGGTCAAGGACCAGTACGGCGTGATCCGGCGGATCGATATTGACGCCGTCACCGAGTCATTCCACCCCGGGACGCCCATCGTGTATTTCCTCCCGCAGAACCCGGCCGATGACCACACGGTCCGGGTGGAACAGGTCCAGACCCAGCTCAACGAACTGGGCAAGGAACGGGACCTGACCATTACCTTCGTACCGATACCGGGTGGATCCCACGCCAGCGCCGAAAGCAAGCCCGACACCTACCGACGGGCCATCAACCGGCTCGCCGAGCAGTGATCAGCCTCCAGTGCGACAACCTTCCGGCCGAAACGCGAACGTCACCAGGACAAGCGGTTCGACGTCCGTCCTGCGGCGTCTGTCAGCGATCGGTCGATACCGCTTGTCTGCAGCGGGAGATCCGCCCCCCAGCCTCCCCTGCTAGCGGGCCTCGGTTGCCAGGTATACCTGCCGACCGGATCTTCCCAGCGGGCAGGACACGATCACACACGCGCCTTTCTGATGGCTCGATGCGTGTGATTGCTTATCCCCAATGCTTGCCTCAAGCTCCTAGCATGGCAAGGGAATCGAAAGCGGCCAGGGAACAGAGGCATCTCGATGAGCAGGTGGATGCAGTGTTGGCGGCCTCCCGGGTGCTGGTCGGTGTCAGCGCACAGTCGATCGCCGCTGTCGAGGATTCCCTGACAGTGGTCCAGTTCCGGGCGTTGGTGATCGTCGCCAGCCGCGGCCCGATCCACCTGAGCGCATTGGCCGATGCGATGAGGGTGCACCCGTCGAACGCCACCAGAACATGCGACCGCCTCGTCGCCGACGGCTTGCTGGACCGTCGGGAAAACCCCCATGACCGGCGGCATCTCGCACTGACCCTGACCGCACCGGGCCGGCGAATCCTCGACGCCGTCATGGACCGCCGCCGCGCCGCGATCACCGACATTCTTCGCCGGATGCCAGCCGACGACCGCCACCACTTGGCCGAGGTGCTCACCCAGTTCGCGACTGCCGGCGGCGAGCCCAGCGATCACCATTTGTGGTCGCTGGGCTGGACCACTGATGGCCCGGCGGCACTCCCCGCGCCGGGAGCGGCACCGGGTGCGCGCCCGGCAGCGGGCGTGGCACGCCAAAAACCAGGGCGCGCAGTTACACGGCAGTCAATGCTCGCCTGACATCTGCAACACCGATCTCGGCGCTCACACTGTAGACCGGAGCGACGGCCCGGAACGGCCCCAAAGACCAGGGACACACCAGCTCGTCCGCGTCTTTTGCAATTCTCGGCACGTTTGGCCGGTGGCAGCGGGAACGGCGTGGACCAACCGGGCGGGCTGGTTCCCTCGGACAGCGGATGCCGCGGCCCGCATCGCCGCAACGCTGGCCAGGCCGTCACCCACCACGATGACCAGCCGTCCACGGACCGCTCAGGCAGCCGCCTGCTCCGCATGGTGTCCCGCAGATGACGCAGCGCGGTCAGCTCCCGCCGCGAGGCGCTGCCCGGCACGTCCGCGGACGCGATCGCTGCCGCCTCGGCATCCTGCTCGGCAACGACGTACACCCGCTCATCCGACGCCGACAACGCACCCCACGCTCGATCCGGGCGCCCGGGCATGGTCAGCGGCCGGATCATCAACACGTCCAGGTCGGCACCGAGCGCGGCCGCGACCGGCGCTGCCACCACCACGCCTCCGGGCCCCACGCCGAAGACCGCCACGTTCTGACCGGCGTACTTCACCAACAGCTCGCCGAGCACCCCGCCGGCCTGCTGACGATCCCTATACCGGGGCACCTTTTGCAGCACGGTCTTCACCCTTCCTGGTTCACAGGACCCGGCACCGCGGCTGCGTCATCGCGTTGCCGTCCCCGGCCAGGAACACCACCGTCCCCAACACCGCCGATCCGCAGCCCGCGGCCGTGCCCTGAGGTCGGCCACGCGAACACCGTTTCGTCACGATCTCCGACGACGGGAGCACGCAGTCCCGCCCAGCATCGCCACACCGAAGCTGGGCGCTGTTTCAGTCGCTGGGTTCGGGACGGCATGGGCTCACGACGACCCTCAGGTAACGGCCGGTGACCCGTGGACCCGGCGTGTGTTGGATGTCCGGTGTTCCCCGGACCGGGGCAACTCGCGAGCGGAGAGTCAGTCCGTGCCGCGGTCATTGATCGAACCGGCGCAGACCATGGTGCACGGTAAGGACTCCATTCACGGGCAGCGGTTCGAGGTGGGAAGACACCTGTTGACATCCCGTTGCAGGCAGTCCAGCACCGGTCACAGGCGGACAGCGTCCTAGGAGGGCGCTGAATAATCGGGTGGGCCGGGGGGCGGTGCGATTTGTTGCTGGTGTGACGGGTGTTGTTCCTGGTCACGGGTGGTGTGGTCGGGGATAATGTTGGGATGCAGGGGTTCTCAGATCCGCAGCGGGAGTT
>JBBQGJ010000404.1:0-6198 GCA_038322925.1 Mycobacteriales bacterium
CCACCCCGATCCCGCGCCGCCAGGTCACGTATGCGCTGCCCAGCCCAGCCCAGCCCAGCCCAGCCCAGCCCAGCCCAGCCCAGCCCAGCCCAGCCCAGCCCAGCCCAGCCCAGCCCAGCCCAGCCCAGCCCAGCCCAGCCCAGCCCAGCCATGATCATCGTCCGGGGACCCCCGCATGTGTGTGCCGCCACGTTCGGTCCCGGAATGGTGATCACCGCCGGGCGGCTCCGTACCGGGCAGGCCGGGCCTGCAGCAGCAGCCGACGCCGTGGTGCCGATGCAGATGCCGATGCCGATGCTCAGAACGTCGGCGAGGCGCCTGACCAGGACTGCACGCCTTGGCCCCGTACCGGCGGTTGGGCGCTGGCCGAGGCCTCCGCCTCCACCTGGGTACTCGGCATGACCTCGACCCCGGGTATGCGGCGTGACCTCCGAGCCCGGACCGTACGGTGTGGCCGTGGAAGATCCCATCCCCCCCACCGGCGGAACCAGCGCCCCCGCTACCGGCGGAACCAGCGCCGCCGCCGCCACCGCCACCACCAACCCCGCCACCACCAGCACCGCGCAGACAAACCCGATGCAGATCAGCCTCGTCGACCTCGAACGCCTTGCGTCCAAGGGCTGGCAGGGCACGTCGACAAAACCCCTCGGGCACTGGCTGTTGCGCGCCGGGGCGGGCTTCACCGGACGAGCAAACTCCGTGCTCCCCTTGGGATCTCCTGCAATGCAGATCGACGATGCGCTCGCGGAGGTCACCGCCTTCTACCGCGAGCACCAACTGCCGCCACTGTTCCAAGTCCCGCTGGACCGGCCGGACTCCGAGATCGCATGCCTGGAAGGTGATCTCGACCATCGCGGCTGGTCGTCGTTCAACCGGACCTGGGTACTGGTGGCCAACTTGGAAGAGTCCCTGCAACGGTGCCCTCCCCGGCCGGACCTACCGCCAGCACGATTCGAGGACACCGCGTCACCGGCCTGGCTCGGCGGCTACTTGTACCGGGGAAGCCGGCTGCCCCCGTCCGCCGTCCAGGTGCTCGAGAACGCGGACAACGTCGTCTTCGCCTCCATCGCCGACAACGACGGCCAGGCGGCGGTGGCGCGCGGCGTCATCACCGGCGGCTGGCTCGGCGTCACCGCCCTGACCGTCGATCAGACCCGGCGGCGCGGCGGCGTCGGCCGTCAGCTGATGGCCGAGCTGACCCGCTGGGCGGTGCAGCGCGGCGCACACTCCGCGTACCTGCAGGTCGCCGCCGAGAATGACGCCGCGTTACGGCTGTACGACACGCTGGGCTACGTCCGTCACCATCAGTACCACTACCGCCGGGCACCCCAGCCGTGACTACCGTGGCCAGCGTGGACCTCGCTGACCAGACCGACGCCCTGAGCATGGACGATCTACGCCAACGCGGCTCGTGGAAATGGTCGACGGTGCCGGCCGGCGTCATCGGTGCTGGCATCGCCGAGATGGACCTCCCGCTGGCGCCGTGCATCCGCAGTGCGGTCACGTCAGCCGTCGACCGGGGTCTGACCGGATACCTACCGCCCTGGCTCGCCAGGGAGGTCGCGGAGGCCACCGCGACATTCCAGCGGCGGTACGGCTGGCATGTCGACCCCGCCGACGTGCACGTGGTTCCCGACGTGATGAACGCGCTCGAGCAGACGGTCCGTCACCTGCTGGATCCCGACCCGCTGGTGGTGCTGCCGACGCCGGCCTACATGCCGTTCCTGAGATTGCCCAAGGCATTGGGCTGGCCGCTGATGACAGCTCCCATGTCGTTGGGCGACAACGGGTATGCATTTGACCTCGATCATCTGGCGCGGATACTCCGGCCAGGCGCCCTGCTGGTGTTGACCAATCCGCACAACCCGACCGGCCGGGTGTTCACCGGCGCCGAATTGCACGCATTGGCGGCCGTCGTGCACGCCACCGGGGCAACCGTTTTCGCCGACGAGATCCACGCCGCGCTGGTCTATCCGGGGTACAGCCATCTGCCGTACGCGTCCCTCTCGGCGATCACCGCCGGGCACACCGTCACCGCGACGTCGGCGTCGAAGGCCTGGAACGTGCCGGGGTTGGCCTGCGCGCAGCTGATCCTGACCGGCGAGAACGCCAGGGCCCGATGGGCGAGGACGGATCCGGAAGTGGCGCACGGCGCGTCACCGCTGGGCGCGACCGCGACTGTCGCCGCGTACACCGACGGCGCGGTCCACCTCGCCGCGGTGGTGGACTACCTCGACCGCGGCCGAGCAATCTTCGCCGGGACGCTCGCAGACTCGTTGCCGGAGGCCGGCTTTCGGCCGCCCGAGGGCACATACTTCGGCTGGCTCGACCTGCGGCCCACGGGCTGCGACCCCACCGATGTCAAGACGCTCGCCCGCGTGCAGGGGGTCAACGGCCGCGCTTGCGGGGAACCGGGGCACCTGCGGTTGAACCTGGCGACCCCGCACCACGTGGTGCGCCAGATGGCCGAACGACTCTCCGCCTGCCGGCCGGTGGTCTGACGTGCGCGTCGATGTCGTCGCCGTCGGCACCGAGTTGTTGCTCGGCCAGATCGTGGACACCAACTCCTCGTGGATCGGCGAGCAACTGGCCGCGCACGGCTTCGACTCGCTGCTCCAGGTCAAGGTCGGCGACAACCTGGGCAGGGTGGTCACCGCCCTGCGCGACGCCCTCGCATACGCCGACGCCGTCATCGTGTGCGGTGGCCTCGGTCCCACCCACGACGACCTGACCCGCGAGGCGATCGCAGCCGTGATGGGCGCCGAACTCGAATTGCACCAGGACATCGCGGACCGCATCCGCGCGATGTTCGAAGCCCGCGGGCGGTCCATGCCGGACAACAACCTGCGACAGGCGATGGTCCCGGCCGGCGCCACGGTCATCGCCCAGACCCGAGGCACCGCACCGGGTTTGATCTGTCCGGTCAGCCTGGACGGTCAGCAGAAGGTGCTCTACGCGGTGCCGGGAGTGCCACACGAGATGAAGGACATGCTCGAAAGGGCGATCCTGCCGGACCTGCACGGCCGCAGCGGCGGCGTCGCGGTGATCGTCAGTCGCACGCTGCGCACCTGGGGTGAGAGCGAAAGCGGTCTCGGTGAAAGGCTTTCCGGCATCATCGACGAGCTGGACGGGGTCGGCAACCCCACCCTGGCGTTCCTGGCCAGCGGCTGGGAAGGACTGAAGGTCCGGCTGACCGCCAAGGCCTCCGACACCGATGCCGCCGCAGCAGTACTCGCGGAATGGTCGCAGCGGGTGGAGGAGGTCGTCGGCGACCGGGTGTTCGGGTATGACGACGACACCATGGAATCGGTTGTCCTGCAACGCCTGCGGGAACGCGGGCTGACGCTGGGGCTGGCCGAGTCGGTCACCGGCGGCCTGGTCGCCGGACGGTTGACCGGCATCGTCGGGGCCAGTGACGTGCTCCGGGGCAGCATCGTTTCCTACGCCAGCGAGGTGAAATTCGACCTGCTCGGGGTGACGCCCGGTCCGGTGGTCAACGAGGACACGGCCGGTCAGATGGCGCTCGGCGCCCGGCGGGTACTGGGCAGTTCCGTGGGCCTGGCGCTCACCGGCGTCGCCGGCCCGGCCGAGCAGGACGGAATGCCGGTCGGCACGGTGTGCATCGGACTGGCGGTCGGTGACGAGGTGCACACCGCGACGACGCGGCTGCCGGGTCAGCGTGAACAGGTGCGGCAGATGAGCGTCATCACCTCGCTCGACTTCCTGCGCCGCCGGCTGGATTGAGCACGCGACCGGGTCAGGTCGGCTGCACCCCGGGGATGCCGTCGAAACACGTACGAGTACCGGTGTGGCAGGCCACGCCGGTCTGATCGACCAGTACCAGCAGGGTGTCCCCGTCGCAATCCCGCCGGACCTCGATCACCCGCTGGGTGTTCCCGGACGTCTCCCCTTTCACCCAGTACTCCCGCCGGGACCGCGAGAAGTACGTTCCCCGACCGGTTGTCAATGTCCGGCGGAGCGCCTCGGCGTCCATCCACGCCACCATCAACACGTCTTTGGTGTCGAAATGCTGCACCACCGCGCACACCAGACCGGCGTCGTTGTAGGCCAGCGAGGACACCAGGTCCTCGACAGATGGCGGCAGCGCGGTGGACGGGAGATCAGCCGGCAAATCGACGGTGCTCACGGCCGGATCACCGACAGCGGCCGGCGCACCGGGTACCCGGCGTCGGCCAGTTGCGCCTTGACGTCGTCGATCCGGAGCTCGCTGAAGTGGAACACCGAGGCCGCCAGCACGGCGTCCGCGCCGGCCGCGATCGCCGCCGGGAAATGGTCGAGGGCACCGGCACCGCCCGAGGCGATCAGCGGAACGCCGACCGCGGCCCGGATCTGCTTCAGCATCTGCGTGTCGAACCCGTCCTTGGTGCCGTCGGCGTCCATCGACGTCAGCAGGATTTCCCCGGCCCCCGCCGCCTCGGCCCGTACGGCCCATTGCACCGCGTCGATCCCAGTGCCCTGGCGTCCGCCGTGGGTGGTCACCTCGAACCCGGACGGGCAGCCCGCCGCGACGGTCCCGGTCACCCGGCGGGCGTCGATGGCGATCACCACGCACTGCGATCCGAACCGGTTCGCGGCCTCGGACAGGAACTCCGGGCGGGCCACCGCGGCCGAGTTGATCGACACCTTGTCCGCGCCGGCGCGCAGCAACGCGTCGATGTCGTCGGTCGTGCGGACCCCGCCGCCGACGGTGAGCGGGATGAAGACCTGCTCGGCGGTGCGCCGGATCATGTCGTAGGCGCTGCGCCGGTTGTCGCTGGTGGCGGTGATGTCCAGAAAGGTCAGCTCGTCGGCCCCCTCCGCGTCGTACCTGCGGGCCAGTTCGACGGGGTCGCCGGCGTCGACCAGGCCGACGAAGTTGACGCCCTTGACCACCCTGCCCTCCGAGACGTCCAGGCAGGGGATGACGCGAATGGCGACCGGCATGCCCACCAGGGTACGAAGCCGCGGGGGTAGCCTTTCCACGGGCGTGCAGGACGCCTCCCGTCCGCGGAAACAAGCAGAGCCTGACCTGAAAACCTCACCTACCTCATCGGCCCCCTTTCCGGCCCGATCGAGCGGACATCGGGTTCATCCGGAAGGGGTTCTCATGCTTTCGCTGCCCAACAACCCGAACCTCGACCACTTCCGCAGGCAGGCGACATCCCTGCTCCGACAAGCGAAGTCCGGTGACGGACGCGCACTAGAACTGATCGCCCGGCCGCAACCGGACGCCGCAGCACCGGACCTACTCACCCTGGCTGCGGCGCAGTTCGCCGTTGCCCGCGGTTACGGATTCTCCAGCTGGCCACGGCTCAAGCACTATCTCGATACCGCCGAGACGCTGCGACGTGACCCCACCGCCGCCCCGGCTGCACCAGACACCGACCCGGCCGACGCGTTCTGCCGACTGGCCTGCCTGGTCTACAGCGAACAGGACGGCCCGGACCGCTGGACGGCCGCCCGCGCCCTGCTCACCGAGCAGCCCGACCTCGTCAGCCACTCGATCGCGGCCGCGTCCGCCTCCGCTGACCCCGATGCCATCCGGCAGCATCTGGCAGCCGACCCGCGAGCGGCGACCACCGAAACCGGACCGCACCGATGGGCGCCGCTGATGTACCTGACCTACTCGAGGGTGGGACAAAGGAACCAGCCCGCGGAACGATTCCTGCTGAGCACGCGGCTGCTGCTGGACGCCGGCGCTCAGCCCGACTCCGGCTACCTGTGGCTCGAGCTGCCGACCCCGTTCACCGTGCTGACCGGTGTGTTCGGCGAAGGCGAGCAAGGCCCCGGTCGCCAGCCGCGGCACCCTCATTCGCTTGCCCTCGCCCGTCTGCTGCTGGCCGGTGGGGCCGACCCGAACGACGGACAAACGTTGTACAACAGGATGTTCCGGCCCGATGACAGTCACCTGGAGCTGCTGTTCGAGTTCGGCCTCGGGCGCGGTGACGGCGGTCCGTGGAAGCGCCGACTGGGCGAGGCCGCCGAGACGCCGACCGAGATGCTGGCACGACATCTTCAGTGGGCGATCGACCATGGCTTCGCGGAGCGGGTCGAGCTGATGGCCGGCAACGGCGTCGACGTGCGCGCTCCGTTGGCCGACGGCCGCAGCCCCGCGCAGCGCGCCGCGGACGCCGGCCGGCTGGACATCGCGGCGACCCTCACCCGGCACGGCGGCGGGCCTCCCGTGGTCGACGACTC
>JBBQGJ010000405.1:0-6168 GCA_038322925.1 Mycobacteriales bacterium
GACCGACCAAACCCTGCCGACCGACCAAACCCTCCCCACCGACGAAACCCTGCCCACCGACCTCGGCCCCACCGACAGCGCTGACCCAACGAACCCGGCCGACACCGGTGAGCTGACCGCACCGGACACGGCGAACGCACCGTCATCCAGCACGACGACCACGCCGAGCACCTCAGCGTGGTCGGCCGGACCGAACAAGGCCAGAGGCACGCCGGTCCCGGTGTTCCCCGATTCACTGCCCGACTGGCGCCTGAACAACTCCTGGGACGCCACCAGCCGAGCGACCGTCGCTGACTGGACCCCGGCAAGAGGCCCGGACAACGGGGATTTTCCCTCGACCGTCAACGGCTGTGACATTCAGCGATTCCTGGTGCGGTGGCGCGCCAACGACGATCAGGCGCGGATAGAAGCCCGCTGGATCAATGCAGCCGGAATACCCGGCCAGCCCGTGGCCGGCCACGCCGGCTGGTTCGACCTCGACGGGTGCACGACACCGCAATTCAGGTTCGTCACCAGTGACGGCATCGCCACCCGTTCATCGGTCAGTGTGTCGGTGCAGCAGTATTTCCCGGCGCGATGAGCCCGGCGATCATGATCATCGGCCGCACCGCCAGCTTCGATTCGTCGGCTTCAATTCATCAGACTCGATTCATCCGCTTCGATCCATCAGCTTCGATCCATCAGCTTCGATCCATCGGCTTCAATCCATCGGCTTCAATCCATCGGCTTCGAGACGGTCGACCGCGACCGTCCTTCGTGACCGGGCCGACCCTGAAGATCACTGAGCGGGCCGGTCGGGCCGCTCGCAGACAGTGTGGCCGCACGCCGCGCCGCACCCGGCACATGCAACGCCGCCAGCACCGCATCCGCCCGCTGGGTGAGCGCGGACCTGGTCAGCAGCGAGACGGCGATCATGGTCGCGAAGGCGGCCGGCACCGATCCCACCGCGGGCTGGCCCAATAATCCGGCCAGCGGTCCGGGGAAAGCACCCGCAAGAACCACGGACACCGTCAGCGCTCCCAGACTGAGCCCGCCGCCGACGATCAGCCCGGCGACGGTGCCCGCCGTCGTCAGCCCCCGCCACCAGATGCCCAGCACCAACAGCGGGCAGAACGTCGACGCGGCCACCGCGAATGCCGTGCCGACCACCTGGGAGATGTCCAGGCTGCTGGTGGGCAGCGCCATCGCCAGCGGGACCAGCCCGGCGACCCCAGCGGCCCACCGGAAATCGCGGACGCGTCCGCGGAGCACATCCGTGGACAGCACTCCGGCGGCGGCCACCACCAACCCCGATGACGTTGCCAGGAACGCAGCGATCGCACCCGCGGCGACCAGCGCGGCAAGCAGGTTGCCAACGGCGCCGCCCACCGCGACCGCCGGCCATTGCAGCAGCATCGAGTCCGCCGATTCGCCGGGCGCCGGCGGCGGCATCAGCTGGTGCATCAGTACGCCGGCGATGGTCGGGAACAGGTAGAACGCTCCGAGCAGCGCCGTGACCCTGACCGTGGTCGCCCGCGCCGACCCGCCGTCGGGCATGGTGTAGAACCGCACCAGCACGTGCGGTAGTCCCATCACGCCCAGGAACGCGGCCAGCATCAGCGAGTAGACCTCTGTGATCGGATGCGAGCCGCCGGAGCCGGCCTCCGCCCACTGCCCGGCGAACAGGCTCTGCACGCCGGGGCTGGTGATGATCGCGACGACGAACACCGGCACCGCGAGCGCCATCAACTTGAACCAGTACTGGAACGCCTGCACCAGCGTGATCGAGCGCATACCGCCGGCAACCACGTTCGCGGTGACCACCAGCGCGACCGCGACGATGCCGACCCACCGCGGCAGGCCGGTCACCTGCTGCAGCACCAGGCCGGCGGCGTGCAATTGCGGCACCAGATAGAGCCAGGCGATCGCCAGCACCAACCCCGTGCACACCGCGCGCAGCCGCGGCGACCCCCAGCGGATCTGCGCGAAGTCCGGCACCGTGTACGCCCCCGAGCGGCGCAGCGGAGCGGCGACGAACAGCTGAAGCGCCAGGTAGCCGGTGGTGAACCCCAGCGGGTACCACAGCGGTTCGGGGCCCTGCACCGAGATCAGCCCGGCCACCCCGAAGAATGACGCCGCGGACAGGTATTCGCCGGAGATCGCAGCGGCGTTCCAGCCGGGCCGAACGGTCCGGGAGGCGACCAGGAAGTCGCTGGTCGTGCGGGCCATCCGGACCCCGAACGCGCCGATGGCGCCCGTCGCGACGGTGACCAGCACGATCGCGATCAGCGAGAGTGTCGACGAGCCAAGGGATGTCGTGTCCGTCTCGGCGTGCAAGGCACTCATCCGCGGCCGAGCAGGTCGGTGAGGTCGCGTTCGATCCGCTCCGCCTGCCGCCGGTGCAAACGGGCCAGCAGGTACACCACGGGGTAGACGGCCGCACCCAGCACCCACCAGTCCAACGGGACACCGAGGATCCGGAAATCCTGCACGGCCGGCAGCGCGAACAGGATCGGCAGTGGAGCGAAGCAGCAGCGCCACGCCGGCGATGCGCAGCGCAGCAGCCAGCTGCGCCCGGACCAGACCGCGGACCAGCTCACGGCCGATCTTGGTCTACTCGGCCACTTCGACTCCGCGACGCACCGGCGTCGGCACCGGCCTGCGGTCCGCCAACACCACCCGGACGCGGCGCGGCGGGCGGTCCGTCACCGGCCGATCACCGGACGCCCGATCGTTCGCTCACCCGGCCATCATCGAACAGCCACAGGCCCTCAGCGGCCCGGCCGCCGTCCCGCCAGCAAACGCTGCTTGAGACTCTGCAGGTGCCGCCGGCTGACCGGAAGGTCGGCCATCACCGGCTGCCCGCTCACCCGGATGCGATAGCCGCTGTCCACCGCCCGCAGCTCGACGATCCGATTCAACGCGACCAGGTAGCCGCGGTGTACGCGCACAAAGCCTGCCGGTTCCCATTCGGCTTGCAGCACCGCCAACGGGGTGCGCAGCAGGTGGCTGCCGCCGCCGGCCATGTGCAACCGCGCGTAGTCGCCCTGCGCCTCCGCCCAGCACACCGCGGCGCGCGGGAGGAACCTGGTGGTCCCGGCCAGATCGACGGCGATCATCTTCTCCTGGGGTGGGTCGGCCTGAGCGGGAATGCCCCGCGCCGGACCGCGCAACTGCTGGACGTTGGCTGCGTCCCGGGCGGCGCACAGTCGGGTCACCGCCTCTGCCAACCGTGCGGCGCGCACCGGTTTGAGGAGGTAGTCGACGGCGCCGATCTCGTACGCCTCGATTGCCCGATTGTCATGGGCGGACAGGAAGGCGACCACCGGCGGCCTTGGCAGGTTGGCGATCACCCGGGCCAGATCGACGCCGTCCCATCCCGGCATCGCGATGTCGAGCAGGACCGCTTCGGGAATCGGGTTGTTCGAGTTCGGCTGCAGCACGCGGAGCGCGTCGGCAGCATCGCGAGCGGTCAGCACGGTCGACACCCGAGGATCGCCGCGCAGCAGGTAGGTCACCTCGTCCAGTGCAGGCGCCTCGTCGTCGACGGCCAGCACGACCAGGTCAGCGATACCTGAGGGGGCGACCGGATTGCCTCGAAGGGCCTGTACCCGCGATTCCGTTGCCGTCATGTCACATCGATCCGATCAGTCGGTGGACATTTGCCGATCGACCATGCCGTCGACCGTATCCCTGTGCGTTCCCATCGCAACATGCACTTGTCCACATTGCACTGGGTCGAAAGGCACCAATAGCGGGCCGATACGCCACACCTGGGGCGGCATCCCTGGCCGGGTCTGGTCGCCGCAGGAGCCAGACGCTCGCCGCAAGTACGTTCGGGAATTCGCTGCGACAACTCGGACATGATCGATCGGAGCAGGACCTAATGCTCTGGATTCCCTCGCCGGCCGGTGTTTGCCTGGAGGGCGACCCGCTCCGGTGAAGGACCCCGATGACCGCAACCACGCCGACCCCTCCGACCACGCCCGCGTCGGCAGTGTTCACTGCGGATTCACCGTTCACCCGGTGGGTGCGGGGCCATCGCCTGCTGACGTTCGCCCTACTGGCGTACGGGCTGTCCTGGGCCTACTGGGTACCTCTCGTGCTGACCGGGCAGATCGTCCGGCTGGGCGCAGTGGTCTCCCAATTCCCGGCCCTGCTCGGGCCGATGATCGCGGCGTTCGCCGTCACCGCCGTGCTGGAGGGCCGAGCCGGCGTCCGTAACCTGGCGGCCCGGATGGTGCGCTGGCGGGTTCCGGTGCGCTGGTGGCTCTTCGCCATCGGCAGCCCGCTCGCGCTGCTGGCCATCGCCGTCGCTGTCACCGCGGTGGTGTCGGGGACGCCGGACATGGCGGATTTCGGCCGGATGGCCGGCCTGCCCGACTGGGGAGTGCTGTTCGTCTGGGTGATGTTCGTGGTGGTCAACGGGCTCGGCGAGGAAACCGGCTGGCGGGGCTTCGCGCTGCCCGCGCTCCGCGAACGGCACGGCCTGGTGGCGGCGGCCCTGCTGCTTGTCCCGATCTGGGCGGGCTGGCACCTGCCGTTGTTCTTCCTGTTGCAGAACTACCGCGACCTCGGCCCGGTCGGCGCCCCCGGGTTCCTGATCGGGCTGGCGTGCGGGTCGGTCCTGCTGGCCTGGCTGTACGAATCCGCGAGCAGCAGCATCCTGATCGTCGCGGTCTGGCACGGCACCTACAACCTCACCTCGGCGACCGCCGGCGCGAACGGCACGATCGCCGCGATCGTCAGCACCGGCGTGATGATCATCGCGGTGGTCGTGGCGTGGCTGTGCCGGCGACGTGGACCGACGGGCGACCGTCAGATCTCCTGACCCCGAGGACCAGGACACCGGGGGTGCCCGACCGATCAGTGCCCCGCGTTCACCCCCGGCGCGAACTTGGGCAATTGGACGATCACCTTTGGTACCGGCGCCCGGGGCGGTCTCCACGATCAGCCCGTAGTCCTGGCCGAAGGCGGCGCGCAGCCGGTCGTCCACGTTGTTCAGACCGACATGGGTCCCGGACGGATCGGTGTCCTCGAGGCGGCCGACGGATTCCGGATCCATGCCGATCCCGTCGTCCTCGACGCTGATCAGGCAATCCGGTCCGGCATCCTGCGCGGTGACCGACACCGTCCCGCCCCTCCGCCCGGCCGGCCGGCCCCGTGCCTACCGCGTTTTCCACCAGCGGCTGGATGGCCAGAAGCGGCACCACCACTCCCAGCACCTCCGGCGCCACCCGCCAGCGGACCTGCAACCGATCCCCGAACCTGGCCCGCTCCAGCGTCAGGTATTTCTCGATGTTGCCCATCTCGTCGGCCAACGCGGTGAACTCGCCGGCCTGCCGGAACGAGTACCGTCACCCGCCCACCGCAACCCTCCGCCGACCCACATTCATGCCGGAAGACCCCCGATTCCGACGTGGACCGATTCTCCGATCGCGGCGGTGTCCAGGTCCCAGGAGAGGACGACATCGTCGCCGATCACCGGGCACTGCCGGAAACCGTCGTACTGCTGCAGCCAGCAGTGCAGATCCCGGCCATCCCGATCGGAAGCCCTGCAGCGCAACGACACTCGCTGACCGGGCCAATCGGTGCGACCGGTGGTGAGCGCGGTGCCCACTGCCGGATCACGCAGCGGGTGGCCACCGCCCGGACCCGAAATGTCGCTGATCTCGACGATGTTCGGGTAGTGCAGGCCCATCGGGTCCCGCTCGTTCAGCTGATTCTCCGGGGCCGGCAACGTTGTCGGCGGGCTGTGTTCGCGTCACAAACCGTTGGCAGGAACCCTGCAGTGAACAGACAACCGTTGCAGCCCTTGGTCTTCCAGGCCCACGGCGCGCAGACCCCTCAGCTGCGCGCCGATTGGGCCTGGGCAGACCACGACGAGACTGCTGAGCAGGTGGGAGGACGTGGCTGCGTGGCCCCGGGCTGGTGGAACTACCCCGGCGGCTGGCTGGCGATCGCCTCTCGCGCTGTGACGTCGTTCGACGAGACGGCCGCTTTTTGGCCCGGCGCGATCGTACCGTGGGCCGACTGGATTGACCAGCACGCGGCGAGACTCACGAAAACTGCCCGCGAAACGCTCTCCGTGCCTCACGTAGGAATGCCCGCGTAGCGGTGAGCGTGGTAGGGCATGAAGAGTGGGTTGTCGATGACGTCTCGTGCCGAGGTCACCACGAGGTACGCCCG
>JBBQGJ010000406.1:0-6120 GCA_038322925.1 Mycobacteriales bacterium
CGGCCACCGCCTCTTGTCTTCAAGTTCTGTGGAAGGAACCCGAAGATGATCACGCGGTGGCCGTGCTCTATCACGGCGACACGCCGCACAAGATCAACGACAGCGGTCAGATACGACCCGGCAGGTTAAACGCCAAGCTCAGAAGATGTTCAGCTTTCCGATGAGCCCCACCACCACCGGGGCCAAACCCCAACACACGAACGCGGGCAGGAAGCACAGCCCCAGCGGCGCGGTCATCAGCACGCCGGCGCGCCCTGCCGCCTGCACGGACTCCGCAGCCGCCCGGGCCCGCAAGGCGGCCGCGTGTTCGCGAACGGCGTCGGCGAAACCGGCGCCACCGGAAGCGGAGCGCCGGGCGGCTGCCGCCAGTGGCGCGAGATCTGGATCGAGATCGGCGTGCTGCCAAGCCGTGTCGGGATCCGCGCCGAGCGCCAGCATGGCCGCAACGGCGTCCAGCGCGGCGATCGGCCCGCCGTTCGCCAGGTCCGTGATTCCGGCCGAGAAGTCCGCCGGCCCTGCCGAACCGGCACCACTGAGCGCCTGCGCAACGGCTCGCAACGCGGGCGCCACCGCCATTCCGGCGTCAAGACACGACGCCAGCAAGTCCTCGTGCACCGCCAACTGGCGCCGGTCGGCGCGCAGGCGCGCGGGTGATCGCCGCCCGGTGTGGCGTGCCAGCACGACTCCGACGATCACCGACGCGCCCACCGCCAGCCACCACAGGTCCGGCGCCATCAGCACGATGCCCCCGGCAAGGGCGACGGCGACCAACCATGACCGCCTCCGCGCTGCCGCGCGTCCGCCGTCGGATCCTGACCCTGCTTCGCCCGGCATCAGCACACCGCGCGACGAGTCGGCGCCGCCGCCGGCCCGGCGGTGGCCGCGAGCACGCCTGCCCACAGCCGGAACCGGCAGTCGTGCGCGGTCCGGCACCACCAGCAGCGCCGCAGCCAGCAGCATCGACGCTACGGCGGCGCCCATTCCCGCCGGGACATTCGTCATCGGCGGACGATGCGCGCCGACCACAGCAGTCCGGCGCAGGTCAGCGTCACCCCCAGCACCAGCAACACATTCCCGATGCCGCTGTGCGCGAGAACCTGCACGGGGTCCGCGCCCATCCCTGTCCCCAACAGCAATCCCATGACCGGCAGGCCCGCCATCACATAGCCAGACACCCGCGGACCGGCCACCTGACCCGCCCGCTCACTGTCTGCGGCCAGCCGCTCGGCGGCATCCAGCACCACCGCGTCGATCATCGGGGTGATGGCCAGGCCCTGCCGACCCGCCAATTCCCAACCGGCGGTCAGCCGGGCGCGGATCTCCGCCACTACTCCGGCGTCCCCCGGTTTCACCGGTTCGCGCCCGCCGGCGCCGGTGGCCAGCGCGGTCAGCACCGTCACTGCCACTCCACGTGCGGCCCCTGCGGCCTGGTTGGCCGCCAACGCTGGCGCAGCTCCCGATCGAAGCTCCCTGGCCAGTAACCGGAGCCCGGCGACCAGGTCGGTGAGATCGGACCGCCGTCGACGGCCGGCCAGCGACGAGTCGATCAAGAACAGCACCGTCGCCGCGGTTATCGCGGCAGCGAGGAAGCCGGCCGTCCCTGCCACTACTGCCCCGAGAACACCAGCCAGCACGCAGATCCCGGCTCCGATTCCCACCATTGACGGCCGCGAAGAGCGCATCGATGACCCCACCGCTGACCCGCCCACTGCCCACCGGCGGCCGCCTCGAGGAACGGTGTCCACCAAAGCCGGTCCCGGACCAGCTAACCGCGGGACTCCGCCTGGGCCGCCGGGAGCCGCAAGCCTCGCGGGCCGCCGCGGTGGCCAGACCACTGCCGCGGTCGCCACCAGCAACAGCGTCAGCACGGCACCCGCTCCCCCGGCGTTCCCGGCTGTGCGGTCGCCGCCGACCACCGCTGGGACGAGGCAGCCAGTCGGAACCCGACCGCAGACGCCGTCACCACGGTGCCGGCACCCCGCGGTCCTGGAGCATCCGGGACAGCACCGTGGCACCCGGCTCGGTGATCACGCCCTTGACGACAGCCGCCGAGATGCCGGTGCGACCGTCCTCGGCCCGGGTCACGGCGGCGATCTCCCGCAGCACCCGGCCCTGCGGCCCGCGATGCACATGCAAGATCACCTGCACGGCGCCGGACAGCTGAGCGTGCAGCGCATCCCGGCCGACGCCGCCGAGAGCCGCCAACGCCTCGAGCCGGGCCGGGACGTCTGTCGCGGTATTGGCGTGCACCGTGCCCGCTCCGCCGTCATGGCCGGTGTTCAGTGCGGCCAGCAGATCGACCACCTCGGCGCCGCGTACCTCGCCCACCACGATCCGGTCCGGACGCATCCGCAGCGCCTGCCGGACCAGCTCCCGCAGCGAGATCGCTCCTGCACCTTCGACATTGGCCGCCCTGGCCACCATCCGGACCAGGTGCGGATGCGGCGGGGCGAGCTCTTCCGCGTCCTCGACAGTCACCAACCGCTCGTCCCGCGGGACGGCGGCCAACAGGGCAGACAGCAATGTCGTCTTGCCGGACCCGGTGCCACCGCTGACCAGAAAAGCCAGCCTGGCGCGCAGCATCGCCTCCAGCACTGCACCGCAGACCCCGGGCAGAGTCCCCGACCGCGCCAAGGCGGCCAGGTCGTGTCGAACGGGCCGCAACACCCGCAACGACAGGCAGGTCCCCGAGGCCGCGACCGGGGCGAGCACGGCATGCAGCCGGGTGCCGTCGGTCAGGCGGGCGTCCACGTGCGGATGCGCGTCGTCCAGACGACGGCCGGCGGCGGTCGCGAGCCTGCGGGCCAGCCGCTGCACCGCGGCCTCATCCGCGAACCGAACGCCGGCGTCCTGCCATCCAGACCCGCGATCCACCCGGACGTCGTCCGGTCCGTTGACGACGACGTCCGTCGTCGCCGGATCGGCCAGCAGGTCGGCCAGCGGTCCGGCGCCAACCAACTCGCGCTGCAACAACCGGATCATCCGGAGCATCTCGGCGTCGCTGATCAAGCCTGACGACTCCGCGCGCAGCGCCCGGGCCAGCGCCGAGGATGTCGGGTCGCTGTGCTCGTCGGCGAGCCTGCGCTGGATCCGTTCGACGATGTCGTCGCCGACCGCTGCGGTCGATGTCACCGGACCGGCGCGCCGACGGAGGCCAGCACCCGCCCGGCAGCGCGCGCCACCGAGCTGCGCGCATCCCACCCCGGCAGCCGGCCGAACTCGATGTCGCGAGCCAACTTCGGCTCCGCCCGCAGTCGGCTGAGCAGCGGCAGTTCCAGTACATCCGCAACGTCCTGGGCGCCCAGCCCACCCGGCGAGGGTCCGCGCACCACCAGCCCCGGGCGGGCGCCGAGCTCGTGGAACCGGCGGCAGATCCGGCCGGCGGCATAGCATCCCCGGACCTCGGCCGGCGCGAGCAGCACGGTCAGATCTGCTTGTTCCAGGACTCGGTCCGCCACCGCCGTCGGGTGCCTGGGCACGTCGACGACGGTGAGCCCGCCCGCGCGCCGACCCGAATCGAGCACCACGTCAACGACTTCGGGATCGATGTCGGACTCGGATCGGCGATCGTGGCACAACACCGAGAGCCTGCCGTGCCCGACGGTGACCGCGGGCAACGCCCGCTGCAGTGCCTCGGCAGGGAGTCTGCCCGACGGTGCCGACAGATCGGTCCACCGCATTCCGCGGCCCGACTCGACACCGAGCACGACGTCCAGCCCGGGACCCCATGGGTCACAGTCCGCCAGCAGGACATGCTCACCTGCCCGGCCGGCCACGACCGCCAACGCTCCGGCGAACACCGACGCTCCTGCTCCGCCACACGCGCCGACAACGGCGATGCACCGGCCATCGCCCTGGCCGCCGATCGCGGCGTCGGACAGCACGCCGACCAGGAATTCCTCCGACTGAGCCAGCAGCACCGTGCGATCCACGCCGAGGCGAACGCACTGCTCCCAGAGACCGGCATCGGGTTCGTCGCCGGCGACGACGACCACGCCGGGCCTTCGACCGAGCCCGGCGGAGACCGCAGCGGCAACCAGCGGCGCGTCGATGAGCACCAACGATGCGGAACGCCATAGTCCTCGCTGGCCGGGATCGCGGCTGTGAGTGACCTCGACACCGGCCGCCGCAGAGATCCGCATCAGATCGTCAAGGACGTCGTCGTCATCGGTGATGATCAGTGGTCGATCCTCCATCGCGAGCTCCCCTGGGCCGGTGACCCCGGTGGGGTCTCTGGCCAACAGCTCAGCGTCCGGAGGTCGGCGACGAAAGCGCGCCGTCCCGGTTGGGGATGAAATGCAGACATGGGGACAAATCAGCGGGACAAGTCCGACGATTGGTCCCGAATGCCGTGAATGGCAAACGCCGGCGGCAGATACCGGCCGATGGCCGACAACGGTGGCGAATGCGTGGGACACGACGTGAGCAGCGCCGCCATTCGAACGACCCATCGCTGCAAACGGACGCCGATCCGCGTCGCGCCGAGCGCCGAGGAGTCCCAAGCCGAGGAGCCCCAAGTGGTCGCCGCCGTCGCACCGGTCCATGCGCGAGCATCAACCGCGCCCACGCGTCATACCCCGGCCGGACGGCTCTGTTGGCGAGGCGGGCCGTGCAAGTAGGCGGCGGTCGCCATTCGGAGAGCACTGTCGGTGCATCCCGCTGTTGGTACATCCCGACCACGCTGCCGGCAGGGAGTACAACGGCAGGCGGATCCTGACTCGATGCGTGGGCATCGACCGAGTAACGGATCAGCGCCCGAAAAAGACATTCCGCACAGAAGCGACAAATGACCAGTGAATGCCCACCCGGGGAAAAGGGGCGGCCCCCGCCAGGGGGGAGGGCGGGGGCCGCGGGGTTCAGCTCCGGGGGGTTGAGCTGAACCGGGTGGTCGGTTCCGGGGGGGGTGGAAACCGACGCCTCCCACTGTAGACCCGTTATCGCGAGTTCGTCACCTACTCCCGCGCCGCGTGTTTCATCGCTCTTCGTCGAGAGAATCGGTCGTGACCCTTTTGGGTGCATCTGAATCGGTCAGGGTGTGCAAGAAATTGCTCCACCTGTTGCCGCAGGCCCCTGACGGAGGTATCACTATCTCAGGGACCCCTGAGCGGCCAAGGACGACGTGGAGGAGAAACGTCGTCACCCCCGTTTCGGAGCTCCCCGCGCGGACCCCGGTACCCACTCACCGCTATGAGCCGCGGGAGGTACGTCGTCAGGGCAAACCACGAGAGTCGAGGAGCCCGTTACGACGAGTCGTGGTGAAGCTTGGTAGCCGGTCAGCCTGCGCAGACGGCGCCCCAACTGATGTTGGGGCGCCGTCTTTCATTCCCGGCCGGCAGCACCATCCACTTGCCGGTCGGACACCGCGCCAAAGGCCCAGCCGCGCTCGCCCGCACTCGCCCGCACTCGCCCGCACTCGCCCGCGCTCGCCCGCATCGACTGAGGTGTCCCGTCGACCGGCCGTCGGCGGGACACCGGTGATGACAGATCCAGTCGGTCCTTGCCGGCCACCGCTGTGCGGGGCGACTCGTCAGCACTGCCGAGAGGCAGCGGCGGCCTCGATGTGACCAATAAACTTGGCCTCGTATCGACAATCTAGCAACAAGGCTTCCGTCCAAAATCACCCGATCAGACGAAAGCCGAGTAGGGAATCAACCCCCGTCATTGAATTCGCTCAGTGACCATTCGATTACTCTATGCAATTGAATTGCGTTTCTTGATCCGTGGAATGGCGATCGCGCCGGTCCTGGCCGCCCGTAAGCAGGTCGGAGTCAGCCGGCAGCGTCGGCGATGGAGCCGCCCTCCCTGGCACCGGCGATCAGCGCTTCGCAGACCAGCAGCAGCCACGCTGTCACACCGCTCGCCTCGCCTGCCCCGAACTCCCGCGCGGCCGACCGATACCGGGGCCCGAAGCGCAGGTACGCGACCTCCGGCACGACCAGGCCGTCCGGGTCAAGGCCCGAGGACATCATCGCGAGCCGGCCGGCGGCACGAGCGACAACACCGTCGGCCGACCCGAAGGGCCGCAGCGCCAGCAGCTCCCCCTGCACCACAGCCACCATGACGGGCGCCGGCCAGGGCGCGGCAGCGACCACGTCGGCCAGCGCGGCCAATCGTGGACCG
>JBBQGJ010000407.1:0-6071 GCA_038322925.1 Mycobacteriales bacterium
AAGTGGTGAACAAGCACACCAAGCAGCAAAGCAGGCCCCACCGACAGTCCCAATCGAGACACCCGACGATGCGGAAGTTATCCACCAGAACGGATCTCAGGATCCGCATCCCTGAGACACGACCACTAAGCCGGGTTAACGCACGGGTGTCAACGTCAAGACAGGACCTCGACCGGCAAGTTCACGCACTACAGGCCGCGGGGGTCGACCCGGCCCAGATCTATCTGGACAAGAAATCTGGGTCCACCGTGGAACGACCCGGGCTGCGGGCTGTGACCGGGTACGCCCGGGCCGGTGACGTAATCGTTGTGCACACCCTTGACCGGTTGGGTCGCACCGTGCGGGACACCCTGAACCTCATTCACGAGCTGGCCGAGCGGGGAATCGGTGTCCGGAACCTGGCCGACCCGATCAAGGTGGACTCGGCGAACCCGGCCGACCCGATGGCCCAGCTCGCGGTGGTGTTGTTGGCCCTTTTCGCTCAGATGGAACGGACTTACATGCTCGAGCGTGCCTCGCACGCCAGGGCGGTCGCGACGGAGAAGGGCCGGCTCGTTGGTCGGCCGTCGGTGGTCAACCCGAACCAGCTGGACTACGCCCGCCGGCTCCGGGATGAGGGGGACACCATCGCGCAGATCGTGGCCAAGACCGGGATCACCCGGACCACCCTGTATCGGCACCTGCCGCCGCGCCCACCGGAATCACTCACCGCCGGCGCCCAGACCGAGCAGACGGGAGCACCACGGTGACTGAACCGGGCACCGACTTGGCGACAGTGCACGCGGTCATCACGGAACTGGCCGCCATCGTGGCCGGCGCCAGGGCTGCACTCGGCGCCGCCGCTGCGGGCGGGTCTGAGGATCAACTGGAGATGGCGGAGATGGATCTGCTGTCAGCCCAGTCGTCAATCGAAAAGGCCTGCATGCTGCTGGATCTCAGTCCCAGCGGCATCGGGGATGTCCGTCGTTTCCTGCGTCCGGCCATGCCCGGCCGCCCGGCCAACGTCGCAGGGCAACCCGCCCTCCTTCGCCGGGTGAACCGACCAGGACGACGGGCACCTGGACTGGGCCAGTTGTGAACTGTTCGCGCTCCCTGCCGCCCTATAAACGGCATCTCTGGAGGTAACAGGAAGAGGGGTTCCCGTTCCGAAGATGCCGACACGGGTTGCTTGACAGACGTGACCTGCGCCGATGCCATTCGGCGAGGTTGTATCGCGAACGATCGTTGCGTTACTTCTCCCCGAACGTCACGCCGCGCGTGTACGGAGCTTTCAAAGGTTGACAGTTGGTGTTGCTGTGCTGGCGAGCGCAAGACGCCAAGACACGAATCACCCAGTGGATCCACAATCCGGCGCGGTAAATCAAGTTTCGGGGGCAAACAAACGGAATCACGCTCTTCGGTTGTAGGCCAGCAGGGACAGCGGAGCGAACAGGACGACGAACGCGACCATCCAGGCGATGGTCCATAGCAGTGGTTGCAGGACGGGGCCACCCATCATGAGCCCTCTTTCGGCGTCAACGAGGTGGCCGACGGGGTTGGCGTCGGCAATGGTCTGCAGCCAGCCCGGCATGGTGTCGACGGGCACGAAGATGTTGCTGGCGAAGGCCAAGGGCAGGATGGTGACGGCGCCCAGGCCCTGCACCGCCTGGGTGTCCGGGATGAGCAGGGCGAGCAGCACCCAGACCCATGAAAATGCGAGCGCGAAGGCGACCGCCAACGCGCATCCGGTCAGTACTTGGACTGGGCCGGTGTCGAAGCGGACTCCCAGGAGAAGTCCGAACCCGATGAGCGCGGTCAGTGAGACGAACTGGCGGATGACGTCGCTGCCGATTGCCCCGAACAAGGGTGCTGCTCGCAGGAGCGGCAGGCTGCGGAAACGGTCGAAAACACCTGAGGATAAGTCACTGCTCAGTGAGACGCCGACGCCCATCGTCGCGAACAGTGTGGCGATCCCGACGATGCCCGGGAAGACGTACTGCAGATACCCGGTGATGTCGCCGGAAATGGCGCCGCCGAAGACGTAACCGAACAGGACGAGGAAGATCGCGGGCCCGATGACGACGTCGGCCAGGCCCAGGGGGTTGCGACGGATCTTGACGATGCCGCGCCAGGACAGGGTGACGCACTGGGTGAGAGCGAGGGTGGGTCCTGGCCGGGGTGTGGGGTTGCGGGTGCCGACCAGGGCGGAGTCGGTGGTCATGCCGCGTGTCCTGCGTGGTCGTCCTTTTCGATGACGGCGGCGGGTGCGGGCGGTTCGGCAGCCCGTTTGCCGGTCAGGGTGAGGAAGACGTCGTCCAGGCTGGGCAGGCGCAGGGCCAGTTCGCTGACTTCGATGCCAGCGGTTTCGAGCCCGCGGACGACGGCGGGCATCGCGTGACCGTCGGACACCGCGGCGCTCAGGCGATGGGTCGGGCGGTCCACGACGGGATCGGCGTGAACGACCTGAGCGACGCACGCCACGGCGTCATCGAGCCGTGTGGGGTCGGTGACCTGTACGTCGAGGGTCTGTCGGCCCAGCCGCCGCTTCAGCTCATCCGGTGTGCCCCGTGCGGCGACCGTGCCGGCATCGATGACGACGATCTGGTCGGCGAGGTGGTCGGCCTCCTCGAGATACTGCGTGGTGAGCAGCACTGTCGAGCCGGCTTGCGCGAGATGCCCGACCATTTGCCAGGTGTCGCCTCGGCCGGCCGGGTCGAGACCGACGGTGGGTTCGTCGAGGAAGACGACAGCGGGGCGGTTCACCAGGCCGACGGCCAGGTCCAGCCGCCGCCGCATACCGCCGGAGTAAGTCCTGGCGGGACGCCCGGCTGCCTCACCCAGACCTGCGTCACCGAGCAATTCGTCAGCTCGGCGTGCGGCGTTTGCCCGACTCAGGCCCAGGAGGCGTCCGATCATCCGGAGGTTCTCCGATCCGGTCAGGTCCTGATCAACCGACGTCTGCTGCCCGGTGATGCCGATGAGCTGTCGAACACGGTGAGGGTGGCGGGCCACGTCGAACCCGCACACGGCCACCGAGCCCTCGTCGTAGCGCAGCAGTGTGGCAAGGACCCGGATCACCGTGGTCTTGCCCGCTCCGTTGGGCCCGAGCAACCCAAGTACCGAGCCGGGACCGACCGTCAGGTCGACGCCGTTCAACGCGGTTGTCGTGCGGTAGCGCTTGACCAGCCCCTCCACTGCGATCGAGGGTCCCGTGCGGTCTGCCACCATGGATGCCTCCTCTTGATATTACGACTGCAATGCAACGTAGCGTTCCGAGGCTGGAGGAGTCAATACGATTGCAATGTGAAACGATGACCGGCGTGCCGAAATACGTGGATCACCAGCTCAGGCGTGAGGAGATCGCCGCAGCATTGATGCGGGTTGCCGCAGATCGTGGCCTGCAGGCGGTGAGCCTGCGGCATGTCGCCGCCGAAGCCGGTGTGACCGCAGGGATGGTGCAGCATTACTTCCCGACCAAGGACGCGATGATGGACTTCGCGATGCGAACGGCGGCGGCCCGGTACGAGACGCGGATGACCCAAGCGCTCAGCCGGCTCGACGAGAGCGCCTCGGCCCGTGAGGTTGTCGGCGTGGTGCTGCGTACTCTGCTGCCACTGACGGAGTCACAACGCGCTGACGGACGGGTTGCGCTTGCCTTCCAGGCGTACGCGGCCACCCAACCGTCGGCGGCGCAGGGGCTGACCGAGGACAACCACGAGTTGCATGCCTTCCTCAGTTGTCAGGTGGAATGTGCCCGGCCCGCACAGGGCGTCCCGGCTGCCAGGGATCCGGCACACACGGCCACCGCGCTGCTGGCACTGGCCGAGGGTCTCGGAGTCATGATGCTGAGCACGACACTGAGCGCCGGGTCCGCCCTCGCCGCGCTGGAAGGGCAGCTCGACGCCATCCTCGGTCCCGATGCAGCTCGGTCAGCGGAACCGCTTCACCACACGGAGGTGTTGTGACACCGGAGCCGGGACGTGGACTGCCTTCCGACACGCAATACCCGTCAACTCCTCGCCGGTCACGGGAACAAGACCCGCTGTCGCCGGATCGGAGCGAACTCCACGCGCGCAACGTCTCATAACTGCCGCGAGCATTCGGACACGGGTTACGGACACTTGTCACGCGAACCATCCTTTGCTTGCCTGTGTCCGAATGCCGTGTACGAATGCTTGGCAGGGGTCAGTTACGGACACGAGTTGCGAGACACAGTCCGGCCGCGTTGAATCTTGGCGGCGCCATCGCCGGGTCGGCCGAACACTCATTCCGACGACGTGACGGATCGGGCGGTGGCCCGGCGAGCACTCGAGACGGTCATCTGGGGTATCCCGGCGGTGAACTACCAGCGCATGCACGAGGCATCCGCCCGGGCGCGCGGCCCGGGTGACAACCAGATCGTGTTCTGGTCAAGAACTACCTCGCCCGCGAGCTCGACCCACTCATCGCCGCCGGCCTGACCGGTTGACGGCCAGGACAGTGATGACCGGAACGCATCGAGCACAACTTCCGACGGATGACCCGTAAAGATCACTGGTTGTATGCGCTGCGCGCAGCAAATCCGCCCACCAGGGGTTGCCGGACGCCCGTCGGGGGCTGTCGTTGCTTCTGGTCCTCACGGTCCCGGATGAACGGAAGTAGGCATCCATGAGTCAGTCACCGCTGGTTTCCCGCCCGGCGCTGATGAATCGCTGATCTATAAGGATGCGTTCAAGTCAGACTGTGATGTCCGAAGGGTACGATTCAGCGAAGCTGGGAAGGTGCCCGTGAGGACTTTCTCTAACCATTTCAAGGCCGCGGCCAGTTGGCGTCGCCCGACGCCATACACTTCTTGAGAAAAGTAATGAAGCGGTCGCGGATGATCCCGACCATATCCAGGCCTTTGTTTATATCAGATTCGTCCACCGGTCCGGTCTCGAAGACCTCGATTACGCGACGCAAGGCCAAAAAGATCACTGCATTCGTCTCCACCGCGATCGTGATCCGGAGTGGCGCCTCGCTCTGCACGCGATACTGCAGCGCCGGATTGGCGGCGCGCACGAAGTGTGGGACGCGCGTCATCGCGTTTGGCGTTGACGCGTTCAGACTGGCGATCGGCGTGGTCTCAGCCGCATAGTAGGTCCGGATATATGCCGAGAGGCGCATGCTGCCCGGCACGTGCTGCGCGAAAATCTGCGCGTCCATGTCGGCGAGCAGGTCTTCCTTGGTGACGCGGTTGGCGAAGGATTGATCGAGTAGCGCTTCGCGCTCTGCCGCAGTGAGGCGCACACCGTTCACCTCGAGCGCTTCGCGGCGCGTCTCCCACTCCGACCACCACGACGCGAGATCGCCGGCCCAGGTCACCAGCCCGCTCCAGGGCACATCGGCCATCGGCCCGCGGGCTATAAAGCCGAGGCCGTTGTACCTAATATCGAGCGGCGCGTACCAGTGGCTCGGGTCGACGTGATTTCCGGCCGGAGTGATCACCGTGTTGGTAGCAAACAGCACGTTGAGCATGTCAAGCGAGAGCGGCGACGTGAGTGTGCCACCCGCCGTCACCGGCCGATCGATGTCGGCGCTGCAGTACTCGTTGGTGCCGATGACGGTGTCGAACTTCCCTCCTACGCCAGAAGGTGGGCTGTAATACAGCCGCCGCAGCCGCTGATATAGCTCTCCAGGTGTGACGCCGACGTACGCGTCCTCGAGGGCGCCGAGCGCGATCAGATACGTATCGAGCGGCAGCGGGGGAGCGCTCTTGCGGCCAACTGTCGGCCCGCCCGCCCAGCGTGCCTTCGCGTCCGCTGCGGTCTGGGCGGTGAGGAGGTCGAGGAGCGGGCCGAAGAGTGCGGTGATGGTCATCGCTCGCCTATGTTCTCGTCTGCTGATTCCGCGATCGGTCTTGGGTTGGGCTGCTGCGGCCGGAGAACGTGCTTGCTGATGGCCTCGCGTAGCGTCTTGCGGCGGCCGGCATCAGCGTCGAGCTCCTTGCGCAGCTTCGCTCGGGAAGCGGCGACCGCTTTCTTGCGCTCGCTTAGCGCCGGCACCCACGTGTTGCGCCGGACTTGGCGCGACGGCTTGACTTCGGCTCCAGACTCCGCCAACAGCCCGCGCGT